>NZ_JBNYXW010000003.1:0-334861 GCF_051380875.1 Janthinobacterium woesei
CAGTCGCAAGGTGCTGTCCTGGCGCATTAGCAACAGCATGGATGCGTCGTTTTGCGTAGATTGCCTGGAGGATGCCTTGCGTCACCATGGACGGCCGGAGGTGTTCAACAGCGATCAGGGTTCGCAGTTCACCAGCACGGCCTTTACAAATGTGCTCAAGCGCGAAGGCGTCAGCATCAGCATGGACGGACGTGGGCGAGCGCTGGACAACATCTTCGTCGAGCGGTTGTGGCGCAACGTGAAGTACGAGGACGTGTATCTGAAGGGTTACGCCAACATGGCGGAACTGATGGTGGGCCTGGCGCAATATTTCGCGTTCTACAACGCCGAACGGCCGCACCAGTCGCTGGGCTACCAAACGCCCGACCAGGTCTACAGAGCCGGTATCGGAGGCGGCGCGCTGATCGTCGACAGGTTCGGCGGCGACAGTGAAAAGCAGCAGAAAAAGAGCAGTACGGGACAGCGCCGAGCAGCTGATGCAGTAGAAATGGGCACAGCTTAAACTAACCGGCAAAGTGTCTTGACTGATGGGTCCACTTTATTCTACCTCGCCCTGTCGCAAGGAGTTCACTCCTGATACGAATCGTATTGCATCGACCTGAGAGGCCCCGTGTGCTGCCATCGTAAGGGCGAGCATCGGGTGATAGGTCACTCGAATTTCGCGCTTTTCATGAAGTGCGGCATTTAACTCTGCAATTATCTCAAGAAGTAACTGAACGTGGAAATCCTCAACTGCTCTCTTGGATAGTTCATCAAGAAATTCCTGGTCAAGCTCGGTTAGATCACGCACTTTCGTCCTTGTTTAATTAGGGCTCATTGGCTGAAGGTGGAAATTATGGTCTATGGGCCGACATTCCAGCTACATGATTCTGCAATAGAAACCAGCACATATTCAGTGCGAACGAACGGCCGAGTCTAGTCATCTGTACCTCTGGAATTCCTACGGGGCGGTGTGCCCCTGGGCTTAGAAAGGAAAAAACTCCGGCCAAGCCCTTTTCCTCTTCGATTGTCAGTTCGCCAGCAAAGCGCAGATGCATCAACACGTCTCCCCATTTTGTTTGGTTGACGGGAGGTCGGCCCGGCGCCGGTTGGACGTTTTGCGCGATATCACTTGCAAGCGTTTCGAGGGCCACGCGAGCATTGGTTAGCGAGCCGTTATAGTCCGGAGGATTGCTCCTGAAAGCTTGGGCAGAGTCGGCAATTTTTTGGATGATTTCCATTCTGCGCGGGGCGCCGCTGTTCTTCAGCGCCTCAATGAGATCGTCGTCTATAGGGGAAACGTCTGCAATGGATGGATCCATCTGAGTCAGTTTTTTTTCGGTGATGGCATAGCCGTCGAGCGCCAGACATTGGGTGAGATCGTACATGCGTTCATCGAAGCGAACCTTTGGGCTAACGGGTGCACGCAAGTCGCTCGTGGTGCTTGCTACTTCACCAAGGATCTGAAGCAGGACATGAGGATCTAACGACTCAACGCAGTTGGCTATTTGAACGAGGTTGTTCCCTCCAAGCCTGGCACCGTACTTCGATAACAGCACGTAGATTACCGAATGCTCTTGCAGTGCAAGTAACTGGGAAAGGGAATATTTCGTGCGTCTTCCAATCATGTCGAGTCCTTATTTGTTTTCTATGAAAAAGTATATCGCTTCGAGTCCGATCACACCGCTGCACGCCAAAATAAAATGAGAATGGTTCCAAATGACTCTCCGTAACAGTAGGGTTTACAGACTCGAATCCAGTACGGAAAATGTTCCTAAGTCTCCTTCCCAGGGTACGCCATCAAGGCCGTTATAGATTAATTTGCTCCGTCCTTAATACGAAAAAGCATGTCCTGCTGAGATAGTTTAACGATAAAGAATTCCTCGTTGTTCAATTCCGCAGGCAGTTTGTCACGTAGTATCGATGCTACAAACTGGACATGATCATTTTCTCGCTCGACTAAACGCGCTATCTGGGTAAGTTGATTATCGTGCATCAACTCCTTCTTGTCGTTTAGAAGAAAATGGACGCATGGAATATTCTCTTCATCAGCAAACAATGTATACGCGATATCGAAACAAGAAATTTCACCTTGTTTTTTTCCTGAACTAAGGTTTAAGTTAAAAGTATTGAACTTATAGATGTTCTGGCCATTTTTCTTTGTAACATCAAAGCTCAAAAAGTAACTCTCATTGTACAGTTCGTTAGATACACGAGAAAATACTTTGTTGAACTTATCTACCTGCACTTGAACCGCCGCACGCGTATCATCAGAAAAAAGATCAGTGTCGATTTTCGTTAATAAAGCGGTTTGCCTAGTAATTTCTATTTCTACTCCCCGTATCTGCAGAATAACTGTTTCGTATTCGCCTCGCTGCCTTTCCTTTTCGCTTAGTTCGCCGATTAATAATTCGAGCTGAGCGAGCGTGCCATTCTTTGCTATTTTATCGGAATATTGTTTCTCAAGTTGCAGGAGATCCGTTAGTTTTCGTCGACGCATAGCGATATCAATTTCCAGCTGTGGAATCTCTTTTGCGATATACCTTGTTTTTTCATCAATCATTCGATTGTGGAAATCAACTAATTCATCGAATGATTTTTGCACTCCACCAAGCCGGGTTGTTACTTCGCGATAAAGGTTAGTCAACTGCTCTATATCGATCTCGACACGACTCGTTGACAAGTCTTGAACAGCCTCATCAATAAGATTTTTTCGTAGCGTAGCGCGACCTATCTCCGCAGTTTCGACGCTTATAAGATAGGTGACACGATCTAACTCCGTTAAATCATCTTGGAAATCAGGATTCACCTGGAACGTACTTCTCCGAGCATTCAAAGCGTCTATCTGCCCCATTAGTACGCCCAAGGATGCTTCGTAGGCTGAGCGCGTGCGCGACGTTTCAAGGCGGCTTTTGAATATATTTTCTACACGTATCGCCGTCAGGATCTTTTGCCTCTCATCGCCTTGAGAGAAGTCGCAACCCAACATAAAAAGATAGAGAGCCTCATATTCCTCATCTTTTGTCCATTGGTTAACATTCTTCAGAGTATTTGAAAGGCTGATATCCTTATAACGAATATTATGTGCCAAAAGCTGCGCCAAGGACGGCTTTTTTTCG
Organism: Janthinobacterium woesei; assembly: GCF_051380875.1. Lineage (NCBI taxonomy): Bacteria > Pseudomonadati > Pseudomonadota > Betaproteobacteria > Burkholderiales > Oxalobacteraceae > Janthinobacterium > Janthinobacterium woesei. The sequence goes on from NZ_JBNYXW010000003.1 coordinate 3,099, forward strand.
CCATGCTCTCTAAATATAAGGTTCGTAAGCGATATGAGAAATTCTGCTTCCGTTAGTGACTTCCCGTCAATTTTTCGGACAATACCTTTGCGAGTGGCAAAATTTCTTTCAATGACCACTTGTTTTGCAAATTGATCATCGAGGTCTTCTGTGAGTATTAGGGTCACCAATACTTCGGTTTTCTGAAGAAATTCCTTTACAACCGTATACTCTTTTTTATTATTTTCCGGATCGGTATAAATCTGTTGCGGTTTTCCACCCATACAAAAATCGATCAACCGCAGAACCGTAGTCTTTCCAACATTATTACCCGTTGCCTCAGGGTCACTGCCAATGGTTTCGTCGACAATGAGGTTCAGTCCTTTATGGAAAGGGATTTTTCGAATGATTCCATTTAGATTTTCTATCTGTAGCATTTTTAAAAACATGGAACTATCTTTCCATCATCATCAAGCTTTACTAGATCTGCAAGAAACAGCCAGTCAAGCGAAAGAACAAAAATCGGCATCGAAACATTGTAATAAAGGCGGGTTTCTGCAAATAATTCAAGCATGTCGGGTCGGTGGATTCCACGTAACGCTTGAATAATGTGAGATCCTATGTAATACAAGCTAGCCAATGGATGAATATTTTCAGGTAACAGCATGGATTACCTCAGATGGATTCTTAAAAATCTTACATCGAATGAAGGCATCAACTGCAAGTACACTTACGTATTGTTCCAACTCATCCAGTGGAATTTGAGCGTAATTAGCACTTGACTGTATTTTCTCAATAGCAATATCGACCACTTTAAAAAATAACTCATCGCCAGAATAATTTGAAGTGTTTTTTGCATAGATCATCATAAGCGCATTCAGAACGGAGTTGCTTTTATTTTTCCCGGCCCTATTGAATTCCTCATACAGTCGGGTAACGCGATGATGATGAATTTTGTACTCCTCTACAATCAAAGCAGCCGAATTAAGGTTATTCAAGATTAATTTTTTATCTACATCAAACGCAATAGGAACAGCTGCCGCGTAGCCGTCGAGCATATCTTCCCGTGAGAGAGTATTAATAACTGCAGCCAAATTTGTTTCAACAAAAATCTGCCGACTCCCAGGATCAAGTTCATCCTGTAGAAAAGAGTAAATGGAATGCTGTGCATTAATTTCCAGACTACGGATCGTGGTCAGCAGCGATGTAATATCGTGAATATCTGTAGGTGGACTGAAGGTAAGATTGTGTGGATTCGTATAGGTGAGCGCCCGTAGAGCTGCCGCATCCTTAGAAATAGACATAAACTTAAAAGAATAGCCGGTATACGATGACAAATTCTTATTTAACGCACTCTCCACCTTAACCTTTGTTGCAGTTGACGAAACTTGTAAGACTATTTTATTTTCCTTATCACAAAGATCGATTCCCTCAGTATTGTTTTGGATTGCATTCATATTTTCAAGCTTGTAGCCATACAACTTATTGAGGAAATGTAGGTAAAAATCTTCGGAGTGATTGTGATCGTGGAGTATGTTCAGCTTCCCCAATATCTCAATCTTAGAGGATAACGCGGCAAGCTTCTGCGCACAGAGATTAAAGTAAATCGTACGGTTCATATGAGGCGAGGTCGAATTGGAAATTTATTTGAGTTTGTATGCCATCTTACCTCAATGAGATTAAGTAATGACAATATTTTATGCTCAATGGGACGTAGTTACGACTCATTTGGATATCATATCGATGAACCATCCGAGACCTGTCATTTTCAGAAGACGATTGCACCATTTTGCTGGACCAGGTCTATTTTTTCCGCTGCGATCCTGTGTCAATCAGAGCGTGGGTGTCGCGAGGGAGAAGCAGAAACGTACCTGGCTCATCGAACTGTTGTGCCCTGACTTTCTCAAGTTCTTCTTGGAGTGTCAAATTCTTGGCCTCCAACTCTGCTACCATTCCAGGAAAATTTTACCCTCTGATCAACAACGCGACAGAACCCTTATTCCTTACACTCCACTGTCATTGTTGATTACAATACGGCAACAACTACTGCTGAGCAGCGGTGGCGATAAAAAACTTGGCCAATGGCGGATGGATGATGAACGTGGCACAACAAACTCTTTTTTTGAATCTGGACCGCACCGGGAGCGCGACGCGTCTTCCGGTCAATGAGAACTGGCAGCACGGTGCGTTTAGATTCGTCAGGAGCGCATTGAATGAGGCCATGAAGAATGCGCGGCGCTACGCGAAAGAGTGGTCGAACAGGCCAAGTCCAGAGAAAAGACAAAACGAGTTGGAACGTTCGTACAATGCGATCTTCGTCAACGGACCGCGCGGTGCCGGAAAGACAGCGTTCATGATCAACCTAGAAATGATGTGGCGGCAGTCAGAAGTCGAGTCTGTCCAAGAGTTTGCTGATGACGCTGATGCGAGGACGACAACCGCAAATACATCAGGATTGTGTTTTCTCCCCCTGATCGATCCAACCCTCATTCGAGATAACGAAGGATTCGACAGTTATCTGGTAGCACAAGTCCATCAGGCAGTACGCAATAAATTGGATCGGCCAAGCGACGACTATTTGCGCGCACTCGAAAGCCTTGGCGAGTCCCTCGCGCCCACGGACAGCAGCTCGATGGGCATCGGTATCGACCGCATCCTGTCTTACCAAATTGCGCAAAGCTGGGAATGGCGGTTTCATTACTTTCTGTACCTAGCGAGCCTGGAGTTGGGCGTAACTGCGTTTGTGTTCCATATCGACGATATTGACATGTCTCTCGGCAGAGCGCACGGTCTATTGGAAACTTTACGCCGCTGGTTGGCATGCCCGTTTTCAATTCCCCTCGTCTCAGGTGACATTAATCTTTATCGCCAGTTGGCTGAACAGTATTTCGCGGAGCATAGTAAGCACGCCATCGACGATACCTATCGAGAGAAACTGGCGGAAAACTATCTCGAAAAGCTATTCCCGACACACCTGCGTACGCGCTTTACATCCCTTTCTCTTCTGCAACCTTACATCCAAGTCATACAGGGCGACCCAAAAAAGGGGGAGGGTATTCCTTTGAGCATTTACCTGGCCTGGATGGCTGAGCTCGTTTATCCCCTCACCAATGGCGAAGAAGGCAGCAAACCCTCTCTCCTTCCGAACACTGCACGCACACTTATCCAGCTCGTGAAGTTACCGGTGCGCTATCTAGAACGTGAACAGGAGGCTTGGAGCGGACTAGCCTACAACGAAGGAGATAAGCCTCTTTCCAAACGTCATCGAGATATTGCCAGGTCCGCACAGCAGTTTGTGGAGGCCCAGCATGGCGCCTATCGGGCTACATTGCTTGAAGGCTGGATGAAGTATTGCGAAGCGCATCGAAACTGGGTGGGGTGGCGAATCGCGGAAAGTGAAACGTTGCTAGCCGCCTCATCGGGTTGGGGCGTAAATGCGCCACAACCGCTGGATCGGCCATTACGCGAGTTGCCAATTTTTAACGTCGAACGTCAGTTTTCGATCCCTGAGGATGCCGACCATTACGATTTCAGTGGCGAATGCCTGAAACAGTTACGAATGCTGGAAAGGCGCCGCAGCTCAGCGTATATCGAGAGCCAAAAAAGCTTGCTAGAGAAAAAATTACGCACGCAGGTGCCCTACCCCGCACTGGAATACTTCGTGTACCTACAGTTTGTATCCCAGACGACAGTCAAGCAGACGTACGCAATGCTCGAGGAAGATACGGAAACCAGTAGGGATGAATTTTTAAGGGCGGTCATGCTGCTTAATCTGTACACGACGCATGAGTTTTACGGGCGTTCCGGCACTGCAACTCGCCAAGTCTTTTTTGGTAAGGCGTTTGAGTTGCTATTAGACAGTCTTTTGCAAGATTATTCAACGGCTTCAGGTGCCCACCGTGGGGGAGCCACGCACATACGCAAAATCCTGACATCCGCGCCATTTCATTCGACCTATGCCATCTTTCCTACAAAACCAGTGGAGGACGACGACAGCAATGAGGTTGCCGCTAGCCACACGACCGAGGAGAAAGAGGAGTCCGCCAATAACCAAGCTGATAAGAGCGGAAATTGGGATGAGCTATATCGCGCGCAGAACTGGTTAAATACTGAAGTAAAAAAGTGGCAGGTTGAGAATGCAAAGGTACTGAAGCAAGTAAGACAACGTGGTCTCCTGCACCTTCTCTACTTCGTGTTCAATAAGACATTTAACCAGATTAACGCGCTGAAAGCAGGTCCGGCCCTTTTGAACGAAACCGGCTCCCAAAATACCTTAAGCCATGCCGCACGACGGTTTCAGATGATCGTCATAAACGCGGTCGCCAGCTTTTTGAAGCCTAATCACTTGATGGTCGTCCAGCAGAACGTAGCGACAGGACCACATATCGATCTCGATCCTGCAAAATGGGACTCCGATCGCTCATGGCAAATCAATGTGCGCGGGCTGGGAAAACAAAAGCAAACAGACGAGCGTGCAGCGCTCATCATGGCGCTGCAGACGCATCCTGTTTTCAATCTCGTGGATCCCGATCGCCGCGGCCTTTTCTTGATCGGCCCCCAGAAAAGGAATTCGTCGGATTTGAAGCCCGAGCGTGACGGGGCCAGTCCGTCCGTTACCGCCCCATTGAAAAATGTCGTGGCAACCTTGCTCGACAGCGCGGGCTTATCTACTAGAACACGACGCCCTGGAATTACACGGCTGCTCAAGACCCTGATGGCAATTCCAAAATGGGAATCCCTCACGCTGGACGTGGCACCCGTCTATTTCAATGAACTAACTCTCCTGCTGCATAAGGCGCAAAAATACGCGGTTCCGGATGCGCACAAGCTGGAGCAAGTGCTGGCGCAGACACCGGTACGGGACTGACCCGTGCTGAGCGTTCCCCTAGATCTGCTGGCAGCAGTAAGCCTGCTGCGTTCCGATCGATGGCTGGTGCATTGCATCGAATCGATCAAGAACGATTCATACGCTACAGACAAAGCCCTCCTTGTGCGCACGGCGGCGATATGCGATTACACACACTATGACCAGCGGCGAGAGGACATCGAGTATGCGCTTGCCTTGCATTGGGTGTCCAACGAGGGTGGGCTGTACAAGCTCGATTTCTTGCGCGTGTTGGCTCAAGAATGGCTTGTGGGCAAAGCCGATCGGTTCGAAGTTCCAAATGAAAAGTTGGCGGACTATGCCGGCTTGATGTCACTGATTGATCCATCATTGTTGGCCGCAACCTTAATGGCAAACGACCTCCATACAGGCAAAAAACAGTGGGGGGATGTGGAAACGTGGTCGAAGTCACAATGTCCGCACGCGCTGCCCTTCGATGCACACACGCCCTATGCTGACAGCCATGTCCACATGGCCGGGGTAAGCGCAGCCAATATCGGTCTCTCTTACCTTGCGCTGCTCAGCGACAAACCACAAGCTATCAGAGAGGACGCCAACTGGCCGCTCATTCAGGAATTCACTCAAATGCGTGCGCACAGAATTGGTATTCCCCAGCTATGTGCGATCTTGCCATTTTTGGTCAATCAGTGGTTACGTCAAGTCTTCGGGAGTAGGAACGACGATCCTGAACAGCTAGAAATGATGAATTCATTGTTTATGGCACACAATACCCAAACAGAACAAAAAAGAAGCGTTCCTTGGGAAACCCTGTTTATACGCTGCAAGGGTTTTCTTACCTATATTAAGGATACGAGTCCAACCGAGCCCGTGCAGTGCATCATTCGCCGAGCAATCGAAATGAAGGGCGAACACATTGCGAACGACGCTGGGAGCACCTGGCTCATGTTCTTGACCGCACTCATACTCGACGAGCAAACGTCGAATCCAGCATGCCCTACCGGACCTTTACGTGCCGCACTACGATTGGCAATCATCCATGCGATCCATTGTCTGCGGAGCTATGCAGTAATGCGAGGAATAGGGCTAACCGAGTTTATTACATTCAACTCTTCCTACATCCGAAAGGTGCGCGGCTCCGGAACGGTTAAGCCTATTCATCCAGCGTTGATCCGCCCCAATCGGTTCATCTCACTAAAAGCTGGGCCACAATTTGTGGATGAAAAGAAACTCAACAAATTGGTCGAAGACCTCGAGAAAACCGGAGACATAGACCGCTTTCAATTTGTCTATCATTTCAGCCGAGGCGAGGATCCGACATCGAAAAAATTTAAAACTCAAGGCGACGCCTTCACTTCGCTGTTTCGGCAAGCGCGAAGCCGCGCAGTTGAACTGACCGGAAGCAGCCCGATCCGGCATGCTGGTCGCCTTCTAAGAGGGTTGGATGTAGCGGGAAACGAAAATACAGGACCTATCGAATTGTTTGCCCCAATGCTTCGAAAAATTCGGAATGACTGTCGTAAAAGCGCTACGCCCTCTTCCAACGTCCCCGCGTTATATTTGAGCATTCATGCCGGCGAAGATTTCTCACACCTGCTTACCGGCTTGCGGCGTATCGACGAGACCGTAAGGTTCTGTGCTATGGAAAAGGGAGACCGTTTAGGCCACGCGCTCGCACTCGGAATCGCCCCCTACTCTTTCGCTCAACGCCAGCGGGTGGCATTCGTACCACTTGACGAACATCTCGACAACTTGGTTTGGCTGCACCACCACCTATTGATTATCAAAACCCATCCTTCGGTTATCTTGGTGCGCGACTTTACCCCGTGCATCGCCAACTTAGAAAGTTCCATTGGAATTTATAGTGACCATCTATATGGCGGTGCGCACTGCGCCGCCGACCTTTTCGCTGCTTGGACGCTGCGAAAATACGAGCGACTCGAGGACCTAGACACGACAGAGACGATCGAGCTGAGCACCACTCGCGTGCAGAAAGATATCTGGCTTGCCTACAAAGACCTTTATCGGCCAAATCGCACAGATACAACACGTCGACGGCCTGAAAGTTTCACCGCTGTACTCCGGCTAATGCCACATGATCCTGGCTTCGGCCGTGTCGGCGAAATGAGAAACGGAAAAGTCGAAGAAATCGTCGGCTCAATGCAACTGGATGCCATCGAAGCGGTGCAGGACTACCTGATGACGAAATATGCCAAAGCCGACTGCGACATACATATCGAGGCATGCCCCTCTTCAAATCTATATATCGGCCGGCTTGAAGCGTTTCACGAGCATCCGCTTTACCGTTGGGTACCGCCCGCTTCCGTCACCCTACAGAACAGATTTGGCTTACGAGAAGGCTCAATGAAGGTATGTATCGGTAGCGATGATCCAGGAATTTTTCCGACGACGATTGAAAACGAGCATCGGATACTCGAGGATGCCGCAATCCGTTTCCACAAAGCCAATGTCGACATTGCCCGGACCTGGATTGACGAGATCAGAAACGTCGGCATTACACAATTCGAGCGGCACGCCTGACGTAGTTTTCATATACGGTACGGCTAACAACCGCAACCCCGCAAGCTGTAAAGGATCCCTACTATAACGTGTAGAAGTTCCGATTTGATCTGCCACAAACTGTTAGATGAGTTCGCGTTCTGAAAGGCCGTACCACCCCGTTGCGGACCTTGGGATAAGTCTCGGAAGTCCACTCCTAAACTGTTGTTAACGTACACGGTTACGGCATGGCTAGACCAATTTCCCGCGCGGGACTGACTGGTCTTTTAGGCGCTTCTATCTCCAGCAGGCTGTGGGCGCCGCATATCGCCTGGTCGACGATGCCCAAGTGCCCTAGTAAGCCTTCGCCGCGATACACAACAAGGCGGGGCTGGCCGGCGCACTGGAAATCCCGATGGAATTGTTCACCCGTGCCGTCGAGATCGTGCTCAAGTAAAGTGAGCTGCAAGATGCTGCGCAGTACCGGCCGTCGGCCCAGTTGTGGATCCAGGCGGTGCGCAGTTCCGGTTATGTCCAGACTAGGGTGGCGACCACCCGCGGCCTGTCGGAACTGTCCAGCACTGCGTGACGCGATGGAGAGCAAGAGCTTGCCCAAAATGCTGTTCGATGAGCGCGCGCTGAAGCCGTCTTTCGGCTAAGGTCCCACAACGCGCAATATTGCCGGCAAAGATACAAGCTCAACACCCGCCTGCTCAAGAATCCAGGTTTCAATCTTCGCGTGCCAAACACGAAGCAGGTCAAGCGGCCGGCGAATGTAATTTTGCTCGCGCACTCCTTGCGGCGCGTGCCCTTGAATCTGCGCGGCGATACCATTCGGCATCTCGATCCACTCGCTTAATGTGGCAAATGATCGTCGCAAGCCGTGCAGCGTGAGTTGCGGCAAATTCGCCACGGCGACGGCCTCGTTATGCGCGATTCGTGGCTCGGCGATATGTCCAGATGCGGAAGCGGGACTGGAGAAGACAAAAGCATTCCTGCGCGGCAGGTTGGCCAGGAGCTGAGCAACAAAGGGAGTCAACGGGACCATCCGAAAATCCTCGACCTTGTCGGACAGTTTGATACTACCCCACTGGAAATTCACGTCCGCCCACTTCAGTGCCGCGAGCTCCTCGCGCCTGGCGCCGGTGAGCAGCAGAACTTGCAGGTAGGCGGCAATGACCGGGTTTCCGATCTTGCGCACTGCGCTGAACCATGACTGCAGCATCTCGCGCTGGAGAACGTCATGGCGCCGCTTCTCTTTACCCAAGCTCTCGCGCACCCGCGCGCTCTTTGTCGGATTGCTAGTGACCATGCTTGAATACGTCTTGTGCGAAGCGCACCAGTTCATGAAAGCCTTGAGCAGTCGCCATGCCAGGCGCGCGCTGGACGGACGGATCTTTGCTTCCTCTCGCGCCCAGGCTTCCACGCGCTCATTTGTCAGGTCGATGAGTCGGAGCGAGGATAAGGACCAGAGCGGACCGGCTTTCGTCAGTGCCGGACTGCGTTTCCGAGGCTGGCCACCATCCTGAATGATCTTTCGATGCGCGGCAATATGATGTTCTGACCAGCCGGCTTCTCGCGTGGCAATGCGGTCGGCAATGTACTCAGGCCAGACGCGGCCCAGGGTGACGGACTCCCGCAGCTGCTTTTCCTGTTCCGCCACAACGGCAGCTTCCTGCATTGCGCGCGCGTCGCGCTCTGCAGCGAGTGCATCTTCCCGTACCTTTCTTGGATCCTGCCCGTTATCGAGCAGTACCTTGAGGCGCCGTGCTTCGGCCTGGGCCTTGGCAATGTCCCATGTACGAGGATCGCCGATCGTCAGCCGGATGGTGGCGCCGTCCAGCTTACCCTGAAAAATATAGGACTTTGCGCCCTTCGAAGTCACCCGCAAACCGAGGCCTGGTGAAGCGGTATCCCAAAGGAATGACTGACTTTTTCCACCCTCACAGGCAAACTCTTCTACCCTACCCGCCGCGAACTTTATTTTTTTCACAATTACCTCAAAAAGACGTTCTGTGTAAGCGCCATGTAACCGCCATGTAACCGCCATGTAACCCAAATGGTAGCATAACGATCAACACTCATCTGCATGAAATAAAAATGAAAATTACGTAAGTATTTGATTTATAAGAATATACTATGAAATCTCAACGCTCTTCAACAGTCCTGAATACCGACTTGCGATGATTTGTAATCATCAGGTGGCCAGTTCGAAACCGGCAGTCGGCACCAGAATTTAGCAGGAAAATCAAAGGGTTACATGCTTCGGCACGTAACCCTTTTTTCTTTCCCCCTCCCGCAGGACACTCCCGGACCATTGAAACACGTCGCCAGGCGGCCAGCTTCGCGCAAGCAGTGCTGCACTGCGCAATGACTGCCGGCCCTTTTAGGTGCAATATTGGCACTTGCTGGCGAAGAACAACCTTTCGATGTCTGGCTTGCCTACCTGGGGAAACATCATGTCCGCACATACTTACAAGCTTTTCGAACTGGTCGGAACCTCGACCGAGGGTAGCGATCAGGCGATACGCGATGCCATTGCCAAGGCCTCGCTCACGGTCAAGCACATGGACTGGTATGAAGTCATCGAATCGCGCGGACATATCGTCGACGGCAAGGTTGCGCACTACCAGGTCACGCTCAAGGTCGGCTTCCGGCTCGAATAGCCATGCGGCGTGGTCGCTGCCGATAGCTATGGCGATGAACGGCGCTTCCTGCTAGCGCGGTTTTTCCATTCTCCGGCTCTCCAGCCACTGCGTCCCACCCGCGTCCAGCGCGGCGGCAATCACCTTTTCCGGCAAGCTGTACACGGTCGCCCAGCTGGCGCGGCCGTCTTGCGTGTTGGCGGGGAAGCTGTGCGTCTCGATGGGCCAGTGGTATTTGCGTTTTAACGCCTTGACGATGGCGGCCAGCGAGACGCGGCCCTGCAGCGGTTCGGCGCCGGACTGGTCGCGGTTCGACAGCAGCACGGCCAGGACCTGGCCGCGGCCCGTGCGCGCGCCGGGGAAGGTGGGGGTTTTGTTTGCCATGGTGCATTTTACCGGGCGCACTGCGATATGCCGCACCTTTGATCTAGCGCAAGCTACCCTCATGCAGTGCGGCCAAGATAAGGGTTTCGCCAGGCGCGCCAGCGCCCCTCTGGCAGCCTGGGCCAGCACAAGGGGACAGGAGAAGATCATGCCCAGTCTGAACATACAAGCCATGCAATGGCAGCCCGTTGCCGATATTTCCGCCGTGAATCCCTTGCTGCCCGAGGACGTGGCCTGCTTTCGCGAGCTACGCGACGTGCTGCTGCGCTACGGCGCACTCGAACGTTTCGGCATCGCCCTGATCCACCGTCATTTCGATATCGCCGACGATGAAGAATTGATGGAGTACACGGATGCCGCGCAGCGTACGCTGACCGTCAAGCCTGTCAAGAAAAGTGACATCGACTGGGAGCACACCACGATTACCAACTGGAAACTGACGCAAGGCGATGAAGTGGCGCGCATCGGCTGCGGCTGCGCGCGCAATGCGGGTGGCCACCTGGGCTATCACCGCGGCACCTGATGCTGGCCAGCGGCGCCTGGCAAGCGGCGTCGGCCTTTTTTACACTTTGCCTGCACCAGTTCGGTCTGCTTTGCGCAAGTAATTGATTCGATATGCTTTTTTTGTGTGGCACGCAAGCTGCTTATCACTGTCTATGAGATGAATCCAGGCAAGCCGTTCTGGATTGTTCCTCGGGAATGTTTTCCGAACTGACCACGACAAGAGGCTGCGATGAACGTCGATCACACACGAGGCAAGACCCTGGGCTGGCTGGGCCTGTTCGCCGCCGCAAGCCTGCTGCTCAGCAGCCAGGCGCAGGCCGGCGCGTACGGCCTGGCCGTCAATGAATTGAGCAATTTCCGCATCACCACCAGTGCCGGTGCGCTGTCGCTGGCGGGCGCCAACCGCAATGCCAGCGACAGCGCCTTTTTCGAAGGCGGCGTGGCCGTCAATCCACGCGCCGTCAACACGGGCCCGACCGCTAACGCCGATGTGCTGCAAGTGTGCTCGGGCAGCGGTTGCGCTAGCTTGCCGCAAAATAATTACGCGCCCAGCACCAGTTCCACGCTGGAATTTTCCCGCGGCGATGCGCGTGCTTTTGGCAACATGCTCACGGCGACTGGCTCGACCGTGCTGGCCGTCTCGGAAGCCCAGCGCAACACGGTTGGCGCCGCCTCGGCCATGGCCGGCGACACGCTCACCGGCTCGGTCAACCTGACCTTGTCGAGCGCCGGCTTCATCACCTTCAGTTTCATGGGACGGCGCGACCTGCGCACCAGCGTCACGGAGTTGGGCGACAAGTCGAACGTGTCGATCATGGATATCTTCAATATCTCATGCAACACCGCCAGCCCCGCCAGCTGCCTGTCCCGGGCGACTGCCGATGGCGTCCTCTTCCAATTCGCCCCCGATGGCGACGCCAGCAATGGCAGCGACATCAACGGCAACCATACGCTCGGCAGCCGGGATCCTTTCAGCCTGAACATGACAGCCGGCACCAACGACCCGGCCACCTCGCGCGCCTTTACGAATGGCCCGGCGCAATTTTCCCTGACCTCGAATTTCGCCCTGCCCGCCGGCAGCTACACCTTGAACTTTTCCAAGTCCACGCGCACCGATATCGTCGTCATCGAACCCCTGGCGGTGCCGGAGCCGGGCACCCTGTTCCTGCTGGGAACGGGCTTGGCCGCCCTGGCCTTCACGCGCCGCCGCCAGCCGAAATAGCCAGCGGCTGCGCTGATGTTTCAGCCCTGCCGCGCCAGCTGCTGCAAATAATAACGCTGCAACTTGGCACGCTTGCCCAGGTCATGGCCGAGTATCAGGCGCAGCTCGCTGGTGGGGCAATCGGCGGCCATCATCTGCACCTGCGTGCCCAGCTGGCGTGCCAGCCGGCGCGCCGCCTGCTCCTGCGCGGGCCGGTATTCGATGCGCGTGTGCGCCACTCGAAAGGTCGCTTCATTGGCCAGGCGCACCACTTGCACCGGTCCGCCGGCCAGGCTTCGCGCCAGCGTGGCGGCCATGCCGGACACGCCATTGCCATTCACGATTTCCAGGCGCGGACGCGGCACGCTTGCCGCCGGCGCCGTTGCCGTTGCCGGCCGGGCAAGCGCGGCAACGGGCATGCCGGACGCCGCCGGCACGCGTTGCAAACGGGCCACGCCGTCAGTGTGCGTAATCTCGATGCGCGCCATGGCAGGTTCTTGCTGCACCGCCGCAGCGACTGCTGGCACCGCCGGCTCTTCCTTGCCGCGCAGCGCCATAGCGCGCCGCAGGTCGTGTTCCTGCAAACTGATCGCCTGGCGCCGCATGACGGCGGCGCGCTCGTGTTGTCCCAGCCGCTCCAGCACTAGCGCCAGATGCTGCCAGGCCAGCGCATTGAGCGGGTCGAGCAGGCATGCCTGTTCCAGCGCGGGCAAGGCGAGTGCATCGCGGCCGCTTAAGTAATAGGCATGGCCGAGATTACTGAACAGATACGCCTGCTGCGGGCGCGGCGTGCCGGCACCCTGCGTCAGCGCCTGCCACTGCGCAATCGCGGCGTCATGCTCGCCCCGCTGCGCGTGCAGCACGGCCAGGCCATTGCGCGCAGCGACATGCTGCGGCGCACCGCGCAAGGCCTGTGCGTAGGCGGCCTGCGCCGCTGGCAGCTCGCCTGCATCAAAATACCGCCTGCCTGCCGCATAGGCGACATCGGCGCCAGGCAGCGGCGGCAGCGGCGCGCGCGCCGTATGGCTGGCGCACGCGCCCAGGCCCAGACAGGCGCAGGCGGCGGCCAGACGGGAAATCGTCAAACGCATTGCAACTCCTTTCAACGGCTGGCCATGGCTGGCACGAGCACGCGATAGACTTCGATCACAGCCGGCCCCATGAGCACCAGCATGAGCGTGGGAAAGACGCAAAAAATCAATGGAAACAGCAACTTCAAGGCTATTTTTGCCGCCGCTTCCTCGGCCAGCAGACTGCGCTTGCTGCGCAGGTTTTCCGAATGCACGCGCAGCGAATCGCCCATGCTGGTGCCGAAACGTTCCGATTGAATCAGCATCGCGACCAGGGTATCGACATCTTCCACGCCGCTGCGCAGGGCCAGGTTGCGCAGCGCCTTTTCCTTGCTGAAGCCGGCGCGCATTTCTATCAGCACCAATTGCAGTTCCTGCGCCAGCACCATGCTCTTGATATGGATTTCGCCCGACACCTTCACCAGCGCGCGCTCCAGGCTCAGGCCCGCTTCCACGCATACCGTCAGCAGATCGAGCGCATCGGGGATGTTTTCAAAGATGTCGCGCTGGCGCCGCTTCGCCGTGCTGGCCAGCACCAGGTTTGGCAGGTAATAGCCGACGGTGGCGCTGACGCACAGCAGCAACAGCAGCACGCTGCGCAGCTGCGCCGCCATGGCGCTGGCCGCGTACAGGCCCAGCACGGTGGGAAACAGCAGCGCCAGCACGGTTTTCGCCGCAAAATACAGGGCCGGCGCGCTGGCTTGCCGCCAGCCCGCGTTCATGAAACGCGTGCGCAGCGGCGAGCGCTCCCAGCCTTCTTCCGGCAGCGACAGTTTGCTCAATGGCTGCGCCGCGCGCGCCACCCGCTCGACCCAGCCGTTGTCCACCACCGCATCGCTGGCGGCCGGCGCAATGAAGGGGAACAGGCGCTGGCGCAAGGTGCCGGGAAAGAAGATCAGCCAGGCCAGCAGGGCCAGCGCCACCACCACGGCGAAGACGATCACGAGAAACAGCAGTTGCTGTGCAGTCATTGCCACTCCCTATATTTATATCCTGATACGGATGACCTGGCGCATCCAGACGACGCCCAGTGCCACCATGCCTGCCGCGTACCACAGCAGGCGGATGCCGCTGGGGTCGGTCCACAGCAATCGAATGTATTGCGGATTGACCAGCGCCATGACGCCGATCATCACCACCGGCATCAGTCCCAGCACCCAGGCCGACATGCGCCCCTCGGCCGACAGCACGCGTACCTGTCCCAGCAGTTTCAAGCGGGCGCGGATGATGCGCGCGATGCTGACCAGCACCTCGGCCAGGTTGCCGCCCGACTCGCGCTGCACCAGCACGGCAATGACCAGGTAGCGCAAGTCCGTCAGCGGGATGCGCGCGGCCAGGTTTTGCAGCGCCTCGTTCATCGGCACGCCATAATTGATTTCCTCATGCGCCATCTTGAATTCACCGCTGATCGGCTCGCTCAATTCATCGCCCGCCATTTGCAGCACGTTGGAAAACGAGTGGCCGGCGCGCAGCGCGCGGGCCAGGAAATCGGCCGCCTCCGGCAACTGCGCCTCGATCTTTTGCAGCCGCGCCGCGCGCGCGCGCAGCACGAACATGGCCGGCCCGCCGCCTGCCACGCCCAGCAGCAGCAGGGCGCCCGGCACGGGCAGCGGCCAGATGGCCAGCCACAGCAGCGCCGCCAGCAGCAGGCCACCGGCGCCACCCAGAAACTGCGCTACCGACCACGACAGGCCCGATTGCAGCAGCAACCGGTCGAGCCGCGCGGCCTGCGGCAAGTGCCGCAGCCATCGCTCCAGGCCAGGCGCGCGCGCATAGCGGCGCTGCTTGAGGATCGACACCCGCTCGCTGCCCGCCTCGCCGCGCGCCGCCATCAGGCGCAAGCGCCGGTTGATGCGCCGCGCCGCGCTGCCATGCGTGCCCGACCACCACAGCCAGGCGCCTTCCACCATCAGGATGCAGGCGGCGAACAGCAGCACGGCAAAGCCGTAGAAGACAAAGTCCATGATGCCTCCCTTTTCTATTCTCTAGTCGTAGATGCGGTCCGGATCAAACACGCTGTCTGGCACGGGCGCGCCAAACATGCGCAGGCGTTCCGTGAAGCGGGGGCGCACGCCTGTGGCGCAAAAATGCCCCAGCACCTTGCCATCGGCATCGACGCCCGTCTGCTCGTAGCGGAAGATTTCATGCATGGCGATGATGTCGCCCTCCATGCCCGTTACCTCCTGCAGGCTGACCAGCTTGCGCGCGCCGTCGGTCAGGCGCGACACCTGCATCACCACCGTCACGGCCGAACAGATCTGCTGGCGCGTGGCGCGCGGCGTCAGGTTCACGCTCGCCATGCCGACCATGTTCTCCAGCCGCGCCAGAGCGTCACGCGCCGTGTTCGAGTGGATCGTCGCCAAAGAGCCCTCATGGCCCGTGTTCATCGCCTGCAGCATGTCGAGCGCTTCGGCGCCGCGCACCTCGCCCAGGATGATGCGATCGGGGCGCATGCGCAGCGCGTTGCGCACCAGCGCGCGCTGGCTCACCTCGCCCTTGCCCTCGATATTCGGCGGGCGCGTTTCCAGGCGCACCACATGCGGCTGGCGCAGCGCCAGTTCAGCCGCATCTTCGATAGTGACGATGCGCTCGCTGCCGGGAATGAAGCCGGACAGCACGTTGAGCAGGGTCGTCTTGCCGCTGCCGGTGCCGCCCGAAATCAGGATGTTAACCTTCGCCTGCCCCAGCGCCTGCAGCACCTGCACCATGGGCGGCGTCAGGCTCTTGTAATCGAGCAGGTTGGTAATCGTCAAAGGCTGCACGGCAAAGCGGCGGATCGACAGGATCGGCCCGTCGACGGCCAGCGGCGGGATGATGGCGTTGACGCGCGAGCCATCCGGCAGGCGCGCATCGACCATCGGGCTCGATTCATCGACGCGCCGGCCCACGCGCGAGACGATTTTCTCGATGATCTTCATCAGGTGCGCATTGTCGTGGAAGGTCACGTCCGTCAGTTGCAGGCGTCCGCCCCGCTCGACATATACCTTGTTGCAGGTGTTGACCAGAATATCGGAGACGCTGGCATCGGCCAGCAACGGTTCGAGCGGGCCAAAGCCCAGCATTTCGTGCTGGATGTCGAGCACCAGGCTATGCCGCTCGTGCTGGTTCAGGACGATGCGCTCCTCCTCGATGACGCGTTGCACCAGCAGCGCCAGCTCGTGCTTGAACTGCTCGGCCGTCAGGCGTTTCAGCCGTTCCAGGTCGATACGGTCGAGTATCGTCTGGTGCATGGTCTTTTTCAGCTCCTGATAGGCGTGCAGCGCCAGCGCGCCTTGTCCATTGCTGGCAGGGCGTAGCGTTTCATTCGCCGCCAGGCGTTCGCGTAAAGTCATCTCGGCTCCCATGATGGCCCCCGGCGGGAGCCTTGACATATGCACCTGCTGCGCTGCGCGTTACGCTTCGCTACGGCTGAACAGGCGGTCGAACAGGCCGCGGCTTTCCGTCACGCGGCGCGCCGTCACCAGCGCCACCAGTTCGCCCAGGCTGCGTGCCACGGCGCTGGTGCGCGACAGCTGCAATAGCGGAATGCCCTGGTTGATGGAATCGGTGACTGCCAGGTAATCATTTGGCACCGTGTGCACCACCTCGGCGCCCAGCGCCTGCTCCAGGTCGGCCAGGCGCAAGCGCCCGCCCTGCCCTCGCGTTGCGTAACGGTTGACGATCAGCCGCAGCCGCTCGCCCGGATAGCCGAGCGAGCGGAAGATATCGAGCAGGCGGCGTCCATCGCGGATATCGGGCAGGGCCAGCTGCAGCACCGGATAGATGGCGTCGGCACTGTCGAGCGCGCGCAGCGACAGGGCATCGATCTGGCGCCCCACGTCGAGCACAATGTAGTCGTAATGCTGGCGCGCCACGGCCAGGATGCGGTCCATGTGCTCGGGCTGCATGTCGACCTTGTGCGATGGATCGTCGGCCGCCGCCAGCACGCCAAAATTGGGCGTCACATGCACCAGGCACGAGGCGAGGAAGGCGCCATCCATGCGCGCGATCTGGGCGCAGATATCGGACAGGGTCATGCTCGGCTTCTGCTCCGAGACATACAAGGTGGCATCGCCGAACTGGCCGTGCAGGTCGATCAGCAGCACCTTGCAGCCGGCCAGGCTGGCCAGCGCGTACGAAAAATTCGTCGACAAAAAGGTGGCGCCGCTGCCGCCCTTGCACGAGATAAAGGCGAGCACCTTGCCATCGCGCATCTGCGTCACGCCGGCCTGGATATCGACCCGGTCCATCGCCTCATGAAAGGCCTTGTGCGCCAAAGGCAGTTGCAGCACCTCGCGCATGCCGGCGCGCATGGCGCGGATCAGCACATCTTGCTGCTGGCCGCGCGTGAGCAGCATCAGCACGGCCAGCGGATACTGGCGCGCCAGCCGCTCCAGCAAATCGGCCTCGTCGGCATCGATGCCGCTGGCGTCGACGATCACCAGCTCGGGCGCCTCGGGCAGCATGTGCAGGGTGGCGTCGCGCAGGCCGCTGCGCCGTTCCAGCAGGCGCAGCACGGGCATGCGCGCCGCCCCCTGCGCGGCGATTTCATCGTGCAAGCTGGCGTCGCGGCTAATCATCAAGGCTTTCATCGCACTTCCTTCCTTCAGGTCAACACGTCCGGCTGCGCCCGGCTAACGGCGCTCAGGGACAAAAATTCGGATTGCCCGGGTAGCCCAGCGACTCGGCCACCGCCATGGTGGCCCCGTTGGGCAGGCGCACGGCCCCCGCGCCGGAAGGAAACATCATCCCCAGCAGCGGCAATATGGGCCGGTACGGCACGCTCTCGCAGCTCGCACCAGCGCCCGGCACGCACAGGCGCGCGCGCACGAAGCGGATGCAGCTGGCGCCATGCGGATCGTCCAGGCAGTTGATGCGGTTGCGTTGCGGACAGCCGGGCATGGCATTCACCGGCAGCGCCGCCAGCGCGCCCCCACCGTTGGCCTGCGACAGATAATCGATGCGCACATACGCGTCGCTGATGCCGCCGCCCAAAGGCAGCACGCCCGGCGCGGCGCGCAGCACGGCATGTTCGCGCACGGCCTGCAGCGCGCCGGCGTCGCTGAAATCGGTGATGGCGGCGCCGCGCGCGGCACGCCGGGTAATTTCATGCACCATGTTCCACAAGTACACGCCGCGCGCCATTTCGAGCATGGCAAACAGGAACAGAAAGAACAGCAGCGCCAGCATGGCGAACTCGACCGCGAAGACGCCGCCCTGGCGCGGCCGGCGGGGGTGCAGCTTAATTGACATAGCGCAATGTCGCGTTGGCACGCAGCGGTATTGGCGCCAGCTCTGGCAGCCACGCGCGCGCCAGGTCAGGCAGGAAAGTGACGGGCATGTCCAAGGCCACCTTGATGCGCACCTGCGTCGGCGCGTTGACGAAGGTGCCGCAGTTATAGTCTTCGTCGAGATAGAGGCAGCTCAGGCTGACGCTGAACGCCTTCATCTGCGGCGCCGTTTCTACCATCGCATCGAGTACCAGCTGCCGGGCAAATGCGCCGTGCTGCGCGGCCGTGTCGCCGTTCGCCATCTGCGGCAGCGGCAAGGTGGCCATGTAGCGGGCCGCATCATGCACGCCCTTCTGCAAGGCCGTATAGGCGAGAAACGCGCGGCCGAACAGCAGCACGATGGGTAGCAGTCCCATGAAGAACAGCATGATCAGCGCCAGCTCGATGGCGGCCACGCCACCCTGGCGTCGCGCGGCGTGATATGGCGGCCTCATCGCAGCAACTCCGCGGAACCGAGCAGCGCCTGTTCCGGCACGGCGCCGGCAAATTCAGCGCTCAATACGCCATTGGTGGCCGGCGCCGTCATGAAGAAGCGGCCGATACCCCGCACCTGGGCCAGCACATCGCTGCCGGCCGGCAAGGGGCATGCCAGCAGGGCGATATTAAGCAGGCGCCGCTGCGCCACAGCCGTGTTGCCCACCGGCGCCGTCTGGAAGCCCAGCGTCAGATAAGGCGTGCTGGCGGCCGGATAGCCAGGCTTGGCGACCGGCGCGGCCGGGGCAGCCGGATACAGCTTGGCCCAGTCGCTGGTAGCAAACGGCAGGTAGCCGCCGGCCGGTTTCGGATTGCTGTATTTCGCCGCCCTGGAAAACGACCACAGCGGCCCGTAGCTGCCAAGCGCGGGCGGCGTCGCATTTGACTCCGGATCGGCCACGGACAGCAGCGGGTTGCCACTGCTGAGGGCGCTGGGCGCATTGGGCGCATTCGTCATCCACCAGTTCACGGCCGTATTCGGAAAGGCGCGAATATTCGTGTCGGGCGGCGCCGTCACAGGATGGCAGCCGCTGCCCGCATGCTGGTTGAAGCGCGCGTTGAAGGCTGGCCACAGCGCTGCGGGAAAGGGCCGGTGCACGTGCACCAGTGCGCTGCCAATGCGCGGGTACAGCACGCTGCCGCTGCAGACGAACGGCACGATGGCGGCATCGCTGACCTGCGCCGAGGTTCCCACGCTGCCCGGCTGGGCCAGCGGATTAAGCACGAAATGTTCAGCCGTGGCGCCATGCGGATTGAGCTTCAACAAGTTATATGCGACGCCGCGGCGAAAGCCATACTCCAGCAATTCCACCGCCGGCAGCAGCGCCGCATTCGTGCGCGGGCTGGCCGCGCTGGCCGACAGCGCGCACACGGCCAGCGGCGCCAGGCGCAGGCTGGTACGCCCGGCCACGGCGCGCGCACCCGTATCGAGCGTGCGCAGCGCCGGCGACCAGGCGCCCAGGAAGGCCGTCGCCACCCGGCCCAGCGCCGGCTCGCTGGCCTGCGTATCGACCCGCACGAACAGGGCCGTGGCGGGATTGGCCACGGCGCCCGACGCTTGCCAGTCGCTGGCGGGCGCGTCAAAGGCGCTAGCAAAGCGGATGCTGGCGTCCGACAATACGACGCCCTGCGTGCGGCGCTGGTAGGCGCTTTTCTCGGCCGCGCTGCTCTTGGCTTTCGCCACGGCAGCGCTCAAACCCTCGGGCGTGCCCACCAATTCGGCCGCCGCCGCCAGCGCCGCATTGTCGGCCAGGTTCTGCAACTCCGTCTTGCGGCCGATGACTTGCCCCACGTCAAGTGCCAGGCCGATAAAACCCAGCACCACGATGAGCAGGATGGAAAAGGCGATCAGCATCGCGCCGCGCTGGCCCTGGCATCTATTTGCCATTGCCGCCCCCCAGCATGAACTGCACCGGCTGCGGCGCCTGGCCGTTCGGCTCGGCAAACGAGGCGCGGTAGCGCTGCATGGCGGCATGGGCGCTGGGGCCGTCGAGGCCATCGGCTGGCGTAATCCGACCCACGTTGGCCGGATAGCGCACCTGCTGCGCCATGGCCAGGCGCACGGCGTCGCCAAAGCGCTGGTCCAGCTGTGGCGTGCTGCTGTGCGCGCACGCCGCCAGCTGCAGCGCCAGCGCCAGTGCCGCCAAGCACCGCGGCAGGTTCAAAAGGGATATCGGCATGGCATGGCTCCCGGTCTCATTTCAACGTTCTCATTTCAGCTCGAAACCGCCGGCCGCGCGCGGCGCCGGCAAGGCGGGCACTGCCGCCGGCAGTGTCCCTTCCATCTTGCCGCCCAACATCAACTGCGTGCGCGAGGGTGGCGCCAGCTGCGCCGTCGGCAGCAGCGTGTCCGGCGGCAAAGGCTTGACCAGGTGCGCGGTAATGACAAACAACAATTCCGTGCGGTCGTGCTGGAAGTCCGTGCTGCGAAACAGCGCACCCAGAATTGGCACTTCGCTGAGCCACGGCACGCCCGTGATATTGCTCACCTGGTTGCTCTTGATCAAGCCGCCGATGGCGTAGCTCTGGCCGTCAAACAGCTGCACCGTGGTCGAGGCGCGCCGCGTGGTGATGACGGGCAAGATCGAGCGCCCGCTGACGCCGGCGGCGGAAATGCCCACGCCTTCGCGCGACAATTCCGACACTTCCGGCGCCACCTTCAAATGGATGCGCCCGCCCGACAGCACGGTCGGGGTGAAACGCAGGCCGACGCCGTATTCGCGCTCTTCCAGCGTGATCTTGTTGTTGTCCTGGCCGACGGGAATGAAAATCTTGCCGCCCGCCAGGAAACTGCCCTCCTGCCCGCTGATCGCCATCACCGTCGGCTCGGCCAGGATGCGGATCAGGCCATCCTGCTTCTGCGCTTCGATGGTCAGCTGCTGGCCGTTCGACTTGCGCGCATCGAGCAAGCCATTCGCCGTGCCGCTCAGGAAATTCGACAGCAAGGTGGTGGCCCAGCTGCCGGATGCAAAACGCAGGGTGGCGCCCACTTCCAGCCGCTCCAGCAAGGATTTCGACACTTCGGCAATCTGCACGGCCAGCATCACTTGCTGCGGCGCACTGACGTCGAGCATGTTGATGATGCGGCTGGTAGCACCGGCGTTGGGAGCGATGGAAGGCAGAGCGGCGCCGTCGGCGGGCTTAGGCAGTGCCAGGGGCAGGATGGCGCGGCGCACATAGGCGTGCGCCAGCTCGGCGGCGCGCAGCACGGCGAGCGCATCCTGCACCTTGCCCGACAACACCAGGGTGTCGGCCACGGCCGTGACGCGGATGGATTTTTCCTCGGGCATCAGGGCCGCCAGCGTCGTTTGCAGGCCGGCCGGGTCCATGCTGACGCTGACGTTGACCACGCTGCACTCGCCGCTCCTGCCCTGGATAATCATGTTGGTGCTGCCCACGTCCACGCCCACCACGTACAGGGTATCGGGCGCCACCAGCATGGCTTGCAGCACGGCAGGATTGCCGACGCTGCGGGCAAGCACCGCTTCAGGCAAGTGCAGCATGCTCGACTTGCCCACGTGTAATTGCAAGTTGCCGGGCGTGGCCGCGACACCACCGCAACGGGGGCCAGGTTCGGCCGCCGTTGCGGCGAGCGGCAGCAAACAGCAAAGGGTCAGCAAGGCGCGGTTCATGTGAGCGTGTCCATGGTTGATCAGGGGCAGAAAACTAAAAACATTCGCGCGACTGGCGCGTACCGTCGATGACGCCGCTGCACTGGCGCGGCGCCACGGCAGCCACGGGCGCGGCCGCTGGCACTGCCTTCTCCGGCGCGAGTTCATGCTCGGGCGCGCCGCCCAGCAAAGTCAGCTTGGTGGCGCCCACGGTCACGCCCGGCTGCGGATCGACCTGGTTGCGCAGCACCAGCGACAGGCTGCCCACGCTGCGCGCCAGGTCGAGGTTTTCCGCCTGTTCCGGCGTCACTTCCAGGGTCACCGCATTGACCACGCGCGGCTTGGTTTCGTCGCGCCCCACTTCCTGCGCCACGGCTAGCACGAGGATGCGTTCGAGCACGATCTTGGAAATATTGCGGCTCTGCGGGAATGCCCTGTCACCGGCGTCCTGCTGGGTACTCACGATGATGTCGACATAGTTGCCCGGCAAGGCGAAGCCGGCCACGCCGATCACATCGTTGACGCGCACGGTGATGGCGCGCCGCCCTTGCGTGATCAGGGCCGACAGGCCGCCCAGGGTACCGGCCGGCGCCAGCTTGGCTTCGCTCAGCGGCTCGCCGCGCAGCACGCTGGTTTTCAGCACGCGCCCGGCCAGCATCAATGGATCTTGCAGCGCCCCTTGCGGCAGGCTTTCGGCCGGCCATTCGGCCAGGCGCAGCATCTCGGGCGACAGGCGCTGGCCCAGGTTGACATCGCTGGCGGCGACGACGATCTTGCCCTTGCCAGCGGGCGTCTGGCGCAGCAGCCAGTGCGAGGCCAGCAGCACGGCCAGCATGCCCAGCACGATCGCCAGGGCCATCATCAGCAGGGCGCGGCGGTTTTTCATGCGATACGCTCGCTCGCGCTGGCCGCCGCCATGTCGCAGCTGGCAAACAGGCTGTTCCAGGCCTGTTCCAGGGCCGCTACCGTCAGGCACGCTTCACTGCCGGCAAAGCCGGCGAAGTCGGCGATGCGCGCCAACAATTCACCGGGATAGCTGGCCAGCAGGGGCCGCCCTTGCGCGCCATGCAGCCGCTGCATCAGATGGTTCAAGGCCAGCTCGTCAAACGCGATGCCCGCCAGCCGGCATTGCTGGCGGAACAGGGCACGATACGCACCGTCGCCCAGCGGCCCCACCTGTACCTTGTAGCCGATGCGGCGCAGCAAGGCGGCATCGAACAGCTCGCCCGGCGCCATGCTGGTGGCCAGCACGAGGGCGTTATCGAATGGCATGCTGATGGGCACGCCGCCTGGCAGGCCCAGCTGATCGACGCCGCGCGCCAGCGGCTGCATCAGCCGCGTCAGCAGTTCCACCGCCCCAAGGCGCTGGCGCCCCAGGTCATCGACGATCAGCATGCCATTGTTGGCCCGCAAATGGGGCGGCGCCTGGTAGCAGCCACCGCTGGCGTCCCGCCGCAGCTCCAGCATGCCGGCGTCGAGCTCGGCACCTACATGGATCACGGGACGCTGGCACAGTACCCAGCGGATATCCGTGCTGCGCCGCTCCAGCGCCAGGCGCGTATGGCTGACATGCTGCGGCGCCGGCGGCCTGTGCTGCGCCGGATCGTACAGCTCGATGATGTCGTGGCCGACGACGATGGCGTACGGCACGGCCACCAGCCCGTGCAGCAATTGTCCCAGCTGCAGCGCCAGGGTCGATTTTCCGCTGCCGGGCGGCCCGTACAGCAGCAGCGAACGGCCCGAATGCAGGGCCGCGCCCACCACGTCGAGCATGCCCGGCCCCGCATGGGCGCCGCCCAGCACGGCCGCCAGGTCATCGCTGGCAACGCGCTGCTCTTGCGCCTGCCACGACTGGCGCGCCACCATGGCGCGGTAGGCTTCCAGGGTGACGGGCGCGGCGCCGATGTAGGCGCAGCGCCCGAGGAAAGCGCTGGCGCGCTGCTTGCCGGCGCCCGTCAGCTGATACTGCACGTCGACGTCGGACTCGCCGCGCCAGGCCACTTCGGCCAGTTGCTCCCCCACCATGAAATCGAGGACTTCGCGCAAGACATTGATCGACAGGCGCAAGCGCGTGGTCAGCACAGACAGAGGCGTCTTGCCGTTCACAAACATCAGCTTGGCGATCAGCTCGACCACCAGTTGCCGCTCCAGTCCCGTTTCACGCAAGCTCTTGGGCTGCGGCGGCAGGGGCGGCATCAGCTTCGCGTCAGCCGGACGCGCTGCGCTGTCGGTGCTCATGGAATAGTCGACCTCGGTCATGCTGCGTCTCCAAGCCGGTTAAGACTGCATTGAACAGTTTTCATTCTAGCCAGCGGGGGCTGGCGCCCATTGATTCAGAGCAATAAATACGCATCAGAAATAATCTCGCCCTTGCATCACCAGACAAGCGAGGGCGATCGCCAGGCCGTAAGGCATGTTGCCCACACTGGCCTGGCTGCCGAGGGCGGCGGGGGCCGTGCGCGCGGTCAAAGGCCACAGCAGCTGGCGCACATTACGCAGGCAGGCGTGCCACTTGCCCTGGTACGTGACCATCAGCACGGCCATCAGGCCGCCCAAGGCAAAGGTGGCAAGACAGATCTGCACGACCGGCCAGGGCCCGGCAAAGGCGCCCACCATGGCGATCAGCTTGACATCGCCGGCGGCCATGCCGCGCAGCACATATAACGGTAGAAACAGGAAAAAACCCATGGCCATGCCGCCCAGCCACAGCGGCGCCACGCGCTGCGGCCATAGCCAGCAATGCAGGGCCAGCGCGGCGAGGATACCGGACAGCACCAGCGCATTCGGGATCTTGCGGCGGATCAAATCACTGACGGCGGCAGCCGTCACAAAGATGAGTAACAGCAGGTCAAACAAGGCATACGCAGGCATGCAGCACCTCCTCAAAAAACCCGCCACCTAATTAGTGGCGGGCACCCGCTTAAGGCGTCAACACCAGGTTCGACGAAATGTCGGTGAGGACGGCCAGCAAGTTGGTCTTGATCAGCAAGAAACCGGCAGTGATGGCAGTGGCCATCAATGCCGCGATCAAGCCGTATTCGATTGCCGTAATCCCATCCTCATCCTTGACGAATTGCTGCACTGCCGACAGGAAGATATGCATGACAAGCTCCCAAAAGTGAATCACAAGTCCCTGGCGCAATCGGGTGTGAAACATTGCCCATTCCTGCTAATATGTTTCCTGCAATAAATTTCTGCGCCATTGCATTGACTATAGAGCGCCCACGTCTTGGCAAATTGACGTGCGACAAGTTTCCACTTGGGAATTATCAAACCTGGTTGACATGGCGGATGCCGCAAACGAATGTTGCGGTGAAGATTGGAAGCCTTCGTCAGGGCAAGGTTTTTTTCAGGCCGTGCATGAATCTCATGTATTTACATAAAAATTGCATACGTTAATTGCCTATTATGCAAAAAGACATTATCCTGCTTAGCTCTTCTTTGGAATGGCTTCTCGCCCAGCGGTACAGTGCGTCATGCCACCAAATAAATCTTGGCTTCTTGTAGATAGACGCGAATTGCTTGAGGCAATGCTGGTATGACGACACTTGTGTGACTACTTTCCAGAGATCGACAATGGATTCCCTACTAAAACACATGGTGGACATGACAGGACACCGCGATCACACGATGCTCGACATCTCCGTGATCTCGGCGGTCCAGGAACTCGCTTCCGCGTCGCAAACCCGTGTGCTGGCCCTGACCACCGTGCGTGACCAGGTGTTCGTGCGGTCGCGGGCCATCATCGAGGCGGGCAGCGTTGCTCGCATGGAAGAGCATAGTGATACCATCTTGCCGGGCGAGCCGCTGTCGGACTACCCGGCACTGGCCGCCTGCATCGCGCGCCATGAAGCAAGCGCCGACACGCTGTGCGCCGACGGCAGCCACCTGCTGTGGCTGCCCATCTGGATCGGCGACCAGGTCACCACCTGCCTTGAAATCACCAATCCCACGCCGTACACGGGTGCCACCATCCAGGTGATCGGCGGCATCGTCAGCGTCTACCGCAATTTTCAGAACCTGCTCGACTATAGCGAACGCGATTCCCTCACCGGTTTGCTCAATCGCAAGACTTTCGACGACCAGCTGGCAAAAATCCTGCAAAGCCGCGGCGAGCCGGAAGCGGACCAGCCGCACACCATCGCCGAAGAGCGGCGCCACCATACGGATACGGAGCGGCAATGGCTGGCCGTGATCGACGTCGATCATTTCAAGCTGGTCAACGATAAATTCGGCCACCTGTACGGCGATGAAGTGCTGATCCTGATCGCCAACCAGCTGCAGTCGTCATTCCGCTCGCAAGACCGCATCTTCCGCTTCGGCGGCGAGGAATTCGTCGTGCTGCTGCGCTCGATCACCCTGGAAAATGCGCAGAAAATCATCGACCGCTTCCGTACCAACGTGGAAGCGCATGCTTTCCCGCAAGTGGGCAGAGTCACCGTCAGCGTGGGCTATGTCAGCATCAGCGCCTTCGAAGCGCCCGTCGTCATCCTGGGCCGCGCCGACCAGGCCTTGTACTATGCCAAGAGCCACGGCCGCAACCTGGCGTGCCATTACGATGAGCTGGTGGCCGAGGGCATGCTGGCCACGATTGCCACCAACGATACGGCGGAATTCTTTTAGTTATTTAGGCATCCGCGAGGGATAAAAAGCGCATGGGATCAACCTGCCACTTGGCAGCGGACTCATGGCCGACGATCTTGTCGGCACCGCCGAAGCCAAAGCCGCGCGACAAATCGACCGTCTCGGGCTTGATGTAGGCATTGCTTTTCGTGCTGAAAAACACATTCACTTTCGGCGCCAGCAAGTTGCTCTCGTGCGCCTCGATGACGACGGCCAGGCGGCCCGATTCCAGCATCACCATGGTGCCCACCGGATAGATGCCCACGCAGCGCATGAAGTCTTGCGCAAACACGGGGTTGAAATGGAATTTGCTCCATTCGTAGATCTTGCGCAAGGCCTCGGCGGCCGGTATGCCCTTGTGATAGCTGCGCTCCGAGGTCAGCGCGTCATACACATCGACGATGGCGGCCATTTGCGCCAGTTCGCTGATGGCGTCGCCCGCCAGCTTGTCCGGATAACCGCTGCCGTCGCGCCGTTCGTGGTGGTGCAAGGTGATGTCGAGGGGAATCGCGCCTACCTCGGGCGACTGGCGCAGGATGTCATAGCCGTCGCGCGGATGGCGCTTGATCAAGGTGAATTCTTCCGGCGTGAGCGGGCCGGGCTTGTTCAGCACGCTGTCGGGCACCAGCGCCTTGCCCGTATCGTGCAGCAAGCCGCCCAGGCCTGCCTGATGGGTCGTGGTGGCATCCAGCCCCCGCGAGCGGCAAAACGCCACCAGCAGCGCGCACACGCTGACTGAATGGAGGAAAGTGTAATCATCCTTGCTCTTGATGCGCAGCAAACCGACCAGGGCGCCGGGGTTGCGCAAAATCGATTCGGTGATATCTTGCACCGTATGCTGCACGCGGTCGAGCTCGACGGCCTTGCCCAGGCGCACATCGGCCATTACCGTGCGCACCAGGCTCGACGCCTGCCGGCGCACCTGCGTGGCACGGGCCAGTTCCATGCTCAGCGACACACGCGTGATCACTTGCGGCGCACTGGCAAGCTGCACCAGCGCGCGTTCCGTCTCGGCCTGCGCCTGCGCCACGGTGGGCGCATCCTGCGCGTCGAGTCCCTTGCTGCTGTCGATCACCACGTCATGGATGCCCGCTTGCACGATCTTGCGGATTTCCTCGTCGCTGCGCAGCAGGAAGCGGTTGCGCACGAACGGATGCGTCATCCAGTCGCAGCTGAGGTCATGGATGTACATGCCCACTTTTAATTGTGCGGAATCGACTTTCTTGAGCATGCTTTCATCCCACAAATACGCGGCTGGAGCACCGGAGGCGCTAGAATGAGTATAACAAAATTGGCTATCCGCTGGCCATCTTCAGCAGCGGCGCAAAATTGGCTGTTTTCTTTCATCACCGCACTGTTGCCCTCTTGCGTGGCAATGGCGCACGCACCGCTTCTGGAATCAACCGAGCATGGAACTGCGCCAATTACGCTACTTTGTTGCCATCGTCGACCACGGCTCGCTGTCGCGCGCGGCCCTGACCCTGCACGTGGCCCAGCCGGCCCTGACGCAGCAGCTGCGCCAGCTGGAAGAGGAACTGGGCGTGCAACTGCTGCACCGCTCGGCGCAAGGCGTGCTCAGCACCGATGCGGGCAAGGTCTTTTACGAACACGCGCAAGCGATCCTGAAACAGGTGGCCGACGCCCGCTCTGCCGTCACGCAAAGCGCCACGCGGCCGTCCGGCAATGTCACCCTGGGCTTGCCGCACAGCATCTCCGGCGCGCTGGCCCTGCCCCTGCTGCTGGCCGCGCGCGAACGCTACCCCGAGATCACCTTGCAGCTGACGGAAGAAATCACGGGCAACCTGAACGAGCAATTGAAATCGGGCCGCATCAACCTGGCCGTGCTGTTCGATGATGGCCAGCTGACGCCGTTTGCCTGCAGCCCGCTGGTGGAAGAAGAGATGCGCTTCATCTGCCGCAGCGATTCGCCGTTCGCGCCCGAGGGCCAGACACTATCATTCCAGCAGGCACTGGCCGCCACCTTGATCCTGCCGGGCCTGCAGCATGGCGTGCGGCCGCGCATCGACAGCCACGCGCGCGCGCTGGGCCTGGCAGCGGCCAACGTGATCGAGATCAACTCGATCGCCATCCTGAAGTCGGCCATCCTGGCCGGCATGGGCGCCACCATCCTGCCCGCCGCGCCGCTGCTGGCCGAGCTCGATAGCGGCGCCATGCGCAGCTATGCCATCCACAGCCCCGCCCTGTCGCGCACAGTGGCCCTGTGCGCCTCGAAGAACATTCCCCTCACCAATGCCGGCGCGGCCGTAAAAAACCTGGTCCTGCAAGTGGCCAGCGAGCTGTGCCACAGCGGCCGCTGGGTGGGCGCGCACATGCTCTCCACTGCGCCATAAGTATTTCTTATACCCCCATCGTCAAAGCGTATTTGCCCCGTCCTCACGCTCGCTCTACACTGAGCATATGCATTATTTTAAATTTAAAATAATGCATGTGCCGCCCACACGCGGCCATCCCGTCTGCACAGCGCGCGCCTTACCGGGCGCGCCCCTTGTACAGCCGTCATCTGAAACACCCTTTTGGAGACAGCCATGTCCGTGACCACGGAAAACGGCTCCGCAGCGTTCGCCAGAAACGCCGGTGCCGCGCCATCTACGCCCCCCGAACCTTCCCGCTTGACCAGCGTCAGCCTCGACGACAAATACACGGCCACCACCGGCGCCATCTTCCTGTCCGGCATCCAGGCCCTCGTGCGCCTGCCCATGATGCAGCGCTTGCGCGACCAGGCTGCCGGGCTGAACACGGCCGGCTTCATTTCCGGCTACCGCGGCTCGCCCCTGGGCGGCCTGGATGAAAACCTGTGGAAAGCCAAGCAGCAGCTGGAAGCGCACCACGTGCAGTTCGTGCCCGGCGTCAACGAAGACCTGGCCGCCACGGCCGTCTGGGGTTCACAGCAAGTCGACCTGATCGGCCCGGCCAAATACGACGGCGTGTTCGCCATGTGGTACGGCAAGGGCCCGGGCGTGGACCGCTGCGGCGATGTCTTCAAGCACATGAACCATGCGGGCACGTCCAGGCTGGGCGGCGTGCTGCTGGTGGCCGGCGACGACCATGGCGCGTATTCCTCGACCCTGCCGCACCAGTCCGACCATCTGTTCTCGGCCTCGATGATTCCCGTGCTGTACCCGTGCAATGTGCAGGAATACCTGGACCTGGGCCTCCACGGCTGGGCCATGTCGCGCTTTTCCGGCTGCACGGTGGCCTTCAAGGCGCTGGCCGACACGGTCGAATCGTCGGCTTCCGTCGATGCCGATCCGTTCCGCGTGGAAGTAAAAATTCCGCAAGACTTCGTCATGCCAGAAGGCGGCCTGAACGCGCGCCTGTCGAGCATTCCGCTGGGCCAGCAGGCGCGCAACCAGGAAGCGCTGATGCAGGACTACAAGATTTATGCGGCCCTGGCCTACGCGCGCGAAAACAAACTCAACCACACCACCATCGACAGCCCGAACGCCAAGCTGGGCATCATCGCCTCCGGCAAATCGTATCTGGACGTACTCGAAGCGCTGGAAGAACTGGGGATCGACGAGCAGATGGCGGCCGACGTGGGCTTGCGCCTGTTCAAGGTAGCCATGCCGTGGCCGCTGGAACCGGACAGCGTGCGTGAGTTCGCGCAAGGCCTCGATGAAATCCTCGTGGTAGAAGAGAAGCGCCAGATCGTCGAATACCAGTTGAAAGAGCAGCTGTACAACTGGCGCGACGACGTGCGCCCCAGAGTCATCGGCAAGTTCGACGAAAAAGGCGAATGGGTGGCGCCGCGCGGCGAATGGCTGCTCACCTCGAAGGCGGACTTTTCCGTCTCGCAAGTGGCGAGGGTCATCGCCAGCCGCATCGCGCGCCTGATTTCCGACCCCGTCACGTGCGACCTGATCAAGGCACGCCTGAGTTTCCTCGACGCCAAAGACGCGGTGCTGAAGAAAGCCGTGAATACGCCATTCCGCCCCGCGTTCTACTGCTCCGGCTGCCCGCACAACACCTCGACCAAGGTGCCCGACGGCAGCCTGGCGCTGGCCGGCATCGGCTGCCACGTGATGGCCACCTCGATCTACCCGGAAATGAACAAGCTGACCACGCACATGGGCGGCGAAGGCGCGCCGTGGATCGGGCAAGCCGCGTTTTCCACCTTGCCGCACGTGTTCCAGAACCTGGGCGACGGTACGTATTTCCACTCCGGCTACCTGGCGATTCGCGCCGCGCAGGCGGCCAAGGTGAACATTACTTATAAAATCCTCTACAACGACGCCGTCGCCATGACGGGCGGCCAGCCCGTGGACGGCATGATCAGCGTGCCCATGATGGCGCAGCAGATGGCAGCCGAAGGCATCGCCCGCATCGCGCTGGTGACGGAAGACCTGGCGCGCTATGCGGACCGCTCCAACCTGCCCGCCCACCTGACCTTGCACGACCGCAAGGATATGGATGCCGTGCAGCGCGAATTGCGCGAGGTACAGGGCGTTTCCGTACTCATCTACGATCAAACTTGCGCGGCGGAAAAGCGCCGGCGCCGGAAAAAAGGCGAGTATCCGGACGTGGCGAAACGCATGGTCATCAACGACGCCGTCTGCGAAGGCTGCGGCGACTGCGGCGTGCAGTCGAACTGCGTCTCGATCTTGCCGAAAGAGACGCAATTTGGCCGCAAGCGCAGCATCGACCAATCCTCGTGCAATAAGGATTACTCGTGCGCCAAGGGCTTTTGCCCCAGCTTCGTCACGGTCGAGGGCGGCAGCCTGAAGAAAACCAAGACAGGCGCCGGCAAGCCGGGCGAGACGGATAACTTCGGCCCCTTGCCGGAACCCCAGTTGCCCGATTGCGACGCGCCGTACAACATCCTCATCAACGGCATCGGCGGCACGGGCGTGATCACCGTGGGCGCGCTGATGGGCATGGCGGCCCACCTGGAAGGCAAGGGTGCTTCCGTGCTGGACATGACGGGCATGTCGCAAAAGAACGGTTCCGTCACCTCGCACGTGAAAATCGCCAAATCCCCCGCGCACATCCGCGCCCAGCGCATCGCCACGGGCGAAGCCGACCTGATCCTCGGCTGCGACATGCTGACGGCCGGCGCGCAGGATGCCGTATCGAAAATGCGCCCGGGCCGCAGCTTGGCCGTGGTCAACCTGCACGAGCAGCCGCCGGGCACATTTGCGCAAAATGCCGACTGGCAATATCCGACGGCAGAAGTGCGCCAGCTGATCGAGGAATCCGTGGGCGGCGCGGACGCCGCCGACTTCATCGATGCGACAAGACTGGCCACCGCGCTGATGGGCGACTCGATTGCCGCCAACCTGTTCATGCTGGGCTACGCCTGGCAAAAGGGCCGCATCCCGTTGACGCAAGCGGCCCTGCTGCGCGCCATTGAACTCAATGGCGTAGGCATCGAATCGAACAAGAAAAGTTTCCTGTGGGGCCGCCGCGCCGCCGTCGACGTGCGCCGCGTAACGCAGATCGCCACGCCGTCGCAGGCGATCATCGTGCAGATGCCGCAAAGCCTCGATAGCCTGATCAAGAAACGCGTGGAGTTCCTCACCGCGTACCAGAATGGCGCGTATGCGAATGGCTATTTGACCCTGGTCAAACAAGTGCGCGACCGCGAGAATACACTGGGACTGGGCCAGAAGCTGTCTATGGCAGTGGCCAAAAGCTATTTCAAGTTGCTCGCCTACAAGGATGAGTACGAAGTGGCACGCCTGTACACGGATGGCCATTTCGTCGAACAATTGCAGCAGCAGTTCGAAGGCAGTTTCTCCGTGAAATTCAACCTGGCGCCACCGCTGTTCGCGAAAAAGGATGCGAAAGGCCATTTGGTCAAGGCTGAGTTCGGCTCCTGGATGTGGCACGCCTTCCGCCTGCTGGCGAAAGCCAAGGGATTGCGCGGCGGCACCTTCGACATCTTCGGCTATACAAGCGAGCGCAAGATGGAGCGCGCGCTGATCGTCGAATACCGCGAACTGCTGGCGGGAATGCTGGCCAGCTTGAGCGCCGACAATCTGGGCACCTGCGTGGAACTGGCGTCCCTGCCCGAGAAAATCCGCGGCTTCGGCCACGTCAAGGAAGCCGCCGTCACCACCTACCGCCAGGACAAGGCGAGACTATTGGCCGTGCTGGCCGATGGAACGAAGCACGCGGCGTAGGACAGCGAGGTAAGCCCGAAATGAAAATGCAGAGCCTCGGCTCTGCGTTTTTTATGCGTCGGGGCAGCGCCCCACCGTCGCCCCCGGCAACAGCACCGGCTGCCAGATTTCCTGCAGCCTTTCCGGCGGCGTGCCGGTCAGCAAGGCTTGCAGCATTTCGACCATCTTGGCGCCGGCGCGGCGCAGATCGGGCTGGGCTATGGTGGTGACGTTGATGCCGATCAAGGTGTCTTCCACACTGCCCCAGACGATGACGGAGATATCCTTGCCGATCTCGATGCCGGCGTCCATCAGGGCGCGCACCACGCCCACGCCGGACAAATGGTTGTCGACGATGACGGCCGTGGGGCGCGGCGAGCAGGCCAGCAATTGCTGCATGGCTTGATAGCCGCCGCGGCGATCGAGCGAGTTATCCAGCAGGTAGCGGGGGTCAGCCTGCAGGCCCGCCTGCGTCATGCAGCGGATGAAGCTTTCCTTGCGCTCCAGCGCGAAATGCAACTCCAGCGGCGCACTCAGCAGCGCGATGCGCTGGTGGCCATGCACGGCCAGGAAAGACACGGCCAGGTCGATGCCCGAGTCGTTGTCGTAGTCAAAATACGCGTAGGGCGCGTCGATGCGCGTGCGGCCATTCGCGACAAAAGGAAAACCCACCTTCGTCAGATACGCGATGCGCTCATCAATCACCTTGGTGCGGCCCACCACCAGGCCGTCAACCTGCCGCCCGCGCACCATGGTTTCATACGACGGCTGTTCGTTCTGCGGCGAAACGGGGGCGATGATCAAACTCATCTTCGACGCTTCGACGGCGTCCGACATGCCATTGACCACGGAGAGGAAGACGCTGTCGCCAAGATCGCTGGGCAGCAAGGGGTAAATCATGCCCAGCACGTTGGTGCGGCCAACGGCCAGGCTGCGCGCCAGCGGGTTGGGCCGGTAGCCCACCTTCTTGGCGGCGGCCAGGACGATTTCACGGGTGCGGGAATTGACTTCCGGATAGCCGTTCAACGCCCTGCTGACTGTCGTTTTCGACATGCCGAGGGCAATTGCGAGGCTCTTGAGATTCATGTTGACTACCTGTCTGTATGGCATACCAACTCGTATCGTCAATTATAGCCCAGAGCGCCAAACTGGCCGCGCCTGAGCGCAGACGGCAATGGTAGAAAAACAACAAGAATTCAGTGCAGAAAAAGCAATACTTTGATTCAGGCCCCGCTTTTGCCCTGTGGAGACTGTCGATAGCCATGCCAGACAGGCGTCACTAGCATCGATAGCGTGCGCTCACTCCTACGCGATGGCAATAGCGCCGACATGGCAGCTTTGCCACGCATGCCGCACACGCCAGAATTATCAAGAAAGCATAATTTACTGGAACTGTGCGAGAATTTGTCCTACTCTTGATTCAGGTAAAGATTATCAGGTGGCATGTTGTGCATGGCGCCAGCGCAGCAGCCTGCGGCCCGCCCTCTTCCCCGCTTGGGCATACTGAGAAAAGGTGAACAATGTGGTATCGCTAACTTCCATCAATAACCTGCAAGCCTCGCTGGCTACGGCACAGCGAAGAGTCGAGCAAGGGCAGAACCAGGTGCAGCGCGACAGCGAACAGCTGGCGCAAAGCCGTCAGTTGCTGGCGCGGGAACAGGAATCGCTGAGCCAGACCGAGCGCAGCAGCCAGCGCGCGCAGGCCAGCACCCCGAGCGCCGTCAAGGCGCCGCAACTGGAGCAGGCAATCAAAGTCGCCGTGCCCGGCCAGACCTTGGGGCGCCTGATCGATGTGACGGCCTGACTCAGTAGCGGGATTACTGCGCCATTTCCTCTGCCAACATCGCCAGCCACCACTTTTCGCCCTTTTCCGGCTGCCTCAGGTCGACCGCTTCGCCCATCTGTGGCGTGGCCAGGTTCACGCCGCGCTTGGCCGCCAGCCCCGTGATGCGGTCGAACGGTTCATGCCAGGCGTGCAAGCCCAGGTCAAACGTGCCGTTGTGCACGGGCATCAGCCACTTGCCGCGCAAGTCCAGGTGGGCCTGCAAGGTCTGTTCCGGCTGCATGTGCACGTCCGGCCATAATTTGTCATAGGCGCCCGTCTCGATCATGGTGACGTCGAACGGCCCGTACTTGTCGCCTATCTGCTTGAAACCGTCGAAATAGCCGGAGTCGCCGCTGAAAAACACGCGCACCTCGGGCGCGTCGATGACCCACGAAGCCCACAGGGTTTGATTTCCATCAAACAAGCCGCGCCCGGAAAAATGCTGCGACGGCGTGGCCACCAGTTTGACGCCGTCTATCGTTGTGCCCTGCCACCAGTCGAATTGCTGCACCTTGGCCCTGGGCACGCCCCAGGCCACCAGGGTATCGCCTACGCCCAGCGGCGTGACGAAATGCTCGGTCTTGGCGGCCAGTTGTAACACGGCAGCATGGTCGAGGTGATCGTAATGGTCGTGCGACAGGATCACTGCCTTGATCGGCGGCAACTCGGCGATGCTGATGGGCGGCTGGTGGAAACGCTTGGGCCCGGCCCACTGCACGGGCGAAGCGCGCTGGGAAAACACGGGATCGGTGAGGAAAAATTCATTATTGAGTTTCAGCAGCAGGGTCGAATGGCCGAGGCGAAACAGGCTGTTGTCCGGTGCGGCCAGCAACTGCGCCTGGCTCAACGCTTGCATGGGCACGGCCACGGCGGGGACGGTGCTGTCGGGCTTGTTGAAAAAGAAGGTCCACATCAGCTTGAGCGTCGCTGCCGTGCCCAGCTTGTGCATCTGCACGGGATTGCGGAACTTGCCGTCGTGGCGTTGTGGCGAAGTAAGAGACGGGGACGTAGACGCGGTGGGCGCGGCAGGCGCGGCGCGCAGGGTGCAAGAACTCATGATGACCACAACTCCCAGGAATAAGAGACGACGTGCGACTCGGTGCAAGTGCATATGCGATCCGGTGGATAAAATACAAGTATAAATTACACTACACAGTGTAGTTCCCAATTCAAGCAAAGTAAACCAAGAGGTGTAAAATATTGTTTTCAAAGGAGATTTTTCGCCATGGCCTCACCGCAACGCCTCACCGACCGCAAGCGCGTAGCCATCGTCGATGCCGCCATCGCCGAGTTCCGCGAGCACGGTTTTGACGCGACCAGCATGGACAAGATCGCCGCCACGGCCGCCGTTTCCAAGCGCACCGTGTACAACCACTTCCCCAGCAAGGACGAGTTGTTCGCGGAAATCCTGCAGCGCCTGTGGGAAGGCAGCGCCACTCAGCAAGCCCTGCCGTACCAGGCGGACGTGCCCCTGCGCACGCAACTGCTGGAACTGGCGCAGCAAAAGATGCAGCTGCTCAGCGATGACAATTACCTCGACCTGGCCAGGGTGGCGATGGCCGAGACCATCCATTCGCCCGAGCGGGCGCAAGCGATGGTGGCGCGCATGGACGAGAAGGAAACGGGGCTGACCAACTGGATACGCCAGGCGCAGCAAGATGGCCGCTTGAAGCCGGCCGATCCGCAGGAAGTGTCGCACCTGTTAGTGTCGCCTTTGAAAACCTTTGCCTTCTGGCCACAGATCACCATGGGCAAGCCCCTGCTGGACGCCGTGCGGCAAAAGGAAGTGATCGATATCGCCGTCGATATGTTCCTCGCCTATTACGGCGTGGCAAAACAAACGGCATAGACGGGCGGCAAATGGGCAGACACGCTCTGCCAGTGTTCGCCCCCATCGCCGGAATACCAGGCGCCGCCGGTGGTTGACGCCATCAGCAGGCTGCGCCCATCGTCGGCCAGCGCCAGCCCGTGCCGGTACACCAGGTCGTAGCAATGCTGCTGCGGCAAGCCCCCGCGCAAGACTTCGAACGTTTTCCCGCCATCGCGCGTGCGCGTGACGGCCAGCGCGCCCTCAATGGGGATGCGCAGCACATCTGCTTGCGCCGGCACAAACCAGGCCGTGTCGCCATCGCGCGGATGCACGGCCACGGCAAAGCCGAAATGCGACAGCGGCGCCGTGCTCACTTCCTGCCAGTGCCAGCCCGCATCGCGCGAGCGCCAGATGCCGTTATGGTGCTGGCACCACAGCGCATCGGGCGAGCCGGCGCTGCGCACGATGCGGTGCGGGTCTTGCACGGCCTCGTTTTCATCAAGCTCGGGCGGCATGTAGTCGGCCCGCATGCCCGTCGCGCTCAAGGCCCAGCTAGCGCCACCGTCCTGCGTTTGCCACACGCCGCCGCAAGAAACGCCGACCAGCACCCTGGCGCTGTCGCGCGGATCGACGCAGATGCTGTGAATGCCGGGCACGTCGTAGCCGCCGCCAAACCACTGCGCCCGCTGCGGCACGTTCCACAAGGACTCCACCAGTTGCCAGCTGTCGCCGCGGTCGCTTGAACGGAACAGGCCGCCAGGCAAAGTACCCGCCCACAGCACGCCGGGCTGGTCCGCGCCACCGGGGGCCAGCGACCAGATCTGCTGCAGCGTCCAATCGAGCGTATCGCTACTGTCTTCGGGCTTCGCGGGGTAGGCGGGCACGGCGATCTCCTGCCATTGCCCGCCTGCATCGCGGCGATGCAGCTTGGCGCCGAAATGACCGAGGTTCAGGGCTGCATACAGGGCGCCGTCGCGGCGGTCGTGCAAGAGCATGGAGACGGGGTCGCCCGCAAACTGCACCAGCGCCAGCTGCCAGGCGCCGTCGTCGCCCACATCGAACTGGAACAAACCCTTGCGGCTACCCAGATAAGCACGTTGTGCCATGCGTTGTGCCACGTCAACCTCCCGAGAGTGCTTGCAAGACATACACCTGGCTATCGGGCCGCAAGGCATCGTCGAGCAAGCGGCGCTCGCGGCAACGTGCGCCATCGATGAAGATCACCACATTGGGGCGCAAAACGCCCTGCTCGTCGAGCACATAGCCGCGCAGGCGCGGCTGCTGCGCAAAAGCGCATTCCAAGGCGGCGCGCAGGCTTGGCGCGGCCACGTCCAGGGTCGGGACGTCCAGGAAGCGCGCCAGTTGGCGGGTAAAATGCAGGTGCGCCATGCTGCCCTTCGACGTCATCGGCCTGGACTCATTCTAGTCCGATTTGCGGACGATACAATGGCCAATGGCGCATGCCCTAAAATAGAGGCAAGCACACAAGGAGGCCAGGCATGACAATTACCCCGGAAGAACTAGCGCTACTGATGCAGGAAGTGGAAGTGGCCGACCCGATCGACTTTGCCGATCTGCCCTTCAACGAGCAAGAGCTGCGCGGGCTGATCGCCAACCACCTGTGCGAGATGGCCGA
Organism: Janthinobacterium woesei; assembly: GCF_051380875.1. Lineage (NCBI taxonomy): Bacteria > Pseudomonadati > Pseudomonadota > Betaproteobacteria > Burkholderiales > Oxalobacteraceae > Janthinobacterium > Janthinobacterium woesei. Next base: position 41,094 of record NZ_JBNYXW010000003.1, read on the forward strand.
TGCGATGGAAAGTTTCAGCCCGGAAGACCGCAACCTGGCGCTGCTGGCCGTGGCGGCCAAACTGGTGCTGGAAAACCTGGTGCTGCACGTACAACTGCTGCGCCGCCACGGCTTGCCCGTGGGCGACAGCGTGGCAGCACTGCTGCAGCGGCTCAAGGGCGACAAGCCATCCTGAGTCAGCCGCCCGTGCGCACGGCCCGCGCCTGCAATGCCAGATCGCTTTCCGCCACCGCCACGCAGGGCAAGATATAGCCATCGAGGCGTTCGTCAGGGCTGATGCCGGGCCAGTCCACCGTGTAGCGCACCTTGCCCTCGGGCATGTGGCAGAGGCAGGTGCGGCAAGTGCCGTTGCGGCAGGAACTGAGCAGGCGAATACCGGCCAGTTCGGCGCAAGCCAGCAGGGTCGTGCCCGCTTCGGCCGTGAATTGCCAGCCTTGCGGGACGAGGGTGATGGTAAAGGTGGTGATGGGAAAGGGCGCGCTCATGCGCCCAGTTTAACAGTCCGCCAGTTCCGTCCAGCGGGCGCCGTCCGCATGGCTGCGCAGCACGGCTTCGGCGAAGGCCAGGCCCGCCACGCCGTCTGTCACCGTTGGCAGCCAGCGGGCGGCGTCGGGCACGGGCAAGCCCGCTTGCAGCGCGCGGATATGCAAGGCTGCATCGAGGTACAACTGCGCGAACGCTTCCAGATAGCCTTCCGGATGGCCGGCCGGCACGCGCGTGGCATGGCGCGCCGCCGCACTGTCGACCCGGCCCGGACGCAGCAGCTGGCGGTTGCCGCCCTGCGGCGTGAACCACAGTGCATTCGGTTGTTCCTGGTCAAAGTCCAGCTGCGCCTTGCTGCCAAACAGGCGCAGGCGCACCGTGTTTTCGCAGCCCGTCGCCACCTGGCTGGCCCACAGGGTGCCCTTGGCACCGTTCGCGTAGCGCAGCATCACCTGCACATGATCGTCCAGCGTCCGGTTCGGTACAAAGGTCGACAGTTCCGCCAGCACCTGCTGCGGCGTCTGGCCGCTGACGAACTGCGCCAGGTGATACGCATGCACGCCCACGTCGAGCAAGGTGCCGCCCGGCCCCGCCCGCAGCGGATCGTTATGCCAGTTGCCCTCAGTCATGCCCCCAAGCGCAATCGCGTCGGCCAGCCAGTCTTGCGAATACTCCACCTGCACCAGGCGCAATTCGCCGATCTCGCCCGCCTCGACCATGGCCTTCGCATGGCGCAGCAGCGGATAGCCGCTGTAGGTATGCGTGAGCGCAAACAGCAGGTTTTTCTGTGCGGCCAGCGCCGCCAGCGCTTGCCCTTCGGCCAGCGAAATGCCCAGCGGCTTGTCGCAGATGACGTGGATGCCCGCTTCCAAAAAGGCCGTGGCGATTGGCGCGTGCAAGTGGTTCGGCGTGACGATGGCCACTGCCTCGATGCCGTCCGCGCGCAAACTTTCCGCCTGCGCCATGGCGCGGTAGTCGCTGTAGCAGCGCTCCGGCGCCAGATGCAGCGCGGCGCCGCTCTCCCGCGCGCGCGCCGGGTTTGACGACAGCGCGCCTGCCACCAGTTCATACTGGTCGTCGATGCGCGCCGCGATGCGGTGCACGGCGCCGATGAATGCGCCCTGCCCGCCCCCTACCATGCCCAGCCTTATGCGTCGCTGCATGTCGTTTCCTTATTTCAAGCCAAGCAAGTGATGGATTTGATCCTGGTCAACGTTACTGCCGGCAAAATCGTCAAACGCGCGCTCGGCCACGTGGATGATGTGCTCGCGGATGAAGCGCGCCCCTTCGGCCGCGCCATCCTCCGGGTGCTTCAGACAGCATTCCCACTCCAGCACGGCCCAGCCCGGGAAGTCGTATTGCGCCATCTTCGAAAAGATCGCCTTGAAGTCGATCTGCCCGTCGCCCAGCGAACGGAAGCGCCCTGCCCGGTCTTGCCAGTCGCCATAGCCGCCATACACGCCCTGGCGCCCGTTCGGCCGGAATTCCGCATCTTTTACATGAAACGCCTTGATGCGCGCATGATAAATATCAATGAAGGCCAGGTAATCGAGCTGCTGCAGCACGAAGTGGCTGGGGTCGTACAAAATCGATGCGCGCGGGTGATCATTCACGGCGGCAAGAAAGCGCTCGAACGTCACGCCGTCGTGCAAGTCCTCGCCCGGGTGCAGTTCGTAGCACAGGTCCACGCCAGCGGCGTCAAAGGCGTCGAGGATGGGCAGCCAGCGTTTGGCCAGTTCCGCGAAGGCCGTTTCCACCAGGCCGGCGGGGCGCTGCGGCCACGGATACAGATAGGGCCAGGCCAGCGCGCCGGAAAACGTCACGTGCGCCTTCAAGCCCAGACGCTGCGACGCGGTCGCTGCCCACAGCAACTGCTGCGTGGCCCAGGCCGTACGCGCCACCGGATCACCGCGCACGTGCTCGGGCGCAAAACCATCGAACAGGACATCGTAGGCAGGATGCACGGCGATCAGCTGACCCTGCAAGTGCGTCGACAATTCCGTCACCTGCAAGCCGTGGCGCGCCAGCAAGGCGATGACATCGTCGCAATACTGCTGGCTGTTGGCCGCTTGTTCCAGATCAAACAACTGCGGCGCCGTGGGCAGCTGCAAGCCCTTGTAGCCCAGGCCGGCGGCCCATTGCGCCAGGTGCCCGAGCGTGTCGAACGGCGGCGTATCGCCGAGAAACTGGGCCAGGAAAATGGCCGGACCCTGGATGGTTTTCATGGAGATTCCTTTACGCCCCGGGAGGTGACTCCCGGGGCAACAACATTAAAAAGGCGAGTTCGGGAAGTAGAACTGCTTGGCGTTCTCGCGCGTGATCAGCACCGACGGGATGATGGTGTTGGCCGGCAATTTCTCCCCTTTCAGGCGCGCTTCCGTCGTCAGTTTGATGGCGTCGTACATGAACTTGGGCGAATACGACACGTCGGCCACGATCTGCGGGTCGGAACCATCCATGATCTTCTTCACGGCACCCTTCGCGCCCGCGCCGCCGAACACTTGCTTGATGTCCGTGCGCTTGGCTTGCGCGATGGCTTTCTGCACGCCGATGGCCATGTCGTCATCGGCGGCCCAGACGGCGTCGATGTGCTTGAAGCGGGTCAGGTAATCCTGCATGACCTTGAAGGCATCGTCGCGGTTCCAGTTGCCATACTTGGCGTCCAGCACCTTGATCTCGGGATGGCCCTTCATGACGCCATTGAACGCATCGAAGCGCTCGTTGTCCAGCGTGGTCGGCATGCCGCGCAGCACGACGATATTGCCCTTGCCATTCAGGCTTTTCGCCAGGTATTCGGCCGGCAGCTTGCCAAAGGCCGTATTGTCGCCCGCGATATACGCATCCTGCGATTGCGTGTTCGTCAGGCCACGGTCCACCACGGTCACGTAGACGCCCTTGTTTTTCACCTGCGCCACGGGCTGCGTCAGGGATGCGGACTCGATGGGGAAGATGACCAGGGTGTTGATCTTGTTTACCGTCAACATATCCTGCAGCTGGTTCGCTTGCTCGGGCGCCGTGGCGGCCGTCTTGACGATGATTTTCACGCCAGGATGGGCTTTTTCCAGCTCCGCCTTGGCCTGGTTGGCCCACCACACGATGCCGGAGGTAAAACTGTGCGTCGCCGTGGGAATGGCCACGCCGACGACCAGCTTTTCAGCCGCCTGCGCCTGCCCCATGGGCAAGGCCCACGCCTGCATCACCAGTACTGCCATGCCTGCTACCCGTATAAAGCTCTTCATGCTGCTCTCCTCCAAGGTTGTGGGCGCCCGTTGGCTGCCCTTTCAGAACGCCGCTATGCTTTTATTTGCGGCCTCGCTGCAGGAAGGCGACGGCGATGATCACCACGCCTTGCACTGCGGCATTCAGGTAGACACTGATGATGCTGGTCAAATTCAGGATATTGCTGATCACGGACAGCAGGATGGCGCCGATCACGGTGCCGACGATGCGTCCCTCGCCACCCTTCAGGGCCGTGCCGCCCACCACGACGGCGGCGATGGCTTCGAGTTCCCACAGCAAGCCCGTGGTCGGCGTGGCCGAACCCAGGCGCGGCACGTACAGCACGGTGGCGATGCCCACGCACACGCCCAGCAGCATGTAGGTGGCGATTTTCACGCGGTCGACATTGATGGCCGCATAGCGCGCCACTTGCTCGTTGGAACCAATCGCCTGCACATGGCGGCCAAACGTGGTGCGGTTCAATATGATGGCGCCCGCCGCCGCGACGATCAGGAAAATCCAGATGGGGATCGGCGCGCCCAGCACGCTGGTGTAATACACAGGGCTGTACAGCTCGGACAGGGTGGCGTCCAGCGTCAGCGCGCCGCCATCGGCCAGGTAAGTGAGCACGGCGCGAAAGATGCCCAAGGTGCCCAGGGTGACGATGAAGGGCTCGATATTGCCCTTGCTAATCAACAGGCCATGCATCAGGCCAAATCCGGCGCCCAGCACCAGGGCCATGGCAATGCCCAGCACCAGCATGGTCATCGGCGCCAGATTCCCCCCCCGCTCCTTGCGCCAGCGCATTCATGAAGTAAATCATGCAGCCGGCGATCAGCGCCGCCATGGAGCCGACGGACAGGTCGATGCCGCCAGAGATAATCACGAAGGTCATGCCGACGGCGATGATGCCAATGAACGCCGTGCGCGTGAGCACGTTCATCAGATTGTCGAGGGTGGCGAAATCGCCGTTGAGCAAGGTACCTGCGATGCACAGGGCAATCAAGCCCAGCACGGGGCCAAAGCCCTTGATGCGCGCGCCCAGTCTGGCAATCGGGGAAACAGTGGTGTCAGTGCGTGCCGGTTGCATGGGCAATCAACTCCTCTTCGGTCAGGTGGTCAGCAGCCAGGGTGGCTTGCAGGGTACCGGCGCGCATCACCGCGACGCGGTGGCACAGGCCGATCAATTCGATCAGTTCGGATGAAATCACGATCACGGCGCGCCCTTCGGCGGCCAGGCGGTGGATCAAAAAGTAAATATCGCGCTTGGCGCCCACGTCCACGCCACGGGTCGGCTCATCGAGCACGATGACGCGCGGGTCAGAGTGCAGATATTTGGCCAGCGCCAGCTTTTGCTGGTTACCGCCAGACAACATGCGCGCGCGGCTGTCCAGGTCGCCCGTGCGGATATTGAAATCCCCGACGGCCTTGGCCAGCGCCGCCTTCTCCGCCGTGACATTGAGCCAGGGCCGCGCATAGCGCTCCATGGTCATCATGGTGAGGTTTTCGCGCAGCCCCAGGTTCACGTGCAAGCCCTTGCCCTTGCGGTCTTCGCTCAGGTACGTCATGCCGTGCTGCATCGCTTCACGGGGCGTGCGGATGTCCACCTGCTTGCCGTTCAGCGTGATCGTGCCTGCATTGCGCGGGCGCAAGCCCAGCAGCGCCTCGAACGATTCCGTGCGGCCCGCGCCCACCAGCCCCGCAAAGCCCAGCACTTCTCCGGCGCGCACCTCGAAGGACAGGTCTTTCGACCAGCCTGGCACTGACAGCCCATCGACTTTCAGGAGCAGCGGGGCATCGGGCGCCAGCGGTACTTTGGCGGGGAACATGTCCGACAATTCGCGCCCCACCATCAGGTTCGCCATCTGCTGGCGCGTGAGGCTGGCCGTCGGCTCGCGCGTGACGAAACGCCCATCGCGCATGACGATGACCTCGTCCGTATTGCGCTCGACTTCATCGAGCTTGTGGGAAATGTAGAGGATGGTGACGCCGTCCGCTTTCAGCTGCGCCATCACGGCGAACAGGCGCTGTGTCTCCGACGACGTCAGGGTAGCGGTGGGCTCATCCATGATCAAAAAGCGGGCGCGGCGCGAGAGGGCCTTGGCAATTTCCACAAGCTGCTTCTCGGCAACAATCAAGTCGCTAATCCTGGTGTCGGGCGATACCTCCAGCCCCACCTGGCGCAGGTAGCGCGACGCTTCGTCCTTCATGGCCGCCTCGTCCAGCAGCCAGCCACGGGTCTTTTCGTGGCCCAGGAACATGTTTTGCGCCACCGTCAGGTGCTCGGCCAGGTTGAATTCCTGGTGGATCAGCACGATGCCGGCATTTTCGGCCGCGCGCGAACTCGTAAAGCGCTGCGGCTGGCCATCGATCAGCAACTGCCCTTCGCTCACGCTTTCATAGCCTGCGAGGATTTTCATCAGGGTCGACTTGCCGGCGCCATTTTCGCCCAGCAAGCCATACACGCGCCCTGGCGCCAGCGTAAAGCTGACGCCATGCAAGACGCGCACGGGGCCGAAATCCTTGCAAACCCCCTCAAAACCAACGGCAACGCTCACTATGCACTCCCTCGCAAGACCAGATGATGGTTGAGCAGCACGCCCGGCACGCTTGCCGCCGGGTCCGCCAGCCGCTGCAGCAGCAAGCGCGCCGCCGTCTCGCCCAGTTCGCGCATCGGCTGGGCAATGGTGGTCAGGCCCGGGGCGATCTGCGCGGCAATGGCGATATCGTCGAAACCGATGACGGCCACGTCTTCCGGCACGCGCTTGCCCAACTGGCGCAGCGCGCTCAGGACGCCGATGGCCAGGGTGTCGGAGACGGCAAAGATGGCCGTGGGCGCGTTGGGCTGGGCCATCATGTCCAGCGCCGCTTGCGTGCCGGCCGCGTAATCGAGGCTTTGCACCGTGTGCACCCACTGCGGCTGCGCAGGCAGGCCGGCGGCCGCCAGGGTGTCCAGGTAGCCTTGCTGGCGTTGCCGCGCATACAGATAGCGCTCATCCGAATTGATCAGGCCGATGCGCGTGTGTCCACGCGACAATAAATGCGCGACGGCGTCGGACGCGGCGCGGTGGTTGTCGATACCCACATACGGCACGGCCACGCCGGGGTCGAATTCGCAGCAAGCCACCCACGGCAGGCTGGCCGACTCATGCGACAAGGCATGCTGCACCGTATCCGGGTCCAGGCAGATGGCGCCATCGGCGCGGTGCATGCGCAGCAAGTCGAAATACGAGCGCTCGCGGCCCGCATCGGCGCCCGTATCGCACAGCAGCACAAAGTAACCGTGTTCGCGCGCCACCGTATCGATGCCGCGCACGATCTGCGCATAGAACGGGTTGCCCACGTCGGGCACCATGGTGAGCAGCATGCGGCTCTCGGCCGTGCGCAGGCTGCGCGCCAGATGGTTCATGCGGTAGCCCAGCGCGGCGACCGACGCCAGCACCTTTTCGCGCGTGGGCGCCCGCACCCCGCTCTGCTCGTTCATGACGCGCGAGACGGTCGCCACCGACACCCCCGCATGCGCGGCGACGGCGCTGATGGAGACGGTTTCTGGCGGTGCGTGAGAAGGAATGGCTGGCGGCATGGGGTTTTGAAAAAAATGTAATCGATTACATTTATAAACCAGCCGACCGCCCGATGCAAACATTATCGATGCTGCAATGCGCAAAAAAAGTTACCATGGAAGCCGTAAAACCTGCCTGTGCGCGGGGCTGGGAAGGCGTCTGCTGCACGGCAAAACGGCGCGCCGTGGGGAAATGGCCGCCACCGTGGCATGGCGGCGTGGTGGCGGCAGCAGGGGGACTACTGCATCATCGAACAAAACGTTTCCGGGTTGCCATCGAGAATCACGCCGCTGGGCCAGCGGTGGCTGCGCTGTTGCGCGCGCAGCAAGGAAGCGGCCAGGGCCGAATCGCCATCGACGGCGTAGACGAAGACGGGCATGTCCAGGCTGGCCGCGTCGCTGAGCAAATTCGGATTGGCGTCCAGGCTGCGCGCATCGACGTGCACGCCGACGGGCATGCCGATCTGCTGTTGCACGCGCTGCAGCCAGGGTTTGTCCAGCTTGGGCGCGCGGGCGTTTTTCGCGATAAAGCGGCTGCCCCCCTTCGCGCCGGCCTGCGCCTGCGCATGGCGCGCCTCCAACACCAGCAAGCCCAGATAGCCGTGCGGGTCGGCGCGGCGTGCGCAGGCCAGGTTGTTCGGCACGCCCGAGGTCAGGAACCAGTTGCCATGCTTGATGCCACCGCGCAACTGCGCCACCAGTGCGCTGATCGGTGCGCACGAGGGCACGACATCCTTGATTTCCGCATTCAGGGTTTTATGCGGAAAGGCTGTCGCCAGGCCGGCGATATCGCTGACGAAGGGCGGCGTTTCCGGCGTGAGCACGCCGTGCTGCTTCATGCTGGCGGCGCGCCAGTCGTCGGCCGTCAATTGCTTCACCGTGCGGGGCGATCCCGTATCGACCACCCGGCCCGTGAGTAAATCGTGGTGCACCACCCAGTTGCCGTCGCCCAGCAGCTGCAAGTCCGTCTCGACGCCGTCCCAGGTGCCGAAATACGTGTTGCGCAGGGCGCTCAGCGAATTTTCCGGCGCATTGCCGGCCCCCGCATAGCCCGCGCCACGGTGGGCGTGCACCTTCATGCCCAGGCAATCGGCCTGTACAGACGCGCTGAACATACTCAACAGCAAGGCCAGTGCGGCCGCCTTATTTTTGTTGCGGATGATAAGCATAGTCAATTCCCTGCAATACATGAATGCGGCGTGCCGCCAGCCGCCATAATACGACGCTGGCGCCCCGCAGCGAGAACAGCAGGCCGAAAGCAGTTCAAGGCGCAGATCGTCGAGGTGGCGATCAAGCTGAACGGGGAAGAAATTCCCGCCAGCGCTGCATTGCAGAAGGGGCTCGGTTACACTGTTGGCCACATTGCATCGGGATCTGAGACATGGGCGAACATACACTGGCGGAACAACATCTGGCCAACGGGCAACGGTTGCAGCAGGCGGGCAAGCTGATCGAGGCGATCAATGCTTACCAGGCCGCGTATAAACTGGCGCCAAGCCTGGCCGAAGCCCAGCATTTTCAGGGCCTGGCCATGCTGGAACTGGGCCAGGCCACCATCGGCCTGGGCCTGTTGAAACTGTCTCTCAAGCAACAGCCGGAAAACGCCCTGTTCCACTACAACCTGGGCAATGTGCTGCGCGCAAGCGACAGCGAAGCGGCGCTGGCCAGCTACGCCACGGCGGCGCGGCTGGCGCCGGATGAACACGATTTCGCCATTCTTCACGCCGAATTGCTGATGGGCAAACAACGGCTGGCGGAAACCATCGCCGAACTGGAGCGTGCCCACGCCTTGCGCCCGCAGCGCTGGCAAACCCTGCAGGGATTGGCCCAGCTGTATTACCGCACGGGCCAGCAGGAACTGGCGCTGGCGCGCTACGCGCAAGGCCTGGCACTGCACCCTGCGCTGGCGCAAACGTGCCGCATCGGCTTTGCCAGCCCGAGCACAGACAGCCCCGAACGGGTCAGCGTGCCGGAAGTGGCCGATGCATTGCGCGACTTCCTGCGCGAAACAGATCTGCACATCCTCGACAACTTCCTGCCCGACCCCGCCGCCTGGCGCGCGCAGGCACTGGCCCTGCCATTCGAGCAGCAGCGCTATGCGGGGCAAAACTATCCGGGCAGCCAGACGGATGGCCAGCCTTGCCAGGCCATCATGGAGCGCATCGCCACGGCGCTGGGCCGCCCCGTCCGTTTCAGCTCGCCCGACAACGGCTCCTACCGCCTCAGCTATGCCGACGCCATGGCGCGCACGGATATCCATGTGGATAACGAGACAGGCAGCAACTTCAATTTCTATGCGGGCGTGCTGTATCTGAACCCGCCCGAGCAGTGCCAGGGCGGCACCACCTTCTGGCGTCACCAGCCTTCCGGCTGGTACCGGCGCCTGCTTGATGCGGACGTCAAGGCGGGCGGCTATGCCAGCTTCAAGGATTTCCAGAAGCGCTGGCTGCCGAACAGTAAAGTGCAGAAATTCAATGACTTACAGGAACAGCGCGACAGTTGGCAAGCGCTGCTGGAAGTGCCCATGCGCCACAACCGCCTGATCGTGTACAAGGGACACTATTTTCACTCGATCAGCAATGTGTTTGGCGACACGCCGGAAAATGGCCGGCTGGTGCAGCTGTTTTTCTTTGAAGTGCCCGATTAAGTACCGGACTAATACATGTCTGTAGCCGTGGCGCGCACCGCTTTCAACAGCATATCCGCCCCTGGCGACAACAGATGGTCTTGCTGGCGGATGATGCCGAAGGCATCCATCTTGCACGGCAGCTCGATGGGCAGGAGGCTCAGCACGTTGAGGGAGGCGTAGTAATGCGCCACTTCGGTCGGCATCACGTGCAGCGAGTCCGTTTGCTGCAGCAACGAGGTGATCAACAGCAAGGCGGTGGTGTCGACCACGTCCACGGGCGGCTCCTGCCCTGCACGGCGGAACATCATGTCGAAGCGGTGGCGCAGGATGCTGCCTTGCGGCGGCAATATCCACGGCTGGCCCGCCAGGTCCTTCAATTGCAAATTCTTGCGCGAGAGCAAAGGATGGCCATTGCGCGCCACGGCGCTGACCGGCTCTTCCGTCAATTCTTCGTAGATCAGTCCGGCGCTGCTTTCCTTTTCCAGGATGCGCCCGATCATGAAGTCGAGCTTGCCGTGCTGCAGCATATCCATCAAGGTATTGCTGTGCTCCAGGTGCACGCCGATGCGCATCAAAGGCGCCTGCTGCTTGATGCGGGCAATCGCGCGCGGCAGCAGCGCCATGGCCGGCGTCATGATGACCCCCACTTCCACCTGGCCCGTCAGGCCCGACTTGAGGGCGACGATATCGTCATGCGCCAGCGACAGGCTCCTCAGGGCCATGCGCGCGTGGCGTATCATCGTCTCGCCGAAGATCGTTGGCTCCATGCCGCGCGGCAACCTGTCGAACAGGCGCACGTCCAGCATCTCTTCCAGGTCCTTGATTTGCTTGGACGCGGCCGGCTGCGTCATGTGCAATTCTTCCGCCGCGCGATGGATGTTGCGCTGCTCGTCAAGGGCGATCAACAGCAGCAATTGCCGCGTCTTCAGGCGGGCTCGCAAGAACCAGTTGGGGTTGAGGGTATCCATGAATAAATCATATCATGATCGATATCGGTTCTAATTCAATATCGATATTATAGATATCGGTGTGTCTCCTTTTTTGTGCGTGTGGCGAAGGGGGGCAGGCTGGCTTGTATTCAGGCGAGCGCTGCCGCCATGCCGATGGCTGCGGCAAGTTTGCCTTGCCTAATCATCGTACTAGCTCCCGTTGGTATTTTTCTGGCCCATGGCCATCAGTCTTTGCACGACGCAAAAGACAAACAACAGGCCGCCGATGACGATCTTGGTCCACCACGAGCTGAGCGTGCCGTCGAAGGCGATCAGGGTCTGGATGGTGCCCAGCACCAGCACGCCCGACAGGGCGCCCGCCACGTAGCCGTAGCCGCCGCTGAGCAAGGTGCCGCCGATGACGACGGCAGCGATGGCGTCCAGTTCCGTGCCTTGCGCATGCAAGCCATAGCCGGACAGCATGTAGAACGCAAACAGCACGCCGCCCAGCGAGGCGCAAAAGCCGCTGAACGCATAGATCAGCACCTTGGTGCGGCCCACGGGCAAGCCCATCATCAGCGCCGACTGTTCATTGCCGCCGATTGCATACACGGCGCGGCCGAATGGTGTCGCGTGCGCCAGCCAGATGGCCAAGAGCAAGGTAGCCACGGCAATCACCACACCGGGCGAGACGAAGCCGCCCAGAAACTGCAGCTGCGTCTGCGACATGGCGACGAACAGCGGGTCGGCGATGGTGATGGAATTGATGCTGATCAAATAGCACAGGCCCCGCGCCAGGAACATGCCGGCCAGCGTCACGATGAACGGCTGCAATTTGAAGTAATGGATCAGCGCGCCCATACCACCGCCAAACACGGCGCCCAGCGCCAGCACGGTGGCGATCACCAGCATCGGCGGCCAGTGCGCCACGTTGAGCAGCCAGGCAGCGATCATGGTCGACAGGGCCAGCACGGAGCCGACCGACAGGTCGATGCCGCCGGAGACAATCACGAAGGTCATGCCGACCGCGATCACCAGCAAAAAGGCATTATCGATCAACAGGTTAAAGATCACTTGCGTGGACAGCAGTCCCGGGTAGGCGGCGCCGCCCAGGCCCAGCATCACCACCAGCAGCAAGACGGTGACGAGCGAGGTGAAATACGGGGTGTGCAGCAAGCCCTTCATGCTTTTCTCCGTTGCAGCAATTGCTTGAATTGCGACGATTGCGACAGGCAGACGAGGAAGACGACGACCGATTTGACGACCATGTTCACTTCCGGCGGCACGCCCAGCGAATAGATGGTGTAGGTCAGGGTCTGGATGATGAGCGCGCCTATCATGCTGCCCACCAGGCTGAACTTGCCGCCGGCCAATGACGTGCCGCCCAGGGTGACGGCCAGGATGGCGTCGAGTTCCAGCATCAGGCCCGCGTTGTTGGCGTCGGCGCTCTTGATGTTCGAGCTGATCATCAGCCCCGACAAGCCAGCGCAGGCCGCGCAAAACACGTAGACGAAGAAAATCAGGGTGGCCGTCTTGATGCCGGCCAGGCGCGCCGCCACGGGGTTGATACCGACGGCCTGGATGAACAAGCCCAGGGCCGTCTTGCGCATCAGCACGGCAGTGATAACAAACACGGCCGCCACCAGGAACAGCGAGAACGGCAAGCCGAACAGGTAGCCGCTGCCGATGAAAAAGAAGGGCTGGTAGTAGACGGTGACGATCTGTCCATCCGTCAACAATTGCGCCAGTCCACGGCCAGCCACCATCAAGATCAGGGTGGCGACGATGGGCTGCAAGCCCAGGCCCGCCACCAGCACGCCATTCCAGGCGCCGCACAGCAGGGCCGCGCCCAGGGCTGCCGCCAAGGCCCAGCCCATGGGAAGACTGCTGACATACGTGGGCACGCCCTGCTCCATCACCATGGTGCCGCCGATCAGCATGGCGGCCACCGTACCGGACAGGGCCACGACGGCGCCCACGGAAATGTCGATGCCGCGCGTAGCGATGACCAGGGTCATGCCCAGCGCCGCCAGCATCAATGGCGCGGCGCGGTTGACGATGTCGATCACGCTGCCGTACAGATGGCCGTCGCGAATTTCCAGATGGAAAAATCCGGGGATAGCGAAAAAATCCACCAGCAGCAGCAAAAACAGCGCGCCCAGGGGGCGACTCAGGGGTTGATGCAAAACGGTATGCAAAATGGAGGAATCCGTGGTGGAGACCAGACGCGCCGCAGGCGGCGCGCTGGACGGTGTAGACAGGCTCATGCTGACTCTCCGGCGATCACTTGCAGCACGGAACTGTCGTCGAGCTCGCCGCGCGCATAGTCGCCGCAAGCCTTGCGGTCGCGCATGACGACGATACGGTCGCTGTAGCGCAGCACTTCCGGCAATTCGGACGAGATGAACAGGATCGACATGCCCTTGCGGCACAACTTGCTGACGTAGCGCATGATTTCCTGCTTGGCGCGCACGTCGATGCCGCGCGTGGGCTCATCTAAAATCAGCATGCTCGGCGCGGTCACCAGCCAGCGCGCCAGCAAGGCTTTTTGCTGATTGCCGCCCGACAAGCTGCCAATCGGCGTCTCGATGCTGGCCGTCTTGATGCCCAGCGCCTTGACGTACTCGTCGGCCAGCGCCTGCTGGCGTTTGAACGGGATGGCGCGCAGCAAGCCCGTGCGGGCCTGCAAGGCAAGGATGATGTTTTCGCGCACGGACAGCGACAAAATCGCCCCCTCGTGCTTGCGGTCTTCCGAGCAAAAACCGATATCGAGGGCAATCGCCTCGCGCGGCACGCTGAAGTGGCGCGGCTTGCCCTTGATCACGATGCTACCGGAATCGGCCTTGTCGGCGCCAAACAGCAGGCGCGCCAGTTCCGTGCGGCCCGAGCCCAGCAAACCGGCCAGGCCCAGCAATTCGCCCTGGCGGATGTGGAAATCCATGGGTCGCAAGGCGCCCTTGCGGCCCAGTCCCGTGGCTTCGAGCACATTGGCGCCGAAGCTGGCCGCGCCCGCTTCTTGCGCCAGATCATCTTCCTGCGCCAGGGTGTCAGCCGCCACGCCGATCATCTTGTTCACCAGCGCCAGGCGCGACAGTTCGCTGCATGCATATTCGCCTTCGCGCTCGCCATTGCGCATGACCGTGATGCGGTCGGAAATGGCGTACGTCTGCTCCAGGAAATGCGTGACAAACAGAATCGCCATACCCTGCTCGCGCAGTCGGCGCAGCACGGAAAACAGCAGGTGTACTTCCGCCTCGTCCAGGCTGGACGTGGGTTCGTCGAGGATCAGCACGCGCGCCGAAATGTTCAGCGCACGGGAAATGGCCACCATTTGCTGGATGGCCAGCGGAAAGCTGGACAATTGCGCCGTAACATCGATATCGATCTGCAATTGCTGCAGCAGGGCACGCGCCTGTTGCTTCATGGAACGCCAATCGATGGCGCCAAAGCGGCGCGGGTAACGGCCAATAAAGATGTTTTCCGCCACCGACAGGTTCGGACACAGATTAACTTCCTGGTACACGGTGCTGATGCCCAGCCCTTGCGCATCCGAGGTGGACGCCGGGGCGATGGGCTTGCCATCGAGCAAAATCTGGCCGCTGTCAGGCGTGTAGACGCCCGTCAGCACCTTGATCAGGGTCGATTTCCCGGCGCCATTTTGCCCCATCAGGGTATGCACTTCGCCCGGATACAGGCGCAGGGCAACATTGCTGAGGGCTTTGACGCCAGGAAAGGACTTGCTGATGCCGCGCAACTCCAGCAAGGGAGCTGACGCGGCCGTTTGATGCGCTTGCGTATTCATCATGCGGCAAGCTTAGTACTTACGGTTAGGAAATTCCTTGGCGGCCACCTCGGCAGGGAACACGCCTTCCACCGTGGTGATGCGGGCCGGCACGGGTTTGCCAGCGACCACATCGCGCGCGATGGACATCAGTTGCGGACCCAGCAGCGGGCTGCATTCCACGGTAACGTTCAACTTGCCGGCGATCATGGCTTCGAATGCGCCTTTGACGCCATCGATCGAGATGATGATGATGTCCTTGCCCGGTTTCAAGCCCGCTTCTTCGATGGCCTGGATGGCGCCGATGGCCATGTCATCGTTATGCGCGTACAGCACGTTAATCTTCTTGCCTTCCGCCTTCAGGAACGCTTCCATTACTTCCTTGCCCTTGGCGCGCGTGAAGTCGCCCGTTTGCGAGCGAATGATCTTCAGCTTCGGATTCTTGCCGACCACTTCCAAAAAGCCCGCCTTGCGGTCGATAGCGGGCGCGGAGCCGACCGTGCCTTGCAGTTCGACAATGTTCAGGGTCGCATCCGGGGTTTTCTTGGCGTGCTCGAGCAGCCATTGGCCGGCGCGGCGGCCCTCTTCCACGAAGTCCGAGCCGATGAAGGTCACATACAGCGATTTATCAGCCACATTGACGGCACGGTCCGTCAAGATGACGGGAATCTTGGCAGCCTTGGCTTCGCGCAAGACGGTATCCCAGCCCGACTCCACCACTGGCGAAAAGGCGATCACGTCGACTTTTTGCGCGATGAAGGAGCGCAGCGCCTTGACCTGGTTTTCCTGCTTTTGCTGCGCATCGGCAAATTTCAGGGTGACGCCATCTTTCTTGGCGGCATCTTTGATGGAGACGGTATTGGCGGTGCGCCATTCGCTCTCGGCGCCTACCTGCGAAAAGCCCATCACGAGGGGCTTGGCGGCGAAGGCGGACGAGGTAGCGAAAGTGGTAGCGGAAAAGGCCAGCAGCATGGCGCTGGCGAGGAGGGTGCGGCGGCTCAATTTCATTCTTTGTCTCCAGTTTTTATTGGAATACCATCACAGCCGGACGGCGGATGGGCGGTTTTTTATGAACCCATGGTAGAAGAAAGCAACATAGCCATCCAATCAATTCTTTTTCGCTTGCGATATCGGTTTGTGTATCGGTTTGTGTATCCGTGGCTTGCGACAGCTTGAGTAGCCCAGGCGGAAAGACGGCATCAGTTGCAGCGCCGTACATGTCAACGGCTGGCCCTTGAGCGGTGTGATCTTGCACAAGAAGTCTTGCTCATCGCACGCGCCGTGCTTTAAACAAGGAGGCAGGCAGCGGAAAATCCGCGCCCGGCAAAGCGGCCAGGGCAATAACGCCCTGGCCGCTTTATCAAATCCAGCCGGCGTCGACGATAAACTCCTGGGAGGAGCACATCGCGCCGTCATCGGAGGCGAGAAACAGCACCATTGCGGCGATGTCCTGCGGCATCAGCTTGCTCGGCAGACACTGGCTTTTCTTGATTTCCACTTCCGCCGCATCGTCGACCCACAGGTCGATCTGGCGCTGCGTCATGACCCAGCCCGGCGTGACGGTGTTGACGCGGATATTGTGCGCGCCGAAATCGCGCGCCAAACCGCGCGTCAAGCCGACGACGGCTGCCTTGGTGGTGGCATACACGGGGTAGCCACCCGACTTCGCGTGCCAGGAAATCGAGCTGACGTTGATGATGGAACCGCCGCCCTTGCGCTTCATGCCCTCTAAAACAGCCTGGCAGGTAAAGAACATCGGGCGTTGATTAATCGCAATACGATCGTTCCAGTATTCCAGCGTGACGTCTTGCGTCTGGTGGCGCTGGTCATTGGCCGCATTGTTGACGAGGATATCGAAGTCGCCCAGCTTGTCAGCCAGTTCGGCCATGACTGCTTGCAGCGAGGCAATATCCGTGATGTCGCAATGGCGGAACAAGGGCGCCATCAAGCCACCCTCTGCCAGGCGGCGGCACAGGGCCTCGCTGGCTTCGACGGCGATATCGACAAACGCCACCAATGCACCCTGGGCAGCAAATTCGGCCACCAGGGATTCGCCGATGCCGCTGCCGCCACCCGTGATGAACACGCGCTTGCCCTGCAAGCTGCCATATTTCGCCAATTGCTTCATCTTGTCTCCACCTGTTTATTTTTTGATTAAATCTTGCCAAGCACGCCGTCCTGGCGGCGCCAGATACACAGCGGATTATCGTCGCGCAGCGCTTCCGGCAGCAAGTCCTGCGCCAGGTTCTGGTAAGACACGGGACGCAGGAAGCGGTTGATGGCTGCCGTGCCCACCGAGGTGCTGCGGCCGTCCGAGGTGGCCGGGAACGGGCCGCCGTGCACCATGGCCGTCGACACTTCCACGCCTGTCGGGAAACCGTTGGCCAGGATGCGGCCCACACGGCGCTCCAGTACCGGCAGCAAACGGCGCGCATCTTCCAGGTCACCCGCATCCATTTGCAGGGTAGCCGTCAGCTGGCCTTCCAGGCTTTCCGTGATGGCGAGCAATTGTTCGATATCGCGGCACGCCACCAGCAGCGAGACCGGGCCGAAGACTTCGTCGCGCAAGTCGTGCTTGGCCAAAAACGCCTCGCCCGAGGTGACGAACAGGGCGGCGGCGCCCTTGCCTTCTTCGCCCGTGTTTTGCACCAGCGGCTTGACGTCGGCGTGTTGCGCCAAGGCGGCCACGCCCTTGGCATAGCTGCTGGCGATGCCAGCCGTCAGCATGGTGGCGGCCGGCGCCGGCGCCAGCGCTTCGGCAGCGGCAGCGGCAAAAGCGGTAAAGTCAGCGCCGGCCAAGCCCAGCACCAGGCCGGGATTGGTGCAGAACTGGCCCACGCCCATCGTCAGCGAAGCGGCAAAACCGCTGGCAATGGCGGCGCCACGGGCGGCCAGCGCTTGCGGCAGCACAAACACGGGGTTGATGCTGCTCATCTCCGCATACACGGGTATCGGTTGTGGACGTTGCGCCGCCACCTGCATCAAGGCGATGCCGCCCGAACGCGAACCCGTAAAGCCCACGGCCTGGATGGCCGGATGGGCCACCAGGGTCTGGCCGATGCCATTGCCCGTGCCGGTCAGCAAGGCGAACACGCCCGCTGGCAGCTTGCAGATGTCGATGGCTTTGACAATCGCGCGTGCCACCAGTTCCGACGTACCCGGGTGGGCCGAGTGGGCTTTCAGCACGACGGGGCAGCCGGCGGCCAGGGCCGAGGCCGTATCGCCGCCGGCCACGGAGAAGGCCAGCGGGAAGTTACTCGCCGCAAACACGGCGACGGGGCCCAGGCCGATCATGCGCAAACGCAAGTCAGGACGCGGCGGCACGCGGTCCGGCAAGGCGCTGTCGATGCGCGCATCGGTCCAGGAACCTTCGCGCAGCAAGCCGGCGAACAGTTTCAACTGACCGACCGTGCGGCCACGTTCGCCTTCCAGGCGCGCGCGCGGCAAGCCGCTTTCCGTCATGGCGCGCACGATCAGATCGTCGCCCAGTTCGAGGATTTGCGCAGCGATGGTGTCCAGGAAATCGGCGCGTTCGGCGTCCGAGGTGGCGCGGAACGGGTCAAACGCAGTTTGTGCCAGACGGCAAGCGGCGTCGATTTGCGCTACGTCAACCATGTGGAAGGCCGGCGCGATATGCGCGCGCGCGGCCGGGTCCCAGGCTTCGAAGGAGCCGCCATTGCCCTTGACGGCAACGCCGCCGATCAGTGCATCACCGGTGATATTGAAGCTCATAATGTGCTCACTTTCGCAAATTCGGTTGGGAAGATTTCGAGGCGGTTGCGCAGGGCGGGGCCAAAGGCGGGCGCTTCGATTTCAAAGGTTTCGCCCGGCTGCACGCTGACGCCATCGGCAAAGCTTAATGTCGCCGTGCCAAAGAAGTGGACGTGCACGTCGCCAGGGCGCTTGAACAGCGGGTATTTGAAGTGATGATGTTCCAGGTTGGCAATCGTGTGCGACATATTATGCTCGCCACTGACAAAGGCCTTTTCCCAGCGCACATTGCCGGCCGCATCGAGCACGCGCGAGGCGCCAGCTATATGCGCGGGCAATTCGCCCACCAGCAGCGCCGGGCCGACGCTGCAGACGCGCAGCTTCGAGTGGGCCAGGTACAGATAATTCTGGCGTTCCGTGATGTGATCCGAGAATTCATTGCCGATGGCGTAGCCGACGCGATACGGCTGGCCGTCGTCGCCGATCACATACAGGCCGGCGATTTCCGGCTCTTCGCCACCGTCCAGGGCAAAGTCCGGCATGCGCAGCGGCTGGCCGCCAGCGCGCACGATGGAGCCGTCGCCCTTGTAGAACCATTCCGGCTGGGCGCCTGCCGTGCCGGCAGCAGGCTTGCCGCCTTCCACGCCCATGCGGAACATTTTCATGGAGTCGCTCAAGGACTCGGCGTCGCCGCCGATCTTCTTGTGCATGGCGTCGCGCGCGCCGGCGCTGCCCAGGTGGGTCAGGCCCGTGCCCGTCACGTAGCAATGCGCTTCGTCGGCATGGTCCAACGGCGCCAACAGGCGCCCGCTGCTGGCCACGTCCTCATAGGCATGCGTGGTGTTGCCGACGCTGGCGTTCACCAGGTCAAACAGGCTGACCTTCTTGCCGATGGCATCTTGCGCCAGCGCATACGTCGTGTTGTAGCCTTCGATGACGCGGATCTGCCCGTCTTGCAGCAGGCCGACCAGGCGGCCGCCATCTTTATTCGTAAATTGCAGCAACAGCATGAGAGTCACCCCTTAGTGTGAGTGGCGCGGCACGGCGGAACCGCGATTGCCGACCAGGAAGTCGAAATCGCAGCCTTCATCGGCCTGCAACACGTGTTCGATATACAACTGCTGGTAGCCGCTCTTCGGTCCTGGCGCGCTGCCCAGGGGACGGGCCGCCAGGCGCTCGGCGATTTCCGCGTCGCTGATGTCGATATTCAGGCTGCCGGCGTGGCAATCGAGGGCGATCATGTCGCCATCGCGCACGATGCCCAGCGGGCCGCCCGCCATGGCTTCTGGCGCCACGTGCAGCACCACGGTGCCGTAGGCGGTGCCGCTCATGCGCGCATCCGAGATGCGCACCATGTCGGTGATGCCCTGCGCCAGCAGTTTCGGCGGCAAGCCCATGTTGCCCACTTCGGCCATGCCCGGATAGCCCTTCGGGCCGCAATTTTTCATCACCAGCACGGAATTGGCATCGACATCCAGATCCGGATCAAGAATGCGCGATTTATAGTGCTCAAAATCTTCGAAGACGACAGCCTTGCCACGGTGCTGCATCAGGTGCGGCGAGGCGGCCGACGGTTTCAATACGGCGCCGCGTGGCGCCAGGTTGCCGCGCAGCATGCAAATGCCGCCATCGGCCAGCAATGGGTTGTCCAGCGTGCGCACCACTTCATCGTTGTAGATCGGCGCTTCGACGCAGTTGTCCCACAGCGACTTGCCGTTGACGGTCAGCGCATTCTTGTGCGGAAGAAGATCGCCCTCGCCCAGGCGGCGTATCACGGCCGGCAAGCCGCCCGCGTAGTAAAACTCTTCCATCAGGAAACGGCCCGACGGCAGCAGATCGACGATGGTCGGCGTGCCACGGCCCACTTTGGTCCAGTCTTCCAGTTCCAAGGGCACGCCGATGCGTCCGGCGATGGCTTTCAGGTGGATCACGGCATTGGTCGAACCACCGATGGCGGCGTTGACCTTGATGGCGTTTTCAAATGCTTCGCGCGTCAGCACTTTCGACAGGCGCAGATCTTCGTGCACCATTTCGACGATGCGGATGCCCGACATGTGCGCCAGCACGTAGCGGCGCGAATCGACGGCGGGAATGGCTGCATTGTGCGGCAAGGACGTGCCCAGCGCTTCAGCCATGCTGGCCATGGTCGAGGCCGTACCCATGGTGTTGCAGGTACCGGCCGAACGCGACATGCCCGATTCGGCCGACATGAACTGGTGCAGGGTGATGGAACCGGCCTTCATCTGTTCGTGCAGCTGCCACACGGCGGTGCCGGAACCGATGTCCTTGCCATTGAGCTTGCCGTTCAGCATGGGGCCGCCGCTGACGACGATGGTGGGGATGTCGACGCTGGCCGCGCCCATCAGCAATGCCGGCGTGGTCTTGTCACAGCCGACCAGCAGCACCACGGCGTCCATCGGGTTGCCGCGGATCGATTCCTCGACATCCATCGATGCCAGGTTGCGCGTCAGCATGGCCGTCGGGCGCAGATTCGATTCGCCGTTCGAGAAGACAGGGAATTCCACGGGGAAACCGCCCGCTTCCAGGATGCCGCGCTTGACGTGTTCGGCCAGCTGGCGGAAATGCGCGTTGCAGGGCGTCAGTTCGGACCAGGTATTGCAGATGCCGATGATCGGCTTGCCCTGAAACTCGTGGTCAGGTATGCCCTGGTTTTTCATCCAGCTGCGGTACATGAAGCCGTTCTTGTCCTGGGAACCGAACCACTCGGCAGAGCGCAGGGTTACCTTCTTTTTTGTCTCAGACATGCAATTCTCCTGGTTGTGCCATGCCGGATCTAATGTCGTCGGCCCGGGCAGCGATGTTGGGATACTAAAGAATCCTGCCATGCCTTTCCAATCAATTTTTAATGCGTTCCGATATCGAAAACGATATCAGCATGCCGTAATGAAAACGCCCTGCGAGCGAGCGGCTGCAGGGCGTATGCTGGGGGTCTGACCCGGCGGGTCAGACCCCATGGTCATTTACTCGGCGGAAAAGCGGTACACGGTTTCCGTTTGATACACCTCGCCGGGGCGCAGGATGGTGCTGGGGAAATGCGCCTGATTCGGCGCATCCGGGAAATGCTGGGTTTCCAGGCACAGGGCACTGCGGTAGCTGATGGCGCGCAGCTTGCCGTGCTGGCTGCTGTCGAGGAAATTGCCCGAATAGAACTGCACGGCCGGCTCCTGCGTGTAGACCTCCATCATCCTGCCCGAAACGGGTTCGCGCACGCTGGCGGCCAGGTTCAGCAACTGGCCGGCCTGTTGATTGAGCACAAAGTTATGGTCATAACCACGGCCAATGCGCAGCTGTTCATGCGGTAAATCAATGCTGTCGCCGATGACGCTGCTCTGGCGCAAGTCGAACGGCGTGCCGGACACGTCCGCCAGCTCGCCCGTGGGAATGGAACCGGCGTCCACCGGGGTATAGCGGTCCGCGTTGATGGATAGCTCGTGGCCGAGGATATCGCCTTGCCCCGCCAGATTGAAATAACTGTGGTTGGTCAGGTTGACGGGCGTGGCCTGGTCCGTCACGGCGTGGTAGCGCAGGCTCAGGGCATTGTCGTTGTCCAGCTCGTACACGACGGTAACGTCCAGCTGGCCCGGATAGCCATCTTCGCCATCAGGGCTGCTGCGCGTGAAGGTGATGCCCACGGCGTCTTGCCTGGTGAACGGCTCGGCCTGCCACATGACTTGGTGAAAGCCCTGGTTTCCGCCATGCAAGTGATTCGGCGCATTGTTGACGGCCAATTGATAATCCTTGCCGTCGAGGCTGAAACGGCCCCCGGCAATGCGGTTGCCGAAGCGCCCGATCACGGCGCCCAGGAAAGCGCTGTTGGCCAGGTAGGGTTCGATGCGCTCAAAACCCAGCACCACGTCGGCAAAGATACCGTCGCGGTCCGGCACGTGCACTTCGCTGATGATGGCGCCAAAATCGAGCACCTTCACTTGCATGCCCTGACGGTTGGTCAGGGTAAACACGCTGACGTGGGCGCCATCGGGCAAGACGCCGAACGGCGCCTGGGTGACGCTGGCGGAGGTGGGGACGCAGGAAACAGCTGTAACAGGGGTCATGGGCGCTCTTCCAAAGATGACAGGGTCGATGAACGGCCAAACACGGCCATGCCTTGCGCATCCCAGCGCAACGGCTTCACAAAGAGATGGCGCTCCCGGTTCCACCACGGATCACCGACGATTGGCATCGCACTTCATGAATCTCCAGATATTGTATTAATATTTTTTCTGCTGCCGCATGTCGAGCGCATGCTCGGCGTTTATCTTAGGGGCTGGGTGAGAATCCCTCCAATCAATTTTTCCACTGTTTCGATATCAATTTCGATATCAGCGCTTGGAGCACTTTGGAGCTTGCAAGCCTGTTGGCGCCGATTGTTGGCGCCGACGTTAAATTGATCCAGGCTGCCGATTCCAACTGACCCAACTCAAACCTCTGGAACCGTTTCTGCACGCGGATTTGCTGGCTACGGACATGGATCACCGAAAATCGGCAGCTTGGGTCAAAAAATTGTCGGCGCCAACACACGCCTCCAGGGGAACAGTTTGCCGAGGCGCCACCCCTTGCCAAACGCCGTCACCACGCCGGCCGCTAGCGCCAGTAATCCGCCGAGCAGCCACGCGGCAGAACCCCAATCCAGATACACCCATTCTGACCTGTGCAAAAACTGACCCAGGTCAAGTCAAATGTCATGACAATCTATGTTTAATTAGCAACTAATTATTGCATTAGGGCAACATAATTTCAATTATAAGTAGACAATTTGCTATTACATCTGTATTGTTGAATTTTCAGTTCGCAAAAACCCCCCACAATAACGATAGGAACGAACATGATCACCCTGCGTAAATTCTCCGCCATCGTCGCTGCCTGCCTGGGCTCCCTGTCCATGGCCGCGGCGCACGCCGAATCGCCTGTTTTCGTCTCTGACGCTTTCGCCAACGCCGCCAATCCGCTAGTGAACGGCTGGTGTTCCGACTGCGGCGCGGGCCAACACATGATCGACACCTTCACGCTGGCGAGCGGCGCGACCTTGTCGAGCACCGATTTCGCCATCAGTAACAGTTTTGGTTCGAACTGGAACATCGAAGTGACGATCTACGACAACTCGATGAACTTGCTCTATTCGCACGTGAACACGGCTGGCTCCTACACGCTGACCGACATCGGCAATGGCGTTGACCTGGTCCACGCTGGCATCAGCGGCGTGACGCTGGCTGCCGGCAGCTACCGCATGGGCTGGTACGACCCGGCCAGCCTGGCCATTCCTGGCTACGCGGGTGGCTCGAGCCTGATGTCGACCGGTGGCGGCAGCACGAACACGATCGCCGCGTTCAAAGTGAGCGCCGTGCCGGAACCGGAAACCTACGCGATGCTGCTCGCCGGCCTGGGCCTGGTCGGCCTGGCGCGCCGCCGCGCCGCCTGAGCGTCGCTTCGGCATAAAAAAACCGCCTCGCGAGGCGGTTTTTTTCATGGCGCTAAGCAACCACGCATAACTAATTTCAAAATCTTCGAACCTCTCTCTGAGGGTGCACGCGTTGCTCGCTCTGAATTTGGTTCGGTGGGCCTACTTACCGCAGTAAGTCTAGACCAAAACGAGACGAATTTCCCCCCTTTTGTTGGCGCCGACGTTAAATTGATCCAGGCTGCCGATTCCAACTGACCCAACTCAAACCTCTGGAACCGTTTCTGCACGCGGGTTTGCTGGCTACGGACATGGATCACCGAAAATCGGCAGCTTGGGTCAAAAAATTGTCGGCGCCAACAATCGAGCTTCTACAGCACGGCTTCTCCGTCCCGTTCGTGTTCACATCCCGCAACTACAGCTTCGCCATCGAAGCCGACAAACTTACTTCGGAAGCCTCCGACCGTAGCCGCTTCCTCGCCGCCGTATCCGCCGACAAAGCCGCTGTAGCTGCCGAACGGGCCGCAGATGATGCAGCCTTCGCCGCTGGCCATCGTCCGTTTTAATCCGAGAAAGGAACTGACATGACACCAGCAGCACGCTACATCGCCGGAATCTACGAATCAGCGGTTGACCGCCAGCTAAACGTAGAAGCTATCCGCCTTCACCTTGCCGAGTGTGGCATACGCCGAAGCCCTGCACAGGTTGCGCACGACCTGACGCACACGTACGGCTTCCACGGCTATGCAGACAGCTACCCGGCCCCACCAGTGAAGACGATGGCAGAACTAGACGCCGAACTTGGCGAGTGACTGTCATCTGCCATAGCCGCCGCATTGGTCGTCACCTACCAGCAACGGCTTCAACCCTTCCATACTCTTCCTCGATTGCCGCCATAAGTGACGGCAAGCCTTCGGTGTTCTTTTCATAGCCGGGATTCCAAGTTGGCGTAAAGTAATTGAAGCCGCCATCTCCGACCGACAGCGACACGAAATTGCCATCGGTGAAGGTGTAATAAATAACGACGCCTCGTTCATCGTTTCGGACTGACGTTTTAACATCAAGTGTTGACGCCACCGGCCCAATGCGAGTGCGTAGCTTCTTGGCATATCTCCGAATCCGTAACTGCCTCCATCCGGGTTCTTCAAAAAGATAAATGCCAGCGCCAAGCACGCTCATGCCTACGACGGTTGAAAAACAATATTGCAACCAACTAGGCTTGATGCATTTGCTCCCAGTGCTGTTTCGGAGCATCCATTGTACGATGAACAATTGCCAACGTAATCGCCAAAGTATGACTTACCATCCGTCCAACAAGGTATACATTCCGTACGGTCGTGCTTACCAACCTCATGCCCGGAGGAACACTGTCCAACAAGTATGCTAAAGGACTTTCTTTACATCTTCCATAAAGATTTATATACTTGCTGTACACATTCA
Source organism: Janthinobacterium woesei (assembly GCF_051380875.1). Lineage (NCBI taxonomy): Bacteria > Pseudomonadati > Pseudomonadota > Betaproteobacteria > Burkholderiales > Oxalobacteraceae > Janthinobacterium > Janthinobacterium woesei. Next base: position 66,264 of record NZ_JBNYXW010000003.1, read on the forward strand.
AACAAGGGAGCACAGCATGAGCACAGGTCAGACAGTTGGATACGTCAGGGTAAGTTCGATTGGTCAGAACACGGCACGCCAGCTTGACGGCGTGACAGTCGATCAAACCTTCACCGATAAGTGCAGCGGTAGCGACACCAACCGCCCCGCCCTTCAGGCGATGCTGGCTCATGTCCGTAAGGGCGACACCGTAGTTGTTCACGAGATTAGCCGCCTTGCCCGTAACACTGCCGACTTGCTGGCATTGGTGAAGCAGTTGACGGACAAGGGCATCACCATCACCTTCAAGAAAGAACAGCTTACCTTCACCGGCGACAAGTCTAACCCGATGAACCAGATGCTCCTTACCATGCTGGGCGCTGTCTCTGCCTTTGAACTGTCGATGATTAACGAACGTCGGGCCGAAGGCCAAGCCAAAGCCCGTGAAGCCGGTACGCACATGGGACGCCACGCGAAGCTGTCAGCCAACCAAGTAGCCGCCATCTGCCAGCGTGCCACCGCAGGCGAGAGCAAGACAGCCCTTGCCGAAGAGTACGGTGTTAGCCGTGCCACGCTGTACGCTGCCATAGCGGGTGCGAAAGCCGCCGCCTGACGCCTCGACAGCCCCGCCCCGCCCTTGCCGGTGGTGGTGTAGGCTTCACGCAGCCCAGCAGGCCCATTCCGGCCTTCCAAAGATATTTGGAACGCGGCACAGTCGAAATTCACGGCCCCGGCTGGCCGTTAAGCGATCCGACCAACCTTGAATTTTTTTTAGGTTTTTTCCCGCCTACCCGTTCATGTACGCCGCCGCCAGTTTCCTGAACTCATCTTCCGACTGGCAGATTTGTTTTTCACCAGATAGGGCCACCACGTTGCACTTCATCGGCGGCACTTCCCAGTATTTCTTCACCTCGTCTGTGTGCCAAATGTACTCTCCGAAGTTCTTGTTCTCGAAGGCGTCCATTACGTACTTGAACGTGTAAACCGTCTTCTGTGACACCGTTTGATTTTCAAGCAACACCATGCACTTGTTCAGCTTCGTTTGATAGTGGTTTTCGTAAGCAGCCATGCCGCCTTCACGGTAGCCCAGAGATACGAACATTTTTCGGGCCTGTTCTGCACACTTGCCTTGCAATGAAAGAGATGCAGCCTCCATGTGTTCGTTCGCAGCCGCAATCTGCTGCTTCTGATCCTTGATGGTAGCCGCCTGCTGACTCGCCAGAACGCCAAGGCCAACAGCAGCAGCCAAGGGTATGAGAATGATTGCACGCACGTAGTTTGCCCCAGTGAAAGTTGTTCACCGGATAATGCATTGAAGCCCACCGGAACGCAACGGGTAAACCAAGCCCAGCAGTTGCAAAGTGCTTACTTATCGCTTACTTGAAAATTGGACGGACGAACCACGGCAAGTAAGCATCGGCAATTTCGATGCAACCCGTTGATATGAATGAATAATTATGGTGCGGCTGGCGGGGATCGAACCCACGACCCTTGGCTTCGGAGGCCCAAATTAGCACCAGCATCCATGCGGATTAGCGATATATTTCCCCTTTCTTGGCACAATTTTGGCACACTGTTGCCTCATTTCAATGCTGCCAACAAACACTATGCCCACCATCCGTAAAAAAGGCGAAGGCCAGTACCACGTACAAATTCGCAAGCGTGGCTACCCTACTCAGACCAAGACCTTCACCAAGGAAGCCGACGCCAGGCGCTGGGCAACGATCATCGAGTCCGAAATGGAACGCGGCGTGTTTGTATCCCGCAGCGAAGCCGAGGCGACACTCGTCAAAGACGTACTGGAACGATTCGCTACCGAGGTACTACCAACCAAGCGCAGCGAGCAATCGGACAAGTCTCGCATCAAAACATTGGCAGAGGCATTTGGAGATTATCGCCTGGCCAGCCTGAACTCAACTCAAGTTGCAAGGTTTCGTGACCAACGCTTGAAGGTTGTCGGGCCACAATCCGTAATTCACGAAATCAATCTACTGAACCGGGTTCTTAAAACTGCCAGCATGGACTGGGGTATCGCCCTACCTGGTGGATTACCGACTACCCAGGTACGCAAGCCAGTTAGGCCAAGAGGACGTGATCGTAGAGTGACGGAAGAGGAAATCACCAAGATTCTGAAAGTCACAGGTTCGGTCGAGTTGCGAGCGATTGTTATCTTGGCGGTCGAAACAGGCATGCGCCGGAGCGAGCTGGCCTCACTAACCTGGAACGAACTTGACTTAAAAAAACAAACAGTACACCTACCTAAGACAAAGACAGATGTGCCTCGAACAGTTCCACTGTCGAAATCTGCGATCAAAGCGCTAAAGGACTTCGGTACAAAGATTGAAGGCAGAGTCTTCACCTTGCGAGCCGAATCTATGAGCCAAGCATTCGAAAGAGCTTGCGAACCTCATAGGGCCAACATCATCGGGCTAAGATTTCATGACTTGCGCCATGAGGCGACCAGTCGATTGTTTGAAAAAGGATTAAATGTGATGGAAGTGGCAACAATTACAGGACATAAGACTCTAGATATGCTTAAGAGATATACCCATTTAAGAGCCGAAGACTTGGCAAAAAAGCTAGATTGAGTCCGCCCCGTAGACACCCAATGGGATTCGTTTATCAAGTTACTACAACCGCAGATCTCGCCAGCCTCGTCCAAATCGCCTAAAATATTACTTTTTCTTAACACTATATGAGCGCACGAAAGGCAGCATGTCGATTTTTGTAGGAAAGCACGCGCTCATTGATGCGTTTAGTGAATTGGTAGTTCTCGTTGACGGTTGTATGACGGCCGGCGTGCAACTGAGTGAAATTAGAAATGTTCCTATTTTCTCGTACATCCTTACTGGCAAGCAGGCTGATGCCTTAAGAGAAATTTGTGTGGCACAAGGTTGGCCAATACCTAGCAACCGAGGTATAGAAATCGATGTGCGTTATATCGCACACGTACTCCAGTCACGCGACACAAAAGACCAAGTTGACACTTCGTTTGTGACGGAGATACTTACCGCTGCTTATTGCGAATATGGAATTGTTGAAATCAACAAAACACGAAATCAACAAGCAATTGTGATAAACGCAACGAAAAAAATACCATTAAATGGCGCAAAATACTATGGAATGGCGATTATTGAGGTTCAGCAGGAGCCTACAGGAAACGTTAAATTGGCTCCAAAGACTGCTTACCATGCGACGGAGGCAAAGCTCCGAGGGATACAAAATAAGAAGAACAACTGATTACGAGGAAGGACGGCCTCTCAAGCAAGCTTCCTCACTAAAGAGAACAGCCTATACCACTTGAAATTTCCCTTCATATGACTCATGGGTACCCTTGAGTCTCGCAGCTCCGCCGACAAATTTTCTGCTGTCAACGTAATCAGGCTCTATTTTGGTCGTTACTAACAACGCTGTCAACAAGTAATTGGTATCGAATTTGAGTAATCTCCTGTTGAAATAAGGTATTTTTTGATCCAAGTGACAACACTAAGGCAGAAATTTTGCCGAACTCATCTCGTATCTGCACCCCCGCCCCCTAAGAGCAAAATTTCCGACTGGACGGCATCGTCGCTGGCCGGGACGACCGGCCAAAACGCTCCTACATGCCACCATGAAGCAAAAAGGGTTCCGCTTCGCTCCAGCCCTCGCGGGCCTCAAATCGCCCTTTTTTCGACCCGCGAGATGATACCCCAAGCCACCAACGATTCACTCACCGAAAAGCTGATCAAGAAGCAATTCCACCCGAGCGCAACCGGCTGATGTCTTAATCGCTTCAAGCGGCGTCTCACCACAATGACGTAAGGCAACCTTCTTGTCGCGCAACCACTTAGTTGCAGCACCTGTACCGCGAAAATCTTGAACTGCCCTTCGAAAAATCGTTTCAGCACGTGGCCGATCTTCGAACTCGATGACGGTAGTGGGTCTAGAGCCAAGGTCAGATTCTGAGAGCCCAGGCACTGGAACGTAATCAATTGGCCGAGTACGATGACAGCGAGGGGACGAACACCCCCAAAACGACTCTCCCGTACTACGATTGTTCCGCACAACCATCAAACATCCACAAGCACATTGCACTATCGACTCGGCAACGTAATCACGTTTTCGAGCAGCGTCAACTATGAATCTGAAAAGCTCATTGGGTACTTCACCCTCTATGCCCCAGTGTCCACTCTTCTTGTCAAACGTGGCGCCATGCGCTTCAGCAAATTCCTGCATCGCATCAGGAAAAACAAGTATGGTCCAATTCTCTTTCATCACATTCCTTAGGTAGTTACAACGCGGCTGAGCTGACAATTTATAAAGGGTTGGGTCTGCTGTGAGGCCGTAAAACAGCCAAATCTGAAATCAAGGCAGAAAAATTCTAATGTAGGATCGCAAGGCATGCGACAGGCACTCAAAAAGTATTTTGAAGGTGGCGATACTAAGCAGCCATCCATCTGTTCCAATCGATCAATTTCGCATGCCGCCATTTTGCATCCCATGAGTAAACGCCTCCAATTTTAGTCGCGAAATTTTTACCTGATTTCAAATTTTCGTCATCTGCAAAATCAACAGAATTTCCGTCTTGCTGGTGGCCATGGACTTGTTTCGCAACATCGCCGGCAAGAAGGAAAATCCACTGTGGTCCTCGCTTTCCTTCGTTTCCGCCAAGCCGCCCAGGACGACGATTTCCCCGTCGCCCATGCTCAACTCGGTGTTGACCTCGCGCACAATTTTAGTCGGCGACCCGTTCACGCCGCTTTGCGTCACCGCGAAATTAGACACCTGTTGAGAAACCCTCAGATCCACGATGGAGTCCCTGACAACCGGTGCCAGGTCAAAGATCACGCCGGAATCCTGATAATCGACCGACTGCACCGGAGAACCGCCGCCGACCGGATACGTAACGGAGCCGATGACCGGCACTTTCTGGCCGACGTTGAACCGCCCCGTCTTACCTGACTTGACCCGCAGCGACGGCGTGCTGACCACCTTAAACCGACTGTCAGTGGACAACGCCGAAAAAACCGCATCAATCGTCTGACTCTTGAACCGCACGAACGCGTCCAATGGACTAGCGCCACCATTAGCAAGGCTCAGCTTCCCGCCCAACAAGTTGACCGCGAGTGAGAAGGCTGACCCGTCATTAACGCCAGAGGACACTTCATACACCACACCGCGCACCATCACCTCCCCGGCCCTGTCGTCCACCTGAGGCAAAAGCTTCTTGAGCATGGCAATCTCTTTCAAGCTTCCCGTGAAGATCATCGTGTCGCCCGACTGGTCCATAAGCGCCGTGGCGGAACCGTCTGGAACCGGCTTGTCGGTGCGAACAGGCTGGGACATCGGTATCGAGCGGTTCACCGAAAACTGCCCCTTCAACAATGGCGACAGCAACCGAGTCAAATACGTCAACTCGCGGTACTTCGGGCGGTAGACGAACATTTCCTTGTCTTCCTCGTGCAACTCTTCAAGCTTTTTCTTAGCGATGAAATCAGCGCCGCCGCGCCTGGTGACGCTCAACCCCAGCGAATCGAAGAACAGCGCTACGAAAGCCCGCAGATCGCCCTTGTTCGAATCGTAGCGGAACGAAACGGACCTCTGGTCAGCCAGCACCTCGGGATCAACCACGTAATCCCCGATCATCGCTTGCCCGTATATGAGCTGAACCACCTGCGCAACGTTGACCCCTTGGAAATCAAAACTCGGCGGCGTGAACTTCGCTGTCTCGGCAGCGTGGACTTGGAAGCAGGACCAGAACAAAAGCGCTATCAGTGTTTTTTTCATTTTTTAAATTCCGTTGACCCGGTAGCCGCGGTTGAAGCCGCGCCCGTCCAGCTCGTCACGCGCTGGTCGTCAATAACACCAATCATGGCCGGCCCGGTGTTCGTAAAAACGGAAGGCGACACCACCCGCACGCGACCAGAGGGATTTGTCACGACAATCCATTGTTCGCCGCGCGAGGTGTACTTGCCGACTATGCGCCAGGACTCACTAAACGGAGGCAGAGAGGGCTTGGCTGCGACGGCTGGAACGTCAGCGCCACCCAAAGGCTTGACGTCACCATGCCCCGACTGCACGGCCTTGGCGTCCTTCGCCGCACCGCCGAGACTCCCCGTCAGCGCCCGATATCCGAAATACGGCCCAGCCACAAGAAATATAACCGTCAAAACGGCCATTCCCCACAGCTTCGGATTTTTGAGGATGTTCTGTCGCTGATCCATCGGCTTTTCCTTGCCGACGCCCGCCGCGTACGACTTATAAAGCGGGAAAATATCCTTGTTATAGGATTTATTAAAGCGGTCCAGCCGGCAACGGGCGGAGGGGCTTTTGCCCTCGTATATCTCGATGCGGTACTTCGTCGGCATGCCAATGGCTTTGAGCTTGGTGCAAACCGTCGTCATTTCGACCGTGTTGCGCACCTTTGGATGCAACAGCGTGTGGTCTTGGATCATCATTGCGATATCGCACGAAAGGCCCGTCACCGGGTCCGTGTAATGGCGATGCATGCGAAAGAACTGCATGTGGTTCGGCGTGATCTTGCAATCCTTGGCCCACACGCGCCAAACCTCGTCAACACACACCAAATCGCCACCCTTAACCACGCTATTAACGCCGGGAAGACTCTCGTCCGGGAAGAAATCCGGATGCAAAATATCATCATCGGCGAACGAAACAATAGTGCCGAGTCGTTCGCGGACGACGCCTTTTTTCTCCACCAGGTAATCATAGATTCCGTCCGGATTAATACCGGCGATATTCGTCACCACGCGCCGGCCCTCCGCGATCGCCGGCAAGATCACGGAGGACACCACCTCAAAGGACTTACCCGACCCTTGCAGGCCGGTGTAATTGTTCATCGCCATGAAAGCCCCTTAGCCGATGAACGGAATACGACGAATGATGAAGCGGGCGCCGTAGGCAGACAGCACCATAGGAATACCGACATCAAACCGGAAGAGATCGAGGAAGTACCACATACCAGCAGGGATGCCACCGAAAGCACCCGTGAGACCGGCAGCAGACGGAAACACCCCTGCGGCCTGCAACACGGTCACAAAGCCCGACACGACCGCAAACAACAGCGTAAAGATCACAAACTTGACTACCACACCACGCAGCACGAAGCCGAGAACAGCGTTTAGAGCGGAAAGGACAATACCGAACATGAGACCCCCTAAGCGGCGAGAACGATCAACAGCGCGGCCAGCGCGAAAAACAGCAACATCGTCGCAGATATCGGCGTGCGGAGCTGTTCAGCCAACTGACACTGACCATCCATCGCGAACTGGTGATCCCACATGCTGAAGGTCCACGTCGGGCACGTGCTCGAATGCGCCGGCACCACGAAGCTGCGCACACCTGGTATCGAGTTAAGAAGAGGATCGAGAATAGACTGTGCAGAAGGGGTCGCTTCCAGCGTCGGAGAACCTATGCCCGGATCTGAGCCGAGATTCACTTGCTCACCCGTACCCGGATTGATCTGGACCGGAGATTGGGTCTCAGGATTGATCACAGAGCTGGGCGCACCTGAAGGAAGATAGAACGGACTCGTTGACGTGCCGCCGCTGGGGGCAGCACCACCGCCGACACCGACAGCACCAGCTTGCGGCGCCACGGCATCGCCCACGGTGGGCCAGTGAGACGGATTCGCCTGCTGGAAGGCGACAGCGTCAACGGGCGTGATCGGATTAGCAGCGTCATAAGGCACGCCAGCATATCCGGGTTCAGCAGCGGATTTCTTCCATGCAGCATCAGCAAGCGCAGCGACGACAAGCGGATTAAGCTCCTTCGCAAGATCAGCGGCAGAAATGTTCGAAACGGCGGTCTGTAAATTGCCATTCGTTACATCAGCTCCAACAGTAGTAGTCGGCTGCGAATACCCGCCCATAGTCATGGCATCTTGCAAACTAGATGCCTGTCTCGGGTAGCCGCTTGAGGACCATCCCGACAAACATGAATTGGTAGGGTTCTGATACGGCGGCCCCAAACAAGCACTAAAACTTGACACCTTTTCACCAACACGGACGCAATTGTTATTCAAGTTGTTGACGTTGATGCACGAACCACCAGCCGTAAGAGTCCACGGAGCACTTGAATCAGTAACAGTCGTCACACCACCGACAGTAGTAATGGTCCCATCGGCATTGATCATCCACTTGACGCCATCGATAGCGAAATCAAACAAGTAGGTCAAGCCGATGCCCAGAGCTGTAGCCGCCGCAGCAGTGACCCAAGCGGGAGCAGTAACACCAGCAGCGGTAATCAGGACGCCAGCAGCCGCAGCCCCAGCAATCGCGCTACCGGCATTTTTCAGTGTCAAATCGAACCGAGGATCGTTCGCAGCAAAACCGCGACTCTGCATCTTCTGCTGCATAACACCAGACACAGCGGTTTGCATCGGTGTCACAGGAACAGGCGCACCCGCCGCGATGCTACGCAGCGAGAAGAAACATAAAAACATAAGCACAAAAAGACGCTGCATGATTAACCCCTTTTCAAACCTTCGATGACGGCCCACGCAGACAGAAGACCCCACAAAAAACACCCGAAATACCAGACCTGAACCACTGTCATAATTCCCCCTACTTTTGCTGCAAAAGATTTAGCTCGCTAAAGCCTTCAGCCATAAAAAAGGGGCAACCGCAGCCGCCCCTTTACCCACGCAAACCCGCGCTTAGCCGCGGATCAGTGGCAGCAGAATTTTGACGCCGCGGATCAGCAGGTAGACACCGGCAACGCCAACGGCAATTGCAATCACACCGGCCAGGACGGTCGTGAAGCTGACCACAGAAGTCAGCGAGGTCAGGTCTGGATCGACGGCGAAAGCCGGCAAGGTTGCACCAGAAGTCAGAGCCAGAGCAGCGAGCAATTTCAGTTTATTTTTCATTTACAACCCCTATTTGGAAACCGGAAAACCGTCCGGACGGTATGACAAAAAATTAGCGGCCACGGATCAGGTTGAGCAGCAAGCCTACTTGCGAAGTCGCAACGTAAAGGCCTACTACGAACGTGAAGACCATCATCCAGATGGCACCCGCGACGGTGTAATCGAACGGCGCGACAACCGAATCGACCAATGTTTGTGAACCCGAATCAAGCACATACGCTTGCATCATCACCGGCTGTTGAAACACGCCTGAGACGTCGGCGCAAGGTGCAATGCTGGGCCCAATTTGCTGATCCTTGACACTACAAACGATGATCTGTTGAAGAGAGCCAGAGGCCATGATTTCCCTTTCTTGTTCTCTCACGCTGCATTAGAAAAATCACCCCTCTTCCCAAACTCTGTCTGGCCGAGCAAGCCCGGTAGTCACCAGCATCGGAACGATCTGAGTCACAAAATAGCCCTCGTGACAATTGACTGCGGCCGTGTCGACCGCCTCGGCAAAACCATCAAATCGTCCGGCCTCATGCGCCCAGGGGGTGAAGCCCACATCCCCTTCGCAAGGCATTAAAAACAAAGCCGATTCCTTGTCCTGAACGATGAACTTAACTTCCGGCCTATGCGGCCACATTTTTGACACCTTGGCCGGAAGGCTTCGCTGGCTCGATTGGCTTCAATGAATGGATGATGGTTTTTTGCGTTTTCCCATTTGTGACGATCTCCATGTCAGCAGTAGCCATGAAGGGAAACGCGTCAGCAAGGTGTTTGTATTTTTGGTACTCCTCAGCCTTGCCTAGACCATATTCGGCGCACGCGGTCCCCATGGCCGTGTCTTTGCTGCTGTCCAGTTCTGTTTCGACAAACACTTTTGTGCTGTCAAATGCCTGGCCGTTGTCCATCGTGCCTTTGGAAAACTTCATGCCGGTTACTTTGATGGTTGAGCTAAATTTCATTTTTTATCCTAGATTTTTTTTGATACGACCTACAGACGAGCCCGTTCCCCATTGAGGCCAAAAAATGGGGGGCTTATTGGAAATTGAGTAAAGTCTGGAACGACTGGTTTAATCTGTTTGTGAATGGGGACGGGACCCGAATCGTGAAAACTCAAAAAAGGTTTGAGACGCTTAGGGAAGGCCTCTTCATCCGCATTGGTGATCAGCGCGAGCGTTTCTTGGTCGCCATAAGTGGCACGAAACACACGGATATATTTACCGAACTGTCTCTTCGTAATTTCGACAGAATCATCCATCGTTATGTGTAGTGCACGCGCTTTAACTTCCATGCGTGCTGGAGTATCGGTTTTCGCAAATGCGGAAAATCCCGGATACGCGCCGACGAAGAATTTCCCCGGATTCAGCAAAACTTCAGGATTAATGACTGTGTTGGTATTTTTAAATTCCACCTCACATCGGCACCACGAAGACTCCTTGTCCCCTTCCTTTTTGCCCTTCTCATAGAAACGACAAAATTTGCTGGAGGAGCGCTGACCAATTGTCAAGGTACGTCCCTTGCCGCTCGGTCGATCCCAGTTGCCAAGCTTTTGAATTTCCGGCGGACGCCCCCCTTGCCTAAAACTAAAATTCCCTTCTTTCCACTGCTGATACGCCCAATCAACAGACAAGTAAGATCCGTCAAAGTCATCATGCGCGAGATCGATACGTGAAATAGATGGACGCACAGCTACCGAGGTCAAAAACTCATACATCCGTCGCTCCCAACCAATGGTGGCGCTAGCACAGCCCTGCCCAGAGAGCATGATCAACATGGTTCTGTTTTGCTTTCCAAAGCAAATAAATCCCATACCGTCCCCCAACACCCATGAGTCAGCATAAAAGTTCAATTTCTGCCCCCGATGCGTGGTAACGCCAAAACCGAAAATTTTCTCTAGTTGTCGACTTGCTTCTTCCACGTACTCATCATCAGTAATTAGGGTTCGCCCTGCTGTGTTTGACCATGTATCTTCCGAAACAGTGCAATTCATCCAATCTATTACGCAACATTGAGCTGCTGAGGGAACGCGGACAAGCAATGTCTTGGTTTCGCCTTTACCGGTCAACACCAGCTTCACATCTCCAAAATCTTCGTCGCAAACACTCTCCCAATATTCAGACTTGGCGCCTACTAGGTTTTCCCCCATGTTATTAATGGGGGTGCTTTCGGCGGCGCTCACATGCGCCATTTTCGGCACTAACCCCGCCTTTTCGGCCTCTGCGCCGATACGTTCCGGCAGTGCAGTGGCGCTGGCGGTACGTTCGGCGCATTCGCCGACAGGCTTGTCGATGCCGAACAACTGAGCCTTGACGGCGCGAACGGCGGACGAACGGCCGGTGGCGGTCGCATAAGCCGCAGCGGTATCAGGAACCGAATTTTTGGATTTTTTCATGTCTATTCCAGCTACGAGGCAGCAAGCAGGCCGCCGATGTCGTTCAAGCAAATGCAGACCGCCTGGCTAGCGGTTTCGGCCACTTTGCGTGCCGGCGGCGTGGACGGGACCGCCTCCAACTCATCGCGAAAACCCGGAAGGTTGTCGGCCATCCACTCAAGGCGCTCGGCCAGTGACTTAGGCTTAGAGTGCGATTTCATACACTTCCCCGTAATGCCGTCTTACGTGGGCGCCCACGCTTGCGCGGGATCGGGTCGGGCTGCAGTTCAACTGAGTAAGGCAACGGCATGGGTGACCGTTGAACATACTTAGAAAAAAACGCCTGAACATCCTCCAATCTCCACAGCAGACGTTTGCTACCAGGAAGACGACAGATTGGAGGAAGCGAACTAGGATTGCGTGACGCATCGCTGCGAACGCTCGCCGGCGATTTGTGGATGAGTACAGCTAACTGATCGACGCTAAGCAATTCTGAAGTCATTGAAAGTTCAAGCATGATTGGGTATATTTTAAGTATGTGTACGCTTCATATTAGTGTACGCTTTAAAGAAATATACGCTATTTGTTTTTCCATTGCAACAGTTCGCCTACATGCGCGACAATTCCGCAACGAAGGAGCGCGAGAAAAATGACCAGAACGGCGAAAGAGGTGGAACTTAGTGAACGATTGCGCGCGAGGATCCCAGAGAGATTTGGTGATCGTGGGCGGTATAAATTGCTTGAGGAGAGCAGCGGCATTCCAGCGAGTCGATGGAAAAACTTGCTCTACGGAAAACAAGTTGCTACGTCTGAACAACTGGATTTCTGGCTGAGGAGGTTCCCAGAAGACGAATTTTGGTTGAGGACCGGCCTGGAAGATGCGGCAGCAACAACCTTTCCCTTCGGAATAGCGCCCCCCGACCCATCTAGGAGTGGATCGATTGGCGTGCGGCTTGGTTGGGTTATAGAAGAGTTCGCATCGCCCAAAGGCAAGGATCTCTTCGAATATTTAGCGAAGCGCTATCGCCCATCCACTGTAACTGCCGAGGACTGGCGCAAGGTCATCCTTCGCGAAGTTGAGCCAACGCTGGAAATGGTGGAATTAATTTGCAGCGACCGACCGCATTTTCTCACGTGGGTTGTGTTGGGACGATCGACACCAATAGCAGTCGATCCGACTGACAAATCCTCGGTCGAACGCTGGAAAAAGCATAGATTGGACGAAATTGAGCGAATGCTTCAGTTGGCAAAAAAAAGTGCGAAGGCAGCAAAGACCACCACCAAGGAACCGTCTAACCCCTAGGCCCTAGGGCTACCGGACGGCGTGGTCATGGGCTCGCGAAACGCGTATCGCAAAGCTCGAGCGTCGTTCAATGCGTGGTGTTCCGGCAAACAATTTTTCAAGTGAAATTCGTATCTCAGAAGTTCATTGATGTGACGAGTGCCGACAAGCCTTAGTCGGACATAAGATGGTAGCGGGAAATCGAAGACACGCAAAATCAACTTTTCATCAAATTCCGAATCGCAGCAGATGCACACGTCATCATCGATCTTTACGATGGCAAGCCAATTCAACAAGCGGATTCGAAGATCCTCAAGCGAACACGCAGCGAGAGGATCCGCACCTAACAATGGAAGGACGATATCGCGGACGAACTCGCTGCAGGATTCGACGGAGTAAGGTACCTCAGCATAAAATTCCTCTCCCGTCGCAGCAACCAGACCGATGCTGATCAGTTCTGGATCATGAAAGCTGGTGAATTCGGTATCGAGAAAAATAAGTTGGCCGGCCATAGTATGGAATGATCAACGGGTGAGAGAAATTTCATTCGGCAATTCTAGCAATTGGGGGGCCAGCAAATCTCAGTGTGCCACAAAACCACAGTGCTGTAGAGTGAGACGGCACAATTTTGGCACAGTGGGTGTGCTCAGCAGTGCGTAAGTACGCTCAACACTGCACCATGGTGCAAGCGTTAAGCTTTTGAATAAAAAAGGAATTTTGGTGCGGCTGGCGGGGATCGAACCCACGACCCTTGGCTTCGGAGGCCAATACTCTATCCACTGAGCTACAGCCGCGTAGGGGGAATTTCTGAAGTGATGCGAAGGATACCGTTTTTCTTTACCTACGTCTACGGAAACTGTCGTATCGCAGGCAATTGCATGTCACTGGTCATTTTTTGTGCCTATAATTGTGGGTTTCATAAAGGTTTGCATCCAGGCATGTAAAAATGCTACCTTACACGGCCATCAGTTTCGAATCTGGACTAAGGACATCATGAGCGACGCACATAACGAACAACAATCAGCGATCAAAACGCCTAAACAATTGCTTGCCGCCGTAGCTGGCTTCTTTCTCATCACCGTCATCGGCATCATCTTGCTGGTGCAATATGTCACCACCCAAAAACTGACAGGGGCCGGCTCGGACAGCCAGTCGCCGGAAGCCATCGCCGAGCGCCTGAGCCCGGTAGCCAATGCCGGCTACACCTTCAAGGATGCCAGCGGCCCGAAAGTGCTGCAAAGCGGCGAAGCCATCTACACAGCCACCTGCGTGGCCTGCCATGGCGCCGGCGTGGCCGGGGCACCGAAGTTTGGCGATGCGGGCAGCTGGTCGGCCCGCCTGGCCCAGGGTTACGATACGGTCTTGAAACACGCCATCGAAGGCTTGCGTGCCATGCCCGCCAAGGGCGGCAATCCCGACCTCGACGATGTGGAAGTGGCGCGCGCCGTGGTCTACATCGCCAACGCCTCGGGCGGCAAGTTCAAGGAACCGGAAGTGCCGGCGCCCGCCGCAGCCGCTGACGGCGCTGCCGCACCTGCTACTGCAGAGCCTGCAAAATAAGCGGCTTCGCTGCATCACGGAACCGCCCATTCGGGCGGTTTTTTTTCGCCTGCAGCTTGTGCCAAATCAAGCACCATAAAAAAACCGCCCGGCTTGCGCGGGGCGGCTGGCAACTTATGCCGTAAACAGCACTCTTACCACATGATGACGCGGTCTTTTGGCGGCAGATACATCTTGTCGCCCGGTTTCACGTCGAAGGCCTGGTAGAAACCTGGCTGGTTGCGCATGGTGCCGTTGGCGCGGAACTGGCCTGGCGAGTGCGGGTCTGTTTTCAACAGCACGAGTTGCTGGGCTTCACGCATTTTCATGCGCCATACCTGGGCAAAGCCCGCGTAGAAGCGCTGTTCGCCCGTGAAACCATCGATGACGGGGGCTTTCTTGCCGTTCAGCGATAATTTATACGCCTTATAGGCGATGGCCACGCCGGAGTTGTCGGCGATGTTTTCGCCCAGGGTCAGTTCGCCATTGACGAAGTGCTCCTTGACGGGACTGAAGCTGTTGTACTGCGCCACCAGTTGCTTGGTTTTCTTGGCGAAGTTTTTATGGTCAGCCTTGGTCCACCAGTCGCGCAGATTGCCGTCGCCGTCGTACTGGGCGCCCTGGTCGTCGAAGCCGTGGCTGATTTCGTGGCCGATCACGCCGCCGATGGCGCCATAGTTGACGGCGTCGTCCGCGTTGGCGTCGAAGAACGGCGCTTGCAGGATGGCGGCCGGGAAGACGATTTCGTTCAGCTCAGGGTTGTAGTACGCGTTCACCGTCTGCGGCGTCATGCCCCACTCGTCGCGGTCGATCGGCTGGCCCAGCTTGTTCAGTTCGCGGTTATAGTTCAGCAGGTGCGAACGCTGGACATTGCCGACCAGGTCGTCCGGCGCCACCGTCAGGCCCGAGTAATCGCGCCATTTGTTCGGGTAGCCGATCTTGGTGGTGAACTTGGCCAGCTTGATCTGCGCCTGTTTCTTGGTGACGGGGCTCATCCAGTCGAGCTTGTCGATGCTCTGCTTGTAGGCCGTCATGAGGTTTTTCACCAGCGCTTCCATGCGCACCTTGCGTTCGGCCGGGAAATATTGCTCAACGTACAGTTGACCCACGGCTTCGCCCAGCGCGCCTTCGACGGCGCCCACGCCACGTTTCCAGCGCGGGCGCATTTCCGTCACGCCCGTCAAGGTGGTGCCATAGAAGGCAAAGTTTTCATCGACATACGCTTTCGACAGATAGCCGGCGTTGGCGTGCAGCAAGTGCCATTGGAAATACGCTTTCCACGTCTCCAGCGGCGTCTTGTTGGCGATCTCGGCAAAACCTTTCAGGTAGCTGGGCTGGCTGACGATGACGTAATTGACCTTGCCGGCGATGCCCGTGTCCTTCAGGTAGCGCGCCCAGTCGTAGCCTGGCGCCACGGCGGCCAGTTTCGCCAGTTCTACCTTGTTGTAGGCCTTGACGGGGTCGCGGTTCTCCACATTGCTCCATTGCGCCTTGGCCAGTTCCGTTTCCAGCGCCAGGATGGCTTTCGCATTGGCGGCCGCATTCGCGTCACCGGCCAGGCTCAGCATTTTTTCCACGTGGGCCAGGTATTTGGCGCGCGTATCGGCCTTGCCTTCTTCCAGGTAGTAATCGCGGTCAGGCAAGCCCAGGCCGCTTTGCACGATGTCAGCCACGTACTTGGTGGAATCCTTGGCGTCCTGGTGGATGCCGAAATCATAAGGCGAGGTCACGCCCAGCTTGCTGAAGTGCGCGATCACGGCGGGCAGTTCAGCCTTGTTCTGCAAGGCGGCAATTTTCGCCAGCTCGGCGTTCAAGGGGGTCAGGCCCAGGCTTTCCAGCTTGGCTTCGTCCATGAAGCTATTGTAGAAATCACCGATTTTCTGTGCATTCGAACCAGGGGCGCGGGCCTTGTCGGCGCTCGCGCCTTCGACGATGCCGCGCAGCTGCGTTTGCGTATCGTCGGCCAGCTTGGCAAAGCTGCCCCAGCTCGACTTGTCGGCAGGAATCACGGTTTCGGCCAGCCATTTGCCGTTCAGGTGCTGGAACAGGTCGTCCTGCGCGCGCACGGCCGGGTCGACGTATTCGATGGCGATGCCGGAGGTGAGCACAGCAGGCGCGGCGGCCGTGGTGGCGACGGCTTTTTTGGCGGTATCGGCGGCGCCGGCCATGCCGGACACGCCAGCGAGCAAACTCAGGGTCAATGCACTTAACAAATAACGATTCACGGTAATCCTCAATATTGTATTGTGTGGAATATAAGGGTCAGAACGCCCAAGGCTTCTGGCCCGGTTTTTGACTGTAGCATACGGGCCGAAATGACAGAAAAAACTTTGGCCAGAATGCAAGAAAGACCACGCGAGGTGGCCTTCCATGTTGTTACAGTAGTACGTTTTTCGCGACGACGCTCATCCGATTACCAGATGATGACGCGGTTTTCCGGGGCGACATACATCTTGTCGCCCGGTTTCACGCCAAACGCTTCATAGAAACCAGGCTGGTTGACCATGGTGCCGTTGGCGCGGTATTGGCCCGGCGAATGTGGGTCAGTCTTGATTTGCACGATTTGCTGCGCTTCGCGCATCTTGCTGCGCCACACCTGACCAAAGCCCATGTAGAAGCGCTGGTCGCCCGTCAAACCGTCGAGCACGGGCGCCGGCTTGCCGCCCAGCGAAATCTTGTACGCTTTATACGCGATCGCCACGCCCGAGTTGTCGGCGATGTTTTCGCCCAGGGTCAGCGCGCCGTTGACGTTGTAGCCCGGCAACGGGCTGTAGCCGTCGTATTGCCTGGTCAGCGCGTCGGCCTTGGCGGCGAAGTTCTTGCGGTCGGCCGGGGTCCACCAGTCGCGCAGGTTGCCGTCGCCATCGGACTGGCTGCCCTTGTCGTCGAAACCATGGCTGATTTCGTGGCCGATGACGGCGCCGATGGCGCCATAGTTGACGGCGTCGTCCGCGTTGGCATCGAAGAACGGCGGCTGCAGGATCGAGGCAGGGAAGACGATTTCATTCATCGTCGAGCTGTAATAGGCGTTCACCGTTTGCGGCGTCATGCCCCACTCTTCGCGGTCGATCGGTTTACCCAGCTTGGCCACCTGGCGCGCCGAGCCAAAGTTGGCTGCACGCATCATGTTGCCCACCAGGTCGCCCTGCACGATCTGCAACTTCGAGTAATCGCGCCATTGGTTCGGATACGCGATCTTCGGCGTGAACTTGGCCAGCTTGGCTTGCGCTTCCTGCTTGGTGTCAAGGCTCATCCAATCCAAGGTGTCGATGCTGTCCTTGTAGGCGGCCAGCACGTTTTTCACCAATTCCTGCATGTGCGTCTTGCGCTCAGGCGGGAAATATTGCGCCACGTACAGTTTGCCCACTGCTTCGCCCAGCACGCCGTCGACGGCGCCCACGCCACGCTTCCAGCGCGGTTGATTCTGCGTCACGCCGCTCAGCACCGTGCCGTAGAAGGCAAAGCTTTCATCGACGAAGTTTTTCGACAGGTAGCTGGCATAGCTGCGCAGCAACTGCCATTCGAAATACGCTTTCAGCGTGTCCAGGTCGGTAGAGGCCAGCACCTTGTTGTAGCCAGCCAGGTAGCTCGGCTGGTTGACGATGACGTAATCGACCTTGTTGGCGATGCCCTGGGCAGCGAGGCCCGATTTCAGGTCGTAGCCCGGGGTCAGCTCATTCAGCTTGGCAATATCGGTCTTGTTGTAGCGCTTCACGGGGTCGCGGTTCTCGACCTTGGTCCATTGCACTTCGGCCAGTGCCGTTTCCAGGGCAACAACGGCCTTGGCGCGTGCGGCAGCGTTCTTGTCGCCAGCCATGGCCAGCATTTTTTCCACGTGCGCCTGGTATTTTTCCTTCACGCCCGCCTGCTTGGCTTCCAGGTAGTAGTCGCGGTCGGGCATGCCCAGGCCGCTTTGGCTCACATACGCGGCATATTTGGTCGAGGCACGGGCATCCTGGCCCACGTACACGGCGTAGGGTGTCGAGACGCCGGTCTGGCTCAGGTGGGCGATCAGGGCCGGTATGCCCTTCTTGTCGCGCAGCGAGCGGATGCGGTTCAGTTCGCCGGCCAGCGGCTTCGTGCCCAGCGCGTCGAGCTTGGCTTCATCCATATAGCTGGCGTACAGGTCGCCAATTTTTTGTGCTTCGGAACCGGCTTTCTTGTTCTTGTCCTGTTGCGTGGCTTCGATGATGCCGCGCAATTGCGGCGTGGTGTCGTCGCGCAGCTTGGCGAACGAACCCCAGCTCGATTTGTCGGCCGGGATCTCGGCCGTGGCCAGCCATTTGCCGTTCAAATGGGTGAAGAAATCATCTTGCACGCGCACGGCAGGGTCGATGTATTGCACCTCGATGCCGGAAACAATGCCAGCGGCGGCAGACGCAGCGCTGGGCGCCACGGTAGGCGCGGCAGCGGCGGACGCGGGCTCGGCGGCGTTGGCAAACGCAGCCAACAGGGACAGGGTCAGACTGCTTAACAGATATCGATTCACGGATTGTCCTTATGGGCATGTCAAAAAGATCGGGCGGGTAGCCTCTGGCGGAGTGCCTCAGATGAAGAGTCCGCCGCGCCAGGCGCTTCAGGAATGTAGCACGGCAACTATTGCTTGACCATCCCTGCCGCCCCGGCGACACCGCGGCCGTTAACACTTGGTTGCCCTGGAAAGTTACCAGGCAGTACAAGCCGGCATGGGGTATATCAGCCCTTGGGAGCATGTTTTCCCAAAAACGGCGGTCCCTGGCGCCGCCATCGCCTCCAGGCCAGGGTGGCGCCAGGAGATTTTTTTACTTTACGATACACTTGCACAACAATTGAACAACAATTCCCTGGCAAGGCATGCAACACTTTACGCCTGTGCCTTAGTTTCCTGGCATATTCATGCTGGCGCCGCCACTGCCCACGTTCATACCCATGCCGCCCTTGCCGCCTCCCTTGCGCCCGCCGTGTTCGCCAGGCGGCGTACTGCGCGACTCGCCGTGCGGTGCAGCCGCATCCATCACGCGCGCCATCTGGCCGGCGATGAACTGGGCCACCGCCTGGCGCTGGTTCTCATCGAGGGCGTCGTTGACGCTCAGCCACCATTCGCGTACCTGCTTTTCTTCGGCCAGGCTGAGCGTGCTTTCACTGTCCAGTCCGCCCACCAGTTCGCGCAATTCCAGCCGGGACGCTTGCAAGCCCTGCGTCACGCTGGCTTGCAGGCGCTCGCGGCGCGCCTTGCGTTCGCGCAATAACTGGCGCGTTTTTCCGTCCACCTGCTGCCACAAGATGGTCTGATTCGCGTTGAGTTTCAATTCCGTCTTGAAATCGGGCGCCATGGGCAGCAAGTCTTCCAGGCGCATCTCGGCGATTGGCACGGCCGAGGCAGTCAAGGCGGTAGTACCGACCAGCAAGGCCAGGCTGAGGCGGCGCAAGGCGGGGGAAAAGGTCAACGATGTCATGGGGGCTCCGGATAAAAAAAAGCCTGCGTCCAAAGACGCAGGCAAAACCACTTCGGGTCGAGAATGCGAATCCACTATAGGCCCGCCGCACACGCTTTTTTTCGACTCTTACAAATGCTTACTCCCCTCAAGACTAACTATACATCGCATACAAAACCGCAACACTTGGCAAGCTGAATGGTCCGTTTTCAGGCCTACACTGTGCCCTGGCACGCTTTTTCCACGGCCGGTCCACGCCGGCAGAGTTTCAGGTCTATACTTTCAGGAAAGCGCCGCTCCACGGGGACTGGCGCTTGTGCAAGATATTACCGCTGCAAAGGTGCAATGATGGGCAAACTCAAAAATACCGGCTTGATCGGCCTGGGCGTGGTGGCCGGCGTCGCCGTCTCGCTGCAATTTTCAGCGATGGCGCAAAAAACGGTCGAGCCGCCCCTGCCCCTGGAAGAATTGCGCCAGCTGGCCGATGTGTTTGGCCTGATCAAATCCGATTACGTCGAGCCGGTGGAAGACAAGAAACTGCTGGAAGAAGCCATTTCCGGCATGGTCGCCTCGCTCGACCCCCATTCCGCCTACCTGGACAAGAAAGCCTACGCCGAACTGCGCGAAGGGTCCGAAGGCAAGTTTGTCGGCCTGGGTATTGAAATTGGCCTCAGCGAAGATGGCTACATCAAGATCGTCTCGCCCATCGAGGATTCGCCCGCCTACCGCGCCGGCATCAAGGCAGGCGACTTGATCACCCGCCTGGATGGCCAGCCCGTCAAAGGCGTCAGCCTGGACGACAGCGTCAAGCGCATGCGCGGCGAACCGGGCACCAAGGTGTCCTTGACCATCGCCCGCAAGGATGAGCCGCAACCGTTGTCCTTCGTCATCACGCGCGAGGAAATCCATCAAAAGAGCGTCAAGTCAAAAATGATCGAGCCGGGCTACGCCTGGCTGCGCGTGTCGCAATTCCAGGAACCGACCGTGGACGACATGGCCGCGCAGATCACGGCGCTCTACCAGCAAGACCCGAATATCAAGGGCATGGTGCTCGACCTGCGCAATGACCCGGGCGGCGTGCTGCAAGGCGCCATCGGCGTCTCGGCCGCCTTCTTGCCCAGGGACAGCGCCATCGTCTCGACCAACGGCCAGTTGCCGGACTCGAAACAGGTGTTCTACGGCCGCGCCGAGTACTATACCTTCCGCTCGGAAGGCGATGCGCTGGCGAAACTGCCCGCTGCCATCAAGAAAGTGCCGCTGGTGGTGCTGGTCAACACGGGTTCGGCCTCGGCATCGGAAATCGTTGCCGGCGCCCTGCAAGACTACAAGCGCGCCACCATCATCGGCACGCAAACCTTCGGCAAGGGTTCCGTGCAAACCATCCGCCAGCTGACGGCCGACACGGCCGTCAAGCTGACCACGGCTCGCTATTACACGCCGAATGGCCGTTCGATCCAGGCCAGGGGCATCGTGCCCGACTTGCTGGTCGATGAAAATGCCGATGGCGACGGCTTGAACGGCTTGCGCATCCGCGAAGCGGACCTGAGCAAGCACCTGAGCAACGACCGCGACCAGGAAAGCACCAAGGCTGCCCCCGTCAACGACGAAATGGAAGAGCAGCTGCGCATCATCGCCCTGGAAAAAACCCGCAAGCCGCTGGAATTTGGCAGCAAGGACGATTTTCAATTGACCCAGGCGCTGAACCATTTGAAAGGTTTGCCGGTCCAACTGGCCAAGGCGGAACCGGTGGTGGTGCAGGCCGAGGTGAAGAAAGAGTCGCACAAGTAAGACTGGCGTCATTTCCTGGCCATCGCACTGCGTCCCTTCGGACGCAGTGTCTGCATGCGATAAAAATCCACATGCTGCAACACATCCCCTCCCCCGCAACACGAAACTCTCTACAGTCGAGTCTGTTTGTGTAAAATTTGCTTCACTTATCGGCATCGCGCCGATTGCCAAATTTGAAAGCTTAACCATGAAACAAGTCGTCATCAGCGGTACCGGACTGTACACGCCGCCATTTTCGATCTCCAACGAAGAGCTGGTCGCCTGCTTCAATGCCTACGCAGAAAAGTTCAATGCCGATAACGCCGAGGCGATCGCCGCAGGCGCGGTGACGGCGCTGGACCTGTCGAGCGTGGCCTTCATCGAAAAGGCGTCCGGCATCAAGTCGCGCTTCGTGATGGAAAAGGATGGCATCCTCGATCCGGCGCGCATGGTCTCGCGCATTGCCGAGCGAGGCGATGACGAACTGTCGCTGCAGGCGGAAATGGCGGTGGCCGCCGCGCATGAGGCGCTGGCGCGCGCCGGTCGCACGCCGGCCGATATCGACATGGTACTGGTGGCCTGCAGCAATTTGCAGCGCGCCTACCCGGCCATGGCGGTGGAAGTGCAAGATGCGCTGGGCATCGATGGTTATGGTTTTGACATGAACGTGGCGTGCTCGTCGGCCACCTTTGGCATTCAGCAAGCCGTGGCCGCCGTGCAAAGCGGCCAGGCGCGCGCCGTGCTGGTCTTGAATCCAGAAATTACCAGCGGCCACCTGAACTGGCGCGACCGCGACAGCCACTTCATTTTCGGCGATGCCTGCACCGCCATCGTCGTCGAAGCCAAGGACACGGCCGTATCTACGCATCAATTTGAAATTGTCGGCACGGAACTGAAAACACGCTTCTCGAACGCCATCCGCAACAATTTCGGCTTCCTGAACCGTTTTGACGAGTCCGGCATGGGCAAGGCCGACAAACTGTTCCGCCAGCAAGGCCGCAAGGTCTTCAAGGAAGTGTGCCCGATGGCTGCCGAGATGATCAAGGCGACCCTGGCCAAGACCGGCGTGGAAGTGGCGCAAGTGAGCCGCTACTGGCTGCACCAGGCCAACCTGAACATGAACTTGCTGATCGCGCGCCTGATCCTGGGCCGCGACGCCGAGGCCAACGAGGCGCCCGTGATCCTCGACACCTACGCGAATACCTCGTCGGCCGGTTCGATCATTGCCTTCCACAAATATCAAGATGACATGGCTGCAGGCAGCCTGGGCGTCATCTGCTCGTTCGGCGCCGGCTATTCGATCGGCTGCGTGGTCGTACGCAAGGTTTAAGCACAAGAAGATAGAATCGCCTGATGCCTTGAATTAGGCGTAGATCCAAGTGGATGGCATGCGTTCACGGCCACCTGGACGAAGATGCAGCGCACATTTTTTGCAAAAAAGCGGCAGGATAGTTCCAGCCGCAGCTTTGTTGCGTTTATACTCAGTCGCTGAGCAGCCTCTTTTTTCTATCCGCACGTCCCCATAAGGAACCCAAAACGCATGCCCCACGACATCAGTCTGATCACCACCATCGCCGCCGCCCTCGGTTTCGGCCTCATCTTCGGCTTTATCGCCACGCGCATGAAGCTGCCGGCATTAGTCGGTTACCTGGCCGCCGGCATCATCATCGGACCGGCCACGCCCGGTTTCGTCGCGGATGCGGAAATCGCCGGGCAATTGGCGGAAATCGGGGTGATGCTGATGATGTTCGGCGTCGGCCTGCACTTTTCCATCGAAGATTTGTGGGACGTGCGCAAGATCGCACTGCCGGGCGCGGTTCTGCAGATTGCCGTCGCTACGGCGATGGGCATGGGCCTGGCCCACTGGTGGGGCTGGAGCCTGGGTGGCGGACTGATCTTTGGCCTGGCGCTATCAGTCGCCAGTACCGTGGTGCTGCTGCGCGCGCTGGAAGAACGCGGCATCCTCGATTCCCTGAATGGCCGCATCGCCGTCGGCTGGCTGGTGGTGGAAGACCTGGTCACCGTGCTGGTGCTGGTACTGCTGCCGGCCTTCGCCGGCCCGCTGGGCGGCAAGGTTGCGCCGGGCGCCGAAGCAGTCAGCCTGTGGCAAACCCTGGCCATTACCCTCGGGCAAGTGGCCGGCTTCATCATCTTCATGCTGGTGGTGGGCCGCAAGCTGTTCCCGTGGATCTTGTGGCAAGTGGCGCGCACCGGTTCGCGCGAACTGTTTACCTTGTGCGTGATCGCCGCCGCCGTCGGCATCGCCTACGGTTCGACCAAGCTGTTCGGCGTGTCGTTCGCGCTGGGCGCCTTCTTCGCCGGCATGGTGCTGCGCGAGTCCGAGCTGAGCCACCGCGCCGCGGAAGAGTCGCTGCCCCTGCGCGACGCGTTTGCCGTGCTGTTCTTCGTCTCCGTGGGCATGCTGTTCGAGCCGAACATCCTGGTTGAAAAGCCGCTGCAAGTGCTGGCCGTGTGCGCCATCATTATCTTCGGCAAGTCGATCGCCGCCTTTTTGCTGGTAATGGCCCTGCGCTATCCGCCAAAAACTGCCCTCATCGTCTCGGCCAGCCTGGCGCAGATCGGTGAATTTTCGTTCATCCTGGCTGCGCTGGGCCTGTCGCTGGGCCTGATGCCGCAGGAAGGCCAAAGCCTGATCCTGGCCGGCGCCATCCTGTCCATCGCCTTGAATCCCCTGGTGTTCAGCATGGCCAAGCCACTGCTGCGCGTGATGAGCAACAGCGATTTCGCGCGCAAGTTCGAACGCACCACCGACCCGCTGGCCGAGCTGCCAATGACGGTGCCGCAGGAAAAACTCTCGGGACAAGTCGTGCTGGTGGGCTATGGCCGCGTCGGCCGGCGCATCGCCGCCGCCCTGATGGAGCGGGGCATCCACTTCGTCGTGGCCGAGGAAAACCGCGAAATCGTCGACCAGCTGCGCAAGCAGGGCATTCCGGCCGTGGCCGGCAATGCGGGCGAACCGGCCGTGCTGATCCAGGCCCACATCACGCACGCCACCATGCTCGTCATCGCCACGCCGGATACCTTCCACGTGCGCGCCATGATCGAGACGGCGCGCGCGCTCAACCCCGCCATCATGACGGTGGTGCGCACGCACAGCGAGGAAGAGGCGGAATTGCTACGCGCGGAAAACGCTGGCAAGGTCTTCATTGGCGAACACGAGCTGGCGAATGGCATGGCCGAGCACGTGCTGCAGAGTTTTGATGCTGCCAAGAAAGGGCACGGCGCGCACTAAGCCAGCGCCACCGTCCCTCTCCAGCAAGCCTGCCCGCGCCCCAGCCGGCAGGCTTTCTTTTTACAGGCTGGCGGCCAGTTCCGCCCCTTCGCGGATGGCCCGCTTGGCGTCCAGTTCAGCCGCCAGCGCCGCGCCGCCGATTTTATGGAAACGCGGACCGCCCGCAGCCAGCGGCTTGCCATCCTTGTCCAGCGGCGGCATGAGTTCCGTCAAGCTATCCTGGCCGGCGCAAATGACCACGTTGTCCACCGCCAGCAGGCGCTGCTGTCCGCCCACGGTGATGTGCAAGCCTTGCGCGTCGATCTTGTCGTACGTCACGCCGGCCAGCATGGCCACGCCATTGCGCGCCAGCGCCGCGCGGTGCACCCAGCCCGAAGTCTTGCCCAAGCCCGCGCCCACCTTCGACGTCTTGCGCTGCAACAGGAAAATCTGCCGCACGGGCGCAGGCGCCACGGGGGGCACCAGGCCGCCGCCCGTGGCCGCGTTCAAGTCCACGCCCCACTCGCCCGCCCAGGTCGCCACGGGCTGGGGCAGCGGGTGCGCCGGGTCGTGCAGCAAGTATTCGCCCACGTCAAAGCCGATGCCGCCCGCACCGATGATGGCCACGCGCCCACCCACGGGCTTCTTACTTTGCAGCACGTCCAGGTAAGACAGCACCTTCGGATGGTCGATGCCGGGGATGGCCGGCAGGCGCACCTTGATGCCGGTGGCGACAATGACGTCGTCGTAGCCGCCGGCCAGCAATTGCTCGCGCGTCACGCGCTGGCCCAGGCGCAGCCCGACATTCAGCAACGCCAGGCGGCGGGCAAAATAACGGATGGTTTCCGTAAATTCTTCCTTGCCGGGAATCTGCATGGCCACCTTGAACTGGCCGCCCACGCTGTCGCTGCTATCAAACAAGGTCACCTGGTGCCCGCATTCGGCGGCCACGCAGGCAGCCGACAGGCCGGCCGGTCCGGCGCCGACGACGGCCACCTTGCGCGCGACAGCCTTTTTCGCATACACGAGTTCCGTTTCATGGCAGGCGCGCGGGTTGACCAGGCAGCTGGCGCGCTGGTTGGCAAAGGTATGGTCCAGGCAAGCCTGGTTGCAGCCGATGCAGGTATTGATCTCGTCGGTGCGCCCGGATGCCGCCTTGGCGACAAAAAACGGGTCGGCCAGGAAGGGGCGCGCCATCGACACCAGGTCGCAGTCGCCCCGTTCCAGGATGGCGTTCGCCTCGTGCGGCATGTTGATGCGGTTCGAGGCCACCACGGGAATCGTCACTTCGCGGCGCAAACGGCCCGCCACCGAGGCAAAGGCGGCGCGCGGTACCGAGGTGACGATGGTGGGCACGCGCGCCTCATGCCAGCCGAAACCGGTGTTCAGAATCGTCACGCCGGCCTGTTCCAGCGCCTTGGCCACCGTTACCACATCGTCCCAGGTATTGCCGCCCTCGACCAGGTCGAGCAGGGAATGGCGGTACATGATGATGAAGTTGGGGCCCACGGCGGCGCGGATGCGGCGCACGATCTCCACCGGCAAGCGCATGCGGTTCTCGATCGTGCCGCCCCAGCGGTCCTGACGCACATTCGTGCGCGCACACAGGAACTGGTTCAGCAGATAGCCTTCGCTACCCATCACCTCGATGCCATCGTAGCCGGCTTTTTGTGCCAGGCGCGCGCAGCGCACGTAGTCGCAGATCGTGCGCTCGATGCCCCGTTCGCTCAAGGGACGGGGGCGGAAAGGCGAAATCGGCGACTTCTTGGCGGAAGCGGAAACGACGAAGGGCTGGTAGCCATAGCGGCCCGCATGCAGGATCTGCATGACGATCTTGCCGCCCTCTTCGTGCACTGCGCGCGTCACCTTGCGGTGGTTGGGCACGTCGCCGAGGAAATTCAAGGTACCGCCGAACGGCAGCAGCCAGCCCTGGCGGTTCGGCGAGATGCCGCCCGTGACGATCAGCCCCACGCCGCCGCGCGCCCGCTCGCGGTAAAACGCGGCCAGCTTGCCATAATGATAGAAACGGTCTTCCAGGCCCGTATGCATGGAGCCCATGATGACGCGGTTGCGCAAGGTAGTGAAGCCCAGGTCGAGCGGGGCCAGCAAATGGGGATAGGAAGTCATGGTCGGTCCGATAGAGGGTGGGTTGCAGGCCGTACGGTAACAAGCATTGCCTGCCGCCGCAGCGTATTTCTCTAGACCGGGAGTTCTAAAACGGCGCCAGCGGCGCCATCGGCGCCATCGGTGGCGCGCGCACCTTGTGCCGGGCGCAACTTTCCCGTAGGCTAGGTGGCATGAAGCGACTCTTCCTTTGCCTGCTGGTGCTGTGTACCGTTGTCACCCCGGTCCCCGCCTCGGCGCAGGCGCAAACGCCCCGCCTGGACAAGCTCAAGGTCGACGTCAAGCGCATCGAGGTCGACGGGCAGCGCATGTATGAAGTCGATGCCAGCGGCAGCGTGCTGGCGCCGCCGGCGTCCGTCTGGAAGACCTTGACGACGTACGAGCGCATGAGTGAATTCGTGCCCGACCTGAATTCCTGCCGCGTGCTGTCGCGCAATGGCAATGAAGTCATCATCGAGCAGCAGGGCATGGCGCGCTTCCTGTTCATCAACCACCCTATCCACCTGGTGGTGCGGGCCATGGAAACGCCGCAGACGGCGATCGACATCGCCCTCATTTCCGGCGACATGCGCCACTATGAATCGCGCTGGAATCTGTATCCGGTGCCCGAGACGGGCGGCACGCGCATCGTCTTCAGCAGCCGGCTCATACCGGGTTTCTATGTTCCCGGCATGCTGGGCATGGCCATGATACGCGGCGATATCGAACGCATGATGGCGGCCGTGCTGGCGCGCATCGACAGCCAGCACGCCGAAAAATCCAGCTAAGAATCAAGCTAAGAATCAGGCCAGGACTTACGCCAGATACGTATCGCGGTCGCGAATCTCCGCGAAATTTTCCAGGTTGCCCAATTTCACCGTGACAGGGTTCAGGCTGGCCTGTGGCTGCATCGAACGCCAGGCGAATAGCCATTCCTGCTCAGGAGCTTCGGCGCGCGTCTTGGTGAAGGTGGCGCCCAGAGCGGCGCGCTGGCCATATTCGACGACGCCGTCGATGCCTGCCCAACTGGGCAGAGTGCGCTGCACGGCGCGGTGCAGGCGTTCGCCGAATTCTTCCGTATTGTGGATGATCAAGCAGGCGTCGGCCGGGGCGAACAAATCGAACAGTTTCTTGTCCCATGCCTGCGAAAAGCTGAGGGTCAGGCAATTGCCCGCCGGCATCAGGCGGAACTGGCCCAGGCTCAGCGCCAGTTCGAGTTCGCTGCGCTGGCCGTAGCGGTGCAGGGTGGGAGGGCGTTTGTAATCGTGCATGCTAGACTCGTTCTTAATGATAGGTAAAACCGGCGCGGCCCGCCGCCTAACGTGACGGGCGGATATGGCGCCGGATGCGCTGGGCCGTCGCGGCCAGGTAAATCTCGCGCAGCAAATAGGTGAAGCAGCCGATCAGGCAAACCACGGCCAGCACGAAAAACACGGCAATGTATTTATCCAGGGTCAGGTTCATGATATCGCCCAAAAACAGCATGGCGATGATGACGCAGACGAAGAAACCACAGGCCGTGCTGAGGGAAATCGAAATATTGATCAGATGGGTACGCTGATACAAGGTATCCAACTCATCCATATAGAAATCGTTGTAGCCGATGTCGAGCCGGTCTTCCAGCGTGCGCGTGCGGTCGATGATACGGCCCAGGCGGTTGGTCAGCACCACCAGCATGGTGCCGATACCTGTCAGCAGGAAAACCGGCGCGATCGCCAGTTGAATGATATGGCCGATGTCGCCGATCTGTATATTCATGGATAAAAAGTCGTGGGTTCACACCGGCGCCCGACTGCGGCGCAAGCACAGGCCATAGTGTAGCAGGTAGTGCATGCCGACCGGCCGCTTTGCCGCCAGGCATGTTTAGCCATCATGCGAAGCCGCGCCCCGGCACGAAACGCTCGGTGGCGCGCACCAGCGCCGAGGCGATGCCATGTTCCAGTGCGCCATGGCCCGCGTCGGGGATCATTTCCAGCTGCGCGCCGGGCCAAGCCTGGTGCAAGCGGTAGGCCGACAGCGGCGGGCAAATGGCGTCGTAGCGCCCCTGTACGATGACGGCCGGCAAATGCGCGATGCGCTCCATGTCGCGGATCAGCTGGTCTTCGTCCATGAAGCCCAGGTTGGCCATGTAATGCGATTCGAGCCGGCCCACGCCCAGGTCGAGCGCGTCGTTCGGCGCATCTTCTGGTTGCGGCATCAGGTACACGCGCCGGCCCTCGAAGCGGCTCCAGGCGCGCGCGGCCGGCCAGTATACGGCCGGGTCACTGCTGAGGATGCGTGTCACGTAGGCCGCCAGCAAGTCGCCCCGCTCTTCCACGGGAATCGGCGCGGCGAATTGCTCGTACAGTTCCGGATAAAACCAGCGCACGCCCTCGATGAACCAGTCGATTTCCGCCTGCGTGCACAAAAAGATGCCGCGCAGCACGAAACCCAGGCAAGCCCCGGGATGCGCCTGGCCATACGCCAGCGCCAGCGTCGAGCCCCACGAACCGCCAAACACCAGCCATTGCGCGATGCCGAACTGGGCGCGCAATTGCTCGATATCGGCAATCAGCAGCTGCGTCGTGTTGTTGCGCCATTCGCCCAGCGGCGTGGACTTGCCGGCGCCGCGCTGGTCGAACAGGATCACGCGGTAGCGCTGCGGGTCAAAAAAGCGGCGGTGCTGCGGTGACAGACCCGCACCGGGGCCGCCATGCAGGAACAGCACGGGAATGCCGTCGGGATTGCCGCACTCTTCCCAATAGATGGTGTGGACGTCATCGACCGCCAGCATGCCGTGCCGGGTCGGCGACAGGGCGGGAAACAGGGGCGACAGGGAATCTGGCATGGCGGTCCTCTAAACAGTCAGGGGGCCAGGCATGACGCGCCTGGCAACTGTTTCAATTATAGTGCGGCCCCGGCGACTCAGGAAAGCGGCAAGGGCAGGCGGTTCGACGACTTGATCTCGCGCATCGACAGGCTGGACTGGATTTCCGCCACGCCGGGCAGGCGGCGCAGCACGGTCGAGACGAATTCGCCATACGCTTCCAGGTCGCGCGCCACCACTTGCAGGAAATAATCGGCTTCGCCCGCCACATTGTGGCAGGACAAAATCTCGGGAATCGTGGCGATCGCCTGCTCGAACTGCGACGGCTGCTCGCCGCCGTGGTTGGCAAACACCACGCGCACGAACGCCACCAGGCCGATGCCCAGCTTCTTGCGGTTGAGCAAAGCCTGGTAGCCGGTGATAAATCCTTCTTCTTCCAAGCGGCGCAGGCGGCGCCAGACGGGCGTTTCGCTCAATTTCAAGCGCTCGGCCAGGCGCGCATTGGACAGCCGTCCCTCATCCTGCAACAGCCGGAGAATCTGTAAATCGGTGGCGTCGAGGCTTACTTCTGAAATTTTCATCTAATTTTTGTTTTTATACGAGTGGAATCTACCCGAATACTAAGACATACAGGGCAGGAAAAGCAAGCACATTTCACCAAGGCAAGAACATAATGGGGAACAGCGAGCATGCGGCAGCGTGCCATTGTTCCCGCCCTCACTTTTTGCCAGCTACCTGGCCGCGCCATGTCCGATTCTACCTTCCTGATGTACCTGCTGGCACTGGCTGGCGCCTTTTTATTACCAGGTCCCGATATGGCCCTGGTGCTGGCCACGGGCGCGGCACGCGGCGTGAGCACGGCGCTGGTGACGGCGCTGGGCATCGCCGGCGCGCGCGCCGTGCATGTGGCGCTGTCGGGCGCTGGCCTGGCGGCGCTGATGGTGACGCATCCGCAAGCCTTGCGTTGGGTCAAATGGGCGGGCGCCGCCTACCTGCTGTACCTGGCGGCGCGCCTGCTGCAGTCGGCATTCTCCAAAAACACGACGCCCGAGGCGCAGGCCCCGGCCACGGCGCACAGCGCCCGCGCCAGCCTGGTGCGCGGCTTCCTGACCAACCTGCTCAATCCGAAGGCACTGCTGTTTTGCAGCATGTTCCTGCCGCAATTCGTCGTCAGCAGCGAAAGTGTCGGCATGCAATACCTGCGCCTGGGCACCGTCCTGGTGCTGGTCGGCCTGCTGTTCGACGCCGCCTATGCCGTGCTGGCCGCGCGCCTGGCGCGCCGCCTGCGCGGCAAGCCCTCGCCTTACGGCAAGTTCGTGCTGCCCGGCGTCTTCGTCTTGCTGGCGGGGCGGCTGGTGCTGAGCTGATCAGTCAGTTGATCTGCCAGCTGATCTGACGGCTGCACTGTCGCCGCGTCGGCAAAGAAGGCGGGGTAATCCTTCAGCAATCCCTGTTCCAGCGCATTGACCTTGCGAAATTGCCGCAGCGTCGGCGCCAGCGCCCGCCCCGCATCCCAGCTGCGCCAGGCGTTGGGCGCATCAAATTGCGCATACAGGGCGTCGCCCAGGTCCTGGTACACGGCGGCCATGTGCGGCTTGGCTTGCAGCACTTGCAGATACAGCGCCGTCGCTTGCGGCCACTGCCCAAGCTTGGCGCGCAGATGTCCCTCGAACAAGGCCAATACGGGTTGCTGCATCCCGCTTTGCTGGCGCATGCCCTGCACCGTGGCCAGCGCGGCCGCGATACCCTCCCGATCCTTGGCCAGCAGCGCGCGCGTCAATAGGCGGATCGGCTCGCATTGCTGCATGGCCAGCTGTTGCTCGCGCGACAGCTTGTCGACCAGCGCGCCGGTGGAAAAATGGTCTTCCAGCATGCTCAAGAAGGCGTCGAATGGTTGATTTTCCGCAAAAAGCCGCTCCGCCTCGGCGCGCAGGGCGGGATGCGCCTGTGGCCCCAACGGCGGCAAGCGCGCCGCCTGCACCAGCACCCGCTCCAGCACGGGAGCACTGGCGTCCAGCGGACGGGGCCGGTACGCCGCCAGCGTATAGGTGGCGGGCGCGTCCATATTGAGCTGGCTGACGCGGAAGTGGCGCGTGACGCTGCCGCCCACCTGCTGGTAGTGCAGGGTGAACTCGGCGGGAATACGCTTGCCGCTTGCCAGCATGGCCAGCACCAGCGGATGGCCGCCCCAGGTATAGCGCACATACTGGGCAAACGCCCGCGCGTCGCCGTCGCTGACGGCCGTGCCCGCGATACCGAGACGCAGCAGGGGCTGCTGGTCCAGCGACCACAGCACGGCGCCATCGAGTACATTCGGCAGCAAAGGGCCGCGCCGCTTGGCTGCCAGCACCGACAGCGCCTGTTCTTCATACACTAGCGGCGCCGCATGCTGTTCCACGCCGCCCGCCTGATGCACTCCGGCGCTGCCCTGCCGGTGTCGCAGCTCGACGGCGCGCAAGCCGACGGCATCGAACAGCGAATAATTGGCATAGGTCGCTGCCGCCGTATCGATGACGTAGCGCCGGCGCGTGGCAAAGTCGAGCACCGTCATGCTCTTGCCATCGCCGATGCTGATGAAATGCGGGCCCAGCACAATGTCGCTCTCATCGCTGAGCGTAGCGGGCAAGCTGGTCTTTGCGCCGGGCTTGTTCACGCGCTCGGTGCTCACCGTGACGTGCAACGCGACAGCGGCCTCGGCGGCGGCAGACAGGAAAAGCACGGTGGCCAGGCTGGCGTAGCGCAAGGCAGGAGCAAGAGTCATGGGGGAAGGTGGCAGGGAAAACGCCGATTCTAAGGCAAGCGGCGCGATCGCTTTACTCGCCAGCATAAAAAAAGACAGCACGCGGCTGTCTTCTTGTTTTACCTCAACACCGATTACGACATGTGCTGGCCGCCGTTGATCGAGATGTTGGCACCCGTAACGAACGCCGCTTCATCCGAGGCCAGGTACGCGACCAGGCCAGCCACTTCTTCCGGCTTGCCCAGGCGCGCCATCGGAATTTGCGGGATGATTTTGCTGTCGAGCACTTCCTGCGGAATCGCCATGACCATCTTGGTGCCGATGTAGCCTGGCGAGATGGTGTTGACGGTGACGTTCTTGCGCGCCACTTCCAGCGCCAGCGACTTGGTAAAACCGTGCATGCCGGCTTTCGCTGCCGAATAGTTGGTCTGGCCGAAAGCGCCCTTCTGGCCATTCACGGACGAGATATTGATGATACGGCCCCAGCCGCGTTCGACCATGCCATCGCAGACGGGCTTGGTCATGTTGAAAACGGAATCGAGGTTGGTGCCCATCACGGCGTCCCAGTTCGGCTTGTCCATCTTCTTGAACGTCATGTCGCGCGTGATGCCGGCGTTATTCACCAGCACGTCAACGGGACCGATTTCCTTTTCCACGGCGGCCACGCAGGCAGCTGCCGAATCGTAGTCTGCCACGTCGCACGGAAACGCCTTGAAGTCATAGCCCATGTCCTTTGTCGTCGCCAGCCATTCCGCGACCTTCGGATTGCCAGGGGAATAAGTGGTCACCACGCGATAGCCCAACGCCGCCAGTTTGAAACAAACCGCTTCGCCAAGACCACCCATGCCACCAGTTACTAATGCAACTCTTGCCATTTTCATCCCCTCAGTGTCGTTTTATTGCTAAAAAGTTAATTATTTAATGAAAGTTGTCCCGTTCTGCCGAGTTACGACGGCAAACCACACCGCACCAAGCCATCGCGAACTGCGCGCGACAGCTTGGCTTCGGTGCTAGCGATTAATCCCGCTCAATCGCTAAAGCAACCCCCATGCCACCGCCGATGCACAGCGCGGCCAGGCCTTTCTTGGCGTCGCGGCGTATCATTTCGTGGATCAGGGTGACCAGGATGCGTGCGCCGGACGCGCCGATCGGGTGGCCGATGGCAATGGCGCCGCCGTTCACGTTGATCTTGCTGGTATCCCAGCCCATTTCCTTGTTGACAGCAATCGCCTGCGCGGCAAACGCTTCGTTGATTTCCATCAAGTCCAGCTCTTCATGCGTCCAGCCGGCTTTTTTCAGGCACAGGCGCGAAGCCGAGACCGGGCCCATGCCCATGACGGCCGGGTCCAGGCCCGACGACGCGTAAGCCTTGATGCGCGCCAGCGGCTTGAGACCCAGTTCCTTGGCGGCGGAGGCCGACATCATGATGACGGCGGCGGCGCCATCGTTCAGGCCGGAAGCATTGCCGGCCGTGACGGTACCGTCCTTGGCGAACGCAGGACGCAGGCTGGACAGCGATTCCAGGGTCGAGCCCGGTTTGATGTATTCGTCGCTGTCGAAGACGACCGTGCCTTTTTTATTCGCGATTTCCAGCGGCAGGATTTCATCCTTGAACTTGCCCGCTTTTTGTGCCGCTTCCGCCTTCAGTTGCGACTGCAGCGCGAACTCATCTTGCTCGGCGCGCGTCACTTCGTATTTCTTGGCCACGTTTTCTGCCGTGATGCCCATGTGGTACTGGTTGTACACGTCCCACAGGCCATCGACGATCATGGTGTCGATCATCTTGAAGTCGCCCATGCGGAAACCGTCGCGCGAGCCGTTCATCGCGTGCGGCGAGGCGCTCATGTTTTCCTGGCCGCCGGCGATGATGATGTTGGCGTCGCCGCACTTGATCGCTTGCGCCGCCAGATGCGTAGCCTTCAGGCCGCTACCGCACACTTTGTTGATGGTAAAGGCCGGGATGCTGCTCGGCAGGCCAGCCTTGATGACAGCCTGGCGCGCGGCGTTCTGGCCGACGGCAGCCGTCAGCACCTGGCCCAGGATCGCTTCGCCGATCAGGTTGGGGTCGATGCCGGTTTGTGCCAGCAAGCCCTTGATTACGTGCGCGCCCAGTTCGGACGCAGCAATCTTGGCCAGGCTGCCACCAAATTTGCCGACTGCGGTACGGCCGGCGGCCACGATTACGACATCATCCATTTATTTCTCCGATATGCTGGCCACAAAGGCCAAGGTCAAGGTGTTAATGAATCCAATGCATCCAATGAATCCGGGAAGACACAGCAGGCTGTGTTTCATTCTAGCGTGGCATGCGCCACAGTTCCAGCGCCGCACGGCAGGGGGCAAGGATGGCAGCCGGCCCTGCGATGGTGGCGGGCGGCCTGGCGCGGCGGATAGCCGCTGCCAGGACCGCAAGGCGCTTACGCCTGGCTTGCTGGACGCGTACTTTTATTTTTATCATACCCCTCATCGGCACCGCCGAAAGTGGTTTTTAGCAAATTATTGAGGGCAATAGTCAGGGGTAGCGGTGTTTGTTTGAACACCTGCAACAGCGCATGCAGTTTTTGACGCGATGCAGCAAACTCACCCTTTGTCACAGTATCGAATTTCTCCTGGGTTTCTTGCGCAACATTCTTTGCCTGGCGAGCATATGCCCCGATGCATTCGATGGCCAAATGCGGCTGCGCGCGCGACAGCTGCAGCAGCGCTTGCGGGTCTTTCACCGACAGCAACTGATTGCCCGCTACCGTAGCGGCGGCCAGCGCCGTGCGGACCGCTTCAAGCTGCAAATCGACCACGCTGGCACCGCTGTCGAAGATGGCCTGGGCAGTCGCTTGCGCGCTGATCAGCTGCGCATCGACCACGGCTTTGCCGGCCAGTGTCCATTGCTGGGAAAATGCAAACATGTCGTTCCTCTCCAGATTAACGGCGGTGCCATGTTGCACCGCACAGTACTCAACTGTAAGCGGCAGTTCATTGCTAAACCTTGATATATCTCAAGCTTTGCTGTTGCTTTGCTTCCAATACAACGCGGCTCAAGACAACAACTTGATACCATCGAGCGAAGCCGCGCACTGCTCGCGTATCACGCTGACGAAATCGCGCACATACGCCTTGTCCTGCAAATGCTCCGGCACGGAGACGTACAGGTCACTCCACAAGCCGTGCTCGCCCACCGGGCGCGCCACCACATAATCGTAATCGACGTAATTCTTGATGGCCCAGTTGGGCAAGGCGGCGATGCCGCGCCGGCTGGCCACCAGTTGCAGCACGGCCACGGTCAGTTCGGCCGTACGGCGCTCGAACGCAATACCAGCCGGGCGCAGCACTTCGCGGATCAAGTCGATGCGCTCTTCCGGCACCGGGTAGGTGATCAGGGTCTCGCCCGTAAAATCCTGCGCCGTGAGGCGGCGCTGGGCCTGCAAACGGTGCTTTTGCGCCATCACTACCAGCATTTCAAAGCGGAACAGGGGAAACACGGTGAAGTCGGGGCCATACGGCGAGCCGATCACCAGGTCCGCCTCGCCTGAGCGCAGCAATTCGGCCGGTTCGCTGTGAAAGCCCGACACCAGGTCGATCTCCACTTCTGGCCAGCGCTGGCGGAACGCATCCATCACCGGCATGAGCCAGTCAAAACAGGTATGGCATTCGAGCGCCACGCGCAATTGCCCCTTGTCACCCTGCGACAGGCGCACCATGTCGCGTTCGGCCAGCTCGATTTCGGGCAACAGCTTGTCGGCCAGGGCCAGCAGGCGGCTGCCCGTGGCCGTGAAGGCGATCGGCATCGACTTGCGCTCGAACAGGGGCGCCTGGTAGCGCTCTTCGAGCAGGCGGATCTGGTGCGACAGCGCCGACTGGGTCAGATTGAGCAGCTGCGCGGCGCGCACCAGGCTGCCGGAGGAACGCAGGGCACTCAGGGTGCGCAGGTGGCGGATTTCTAGCATCGGGCAAATGGGCTATCTACGTGAATTATTTTCATGCTATTCGGCAAAATGTTTCGTTTTGATTATAGAACAGATTGCCGCACACTCTAGCGCATCCATATTAAATCTAGATGACATCATGACCGTCCACACCCACATTCTTGGCTTTCCCCGTATCGGCGCCGCACGCGAACTCAAAGTAGCGCTGGAAGGCCACTGGCGCGGCGAGGTCTCCGAAGCGGCGCTGGAAGCGACGGGCAAGCAATTACGCGCACGCCACTGGGCGCTGCAAAAGGACGCCGGCCTCGACTATGTCACCGTGGGCGACTTCGCCTTTTATGACCAGATGGCCAACCATATCCAGTTGCTGGGCTGCGAACCGGCGCGCTTCAACTTTGACGCGCCGCAATCACCGCAATCGCCGCTGTCGCGCTATTTCAAGATGGCCCGCGGCGAAGACACGCACGCGGCGCACGCCGGCTGCACGCATGGCCACGCCAACGGCCACCATGACCACGATGCCAGCAATTACGCGCTGGAAATGACCAAGTGGTTTGACACGAATTATCATTACCTGGTGCCGGAATTTTCACCGCTGACGCGCTTTTCGCTGGACAGTTCCCGCCTGTTCGACGAAGTGGCCGAGGCGCAGGCGCTGGGCCACCAAGTCAAGGCGGCCCTGATCGGCCCCCTCACCTTCCTCTGGCTGGGCAAAGAAAAGACGCCCGGCTTCAACCGGCTTTCCCTGCTGGAACAATTGCTGCCGGTGTATGGCGCCCTGCTCGACCGCTTGAAGCAGCAAGGCGTTGCCTGGGTGCAAGTCGATGAACCGATCCTGGGCCTGGACTTGCCCAATGCCTGGCGCAGCGCCTTTGAAAGCACCTACTGGCAGCTGAACCAGGTGGGCATCAACATCCTGCTGGCGACGTATTTCTCGCCGCTGGAAGAAAAC
The DNA here is from genome assembly GCF_051380875.1 of Janthinobacterium woesei. NCBI lineage: Bacteria > Pseudomonadati > Pseudomonadota > Betaproteobacteria > Burkholderiales > Oxalobacteraceae > Janthinobacterium > Janthinobacterium woesei. The sequence goes on from NZ_JBNYXW010000003.1 coordinate 103,226, forward strand.
CTCAGCCTGACCTGCCGCCTGCCCGTGGCCGGCCTGCATGTAGACGGCATTCGCGCGCAGCATGAGCTGGTCAGCGTCACCGACTGGCTGCCCGCGCATAAAGTGCTGTCGATCGGCATCGTCGATGGGCGCAATATCTGGCGCACCGACCTCGACGCCGCCCTGGCCGTGCTGCAGCCGCTGGCGGCCAGGCGCAACGGCCACCTGTGGCTGGCGCCATCATGTTCCCTGCTGCATGCACCGTTCAGCCTGGCGGGCGAAACGGGCCTCGATGGCGAAATCAAGACCTGGCTGGCCTTCGCCACGGAAAAACTGACGGAATTGTCCTTGCTCAAGGCCGCACTGGAAAACCATCCCGACACCACCAGCCTGGCCATCTCGCGCCTGGCGATTGCCGGGCGCCGCGCCAGCCGCCGCGTGCACCGTCCCGCAGTGGCGCAGCGTTTGCAAACGCTGGCGCCCAGCGCCGACCGGCGCGCGTCAAGCTTCCCCCAGCGCCAGGCCATGCAGCGCGCGCGCCTGCAATTGCCCAATTTCCCAACGACAACCATCGGCTCCTTCCCGCAAACGACGGCCATCCGCGCCGCCCGCGCCAGGTATAAGCGGGGAGAACTGGCAACTGCCGAGTATGAAACGCAGATGCGCGCCGAAATCGCCCACGCCGTGGGCCGCCAGGAAGCGCTGGGCTTGGACGTGCTGGTGCATGGCGAGGCGGAACGCAACGACATGGTGGAATACTTCGGCGAGCAACTGGACGGTTTCATCTTCACGCGCCTGGGCTGGGTGCAGTCGTACGGCTCGCGCTGCGTCAAGCCGCCCATCATCTACGGCGACGTGCAGCGCCCGGCCGCCATGACGGTGGCGTGGACGGTGCACGCGCAAAGCCTGACGCAAAAACCCATGAAGGGCATGCTGACGGGGCCCATCACCATCCTGCAATGGTCGTTCGTGCGCGACGACCAGCCCCGCGCCAAAACGGCGCAGCAGATCGCCCTGGCCATCCGCGATGAGGTAGCCGACCTGGAAACGGCCGGCATCGGCATCATCCAGATCGACGAACCGGCCCTCCGCGAAGGCTTGCCGCTGCGCCGCAGCCAGTGGGACGCCTACCTGGACTGGGCCACGCGCGCCTTCCGCATCGCCGCCGCGGTGGTCAAGGACACGACGCAGATCCACACGCACATGTGTTATGCGCAGTTCAACGACATCCTGCCGCAGATCGCCGCTATGGATGCCGACGTCATCACGATTGAAACCAGCCGCTCCGACATGGAACTGCTGACGGGCTTTGGCCAGTTCCAGTACCCGAACGAGATCGGCCCCGGCGTGTACGACATCCACTCGCCGCGCATCCCCGCGACGCTCGACATGGTGAGATTGCTGCAAAAAGCCAGCGCCGTGATTCCGCCCGCCAACCTGTGGGTCAATCCCGATTGCGGCTTGAAGACGCGGAACTGGGCGGAAACGGAAGCGGCCTTGAAGAATATGGTCGACGCTGCGCGCCAGATGCGCGTGGCATAATAAAAAATACAACGTATGACGGGGCTATACAACGCCTAACAAAACCGTAGCGAGCGGAAGTGAGGCTCGGCGCCCCCGTTGGCTCGAGAAGCGCAACTGTACGAAGGTACGGGGACGCCGAGTCAGTGAGCATCGCAGACCGTAAATCACGACGCGCAGTAGGTTTTGATAGGCGTACTCAAGCCGCATGCAGGGCTGCTTTCAGGGCGGCGCACCGGTTTTCCGGGGCGCCGCCCTTATTTTTTACCGTGAAGCAACAGTTGCTCTGCGGAATAGCACGCGCCAAGCCCCTGACGCTGATTTTTTTACAGTAGAATGCAAGAAATTTACTGCTTCCCATTGTTGCCGCATGGAACATACGGCCTGCCGCAGTTTCACTTTGATAAATGTTTATGTCCAAAAGCCCGTCGCAGAAGCCTATCGAAATCAAGATTTCCACCGTCGTCGCTGTCTCCGCCATCATGCATAGCGCCGATACGCAGGCACTCGATGCCGCCTTGCGCGACATGACGGGAGGCGTGGCCGACTTTTTCGAGGATGACCTGGCCGTGCTGGACGTGGCCGCCTTGCCGCCAGGCAGCGTGCCCGTCGACTGGGCCGCGCTGGTGGCCCTGCTGAAAAAATACCGTTTGAATGCCGTGGCCGTGCGCAATGCGGCGCCCGAGATGCATGAAGCCATCCTGGCGCAAGGCTTGAGCCTGGACAGCGGCAAGACGCGCGACGATGCGCCGCCCAAGGATTCCCCAACAACCGCCGCCCAGGCCGGTGCCGAAGTGCAAGCGATGGTGGTCGACACGCCCGTGCGGGCCGGCCAGCGCATTTATGCGCGCGGCTGCGACCTGATCATCACGGCCGTCGTCAACAATGGCGCCGAAATCATCGCCGACGGCAGCATCCACGTGTATTCCTCGCTGTATGGCCGCGCGCTGGCCGGCGCCTCGGGCAATGCCCAGGCGCGCATCTTCGCGCTGGCCATGGAACCGGAGCTGGTGTCGATTGCCGGTGTGTACCGCACGTTTGAAGATGGTTTCCCCGCGGAAATGGCACGCGGACCCGCGCAAATTCGTTTGGCTGGTGACAGAATCGATATACACTCTGTCAATCCGGTCACTCCCGTGAACCGCTCTTAAGCTGCACAATTCAAGAGATATCTGAAAAGGATTATTTGTGGCAAGAATTATTGTTGTGACGTCCGGCAAGGGCGGTGTCGGCAAGACGACCTCTAGCGCCAGTTTTTCCACTGGCCTGGCCATGCGCGGCCACAAGACAGCCGTGCTCGACTTCGACGTGGGCCTGCGCAACCTCGACCTGATCATGGGTTGCGAGCGCCGCGTCGTGTATGACCTGATCAATGTGATCAATAAAGAGGCCACGCTGAACCAGGCCTTGATCAAGGACAAGCACTGCGACAACCTGTTCATCCTGCCGGCCTCGCAAACGCGCGACAAGGATGCCTTGTCGGAAGAAGGCGTGGAACGCGTACTGAACGACCTGATCAACATGGGCTTCGAATTCATCATCTGCGATTCGCCGGCCGGCATCGAGCATGGCGCGCTGATGGCGTTGACGTTCGCCGATGAAGCCATCATCGTCACCAACCCGGAAGTGTCGTCGGTGCGCGATTCGGACCGCATCCTGGGCATTTTGCAAGCCAAGTCGCGCCGCGCGCAGACGGGCGGCGAGCCGGTCAAGGAACATCTGCTGATCACCCGCTACTCGCCGAAACGCGTGGAATCGGACGAAATGCTGTCCTACCAGGACGTGCAGGAAATCCTGCGCATCCCGCTGGTGGGCGTCATTCCGGAATCGGAGCAGGTGCTGGCCGCCTCGAACCAGGGCAATCCCGCCATCCATTTCAAGGGGACGGACGTGGCGCAAGCCTATGAAGACGTGGTCTCGCGTTTCCTCGGCGAAGATGTCGAACTGCGCTTTACCAACTATGAAAAACCTGGATTACTCCAGCGTATTTTTGGGGCGAAGTGATATGGCCTTGCTTTCTTTCCTGTTCCCCCCCAAGCCGAAGACGGCGACCGCAGCCAAGGAACGCCTGCAGATCATTATCGCCCGCGAACGCAACGGACGCAGTGGTCCGGACTTCCTGCCCGCCCTGCACAAGGAATTGATTGCCGTCATTTCCAAGTACACCAAGGTCAACGCCGACGATATCAAGATCTCGCTGGACCGCCAGGGTAACCTGGAAGTGCTCGACGTCAACGTCGTCTTGCCGGACGCATAGACCAGGCCAGGCAACAGAGGCTGTCAATAACAGTACTATAATCAAAGGGTTGACATGCAGTCAGCCCTTTTAACGTTGGGCCAGATCTTTTATTACCTCGACGAAACCAACTAATGATGCACTGGAGATAACATTGAAAATCGAACGGATCACTCTCCAGAATTTCCGTTGTTTTGAAAATGTGTGCCTCACTTTCGATCCCCAGCTGACCGTAATCGTCGCGCTCAATGGCCAAGGTAAATCCTCCTTGCTCGATGCCATCAAGATTGCCTTATGGCCGTATCTTGCGGGTTTTGACCTGGGCAGCATGTCGCTCGACACCACCGGCATACAGATCGACGACGTGTTTCGCGAAAAACTGGCAGCGCATCAGATGGAATGGCGCTTGCCTTGCATTATTGATTCGTATGGCAATATCGAGCCGATGGTCCATGACGCAGATCGGACTGATTTGGAATGGCATGGAAAACGTTTCCGCGACAGCGTCAAAAGATCCAGTAAAACAAAAAACAATGCTTTCTCCGATGCAATAGTCCTGTATGGCCATGCGCAAGCGCTGGAAAGACGCGTCTTTGACAATGGTCAGGTTGAAGAAGACGAACTGCCCATGCTGGGTTATTACGGCACAGGCCGCTTATGGAGCCAGAAGAAACTGGCCGGCAAATCGAATAAAGTGGACCAGGCCTCGTTTTCACGCACTTGGGCCTATCGCGATTGCCTGGCCCCCTCATCTAGCTATACGGATTTCGCCCAGTGGTACACGCGGGTATTCAAGGCACTCAGGGATGCCCAGATCCGCAATATTGAGAAGAACCTTGGACCCGATGCGGAAATCGCCGACGACCTGCTTGCACCGGTACGTGTGGTCCAGCAGGCCATCGATGCAATTTTAGAAACGCATACAGGCTGGCATTGGCTGGAATATAGTGCTGAACACGACGATCTGGTATTGGAGCATGCCGATCAAGGCAAACTGAAGGTCAACCAGCTCAGCGATGGCATACGCAACATGCTGGCGCTCGTCGGCGACATTGCCTACCGCTGCTATAAACTCAATACCCACCATGGCGACAAGGCGGCCTTGTTGACGCATGGCATTGTCATGATTGATGAAGTAGACATGCACCTGCATCCTGCATGGCAACAGACCGTATTGCCAGATTTGCAAAAGGCATTCCCGAATATCCAGTTCATCGTGACCACGCACAGCCCTCAAGTGCTGAGCAGCGTCGATGCGCACTGCATACGCCGCCTGGATTGGGAACTGGACGAAGAAAGCGGACGCAAGCGCATGGTGGTCAATACCATCGATCAACAAACCATGGGCGTGGCCAGCTCGGACGTACTGGCCAATGTGATGGGAATCAACCCTATTCCCGATGTCGAGCCGGCGCGCCAACTCAGCCACTACATGGCACTGATCCAGCAGAATTTGCATGACAAGCCTGGTGGCACAGCGTTACGTGCCGAACTGAGCGCCCATTTTGGCGCCGACCATCCAAAGATGCTTGAGTGCGACCGCCTCATACGCCTGCAAGCCTTTAAACGAAAACTGCCTTTGCGCGAGATCGGAGATGCATAAACTGCAACGCGGTGCAGCGCCAGCGTGCCTGTCTGCATACCGGCATGGTCGCAACAATTGGAAGGCCGTCACTGCCGAAAATAAGCATGAAATATGGGAAAAATTAAATGACATGCAACATCAGCGCTGCGCCTATTGTGAAAATACCTTAAATACTGACAAGAGGCATATCGAGCACTTTCGTCAAAAGGGGCGCGATCCGAAAGTGACCTTTCTCTGGACGAATCTTTTTGGCTCTTGCAATCAACCGAGCAACTGCGGCAAACACAAGGATGAACTGCCACCTTACAATCCTGCTGACCTGATCAAGCCAGACGAGGAAGACCCCGAGCACTTTTTCTTGTTCATCAACGACGGCAGCGTGGCGGTGCGCGAAGGATTGAATTCCGTGGATAAAAATCGCGCGCAGGAAACCATCCGCATTTTCAATCTCAATGGCGCCTTGCGTGAAATCCGGCGCAGCGCCATCGCCGGCTATGTCGACTTGGGAATGGAATTTATGCAGATAGTGGAGTCTGGTGATTTGACACGCGAGCAATGCGCCGAATTATATAAAGACGAGCTGGCCGCGACAGCGTATCTGCCATTTTCGACGGCCATCAGGCACACGTTGATGCCAGCATAGAGGAATCAGCTTTGACTCGGCCTGACCGTGAGCAACTCTTGCGCCACCGCGGCGCAGGCATTCACGTGCTGGTTGCCGATCTGGCGAAACACCGCATAGCCGATCGCTGCCGCCACCGCCTGGCCGGCAAACGGCACGAAGCGCGCCACTTGCTTGGTGGCAATTTTGACGCCACTGCGCTTGAGCAGTTGGAGGATCAGCTCGCGCGACACCAGTTTTCCTACCAGCATGCCGCCCATGCCCACCGCCGCGCGGTAAGCCATCATCTTGAACTGCGGGTTGAGGCGCTCGATCTGCTCGGGCGTCAGGCCGAATTCGTGGTTGATATCGTTGATCAGCATGGAAAACAGGCCCACGTCGGACATCAGGTCGATGCCCGGGATGGGAATGGCCGAAGCGCCGGCCGACATCATCGCGCGCCGCTGCACCAGGCGCCGGCAACGCTCGCGCGCTTGCTCGATGTCGGCACGACTGGCCGGTATCAGGGTCCAATCGGGAGTGCTCTTGTCTGTCATTGCCGTTTCTCCGCGGTGAGGGTGTAGCGCCAAGTGTAGCTTAAAGGACTGACCTGCCGATTTCACTGGACACAGTTGCAATCTCTGTTATATTTCACTTGAGCATTCCTTAACATTACGATAAGCAGAGCAGACCGTCTGTTTGTTGCTACACATTCCAGCCAATTATGCGAATTGCCGTACTCGATAGCGACCATAGTCAGGCAGAACTGATCTGCCAGGTGCTCACGGCCGCCGGCCATGCTTGCCACGAGTTCCAAAGTGGCAAGGAAATGCTGGGGCAATTGCGCAAGGACAGTTGCGACATGCTCATCCTCGACTGGCATGTCAGCGACCTGGATGGTGCCGAAGTGCTGCGCCGTGCACGCGAGAAACTGGCGCCCAAGGCACCCGTGTTGTTCATGACCAACAGCTCCGGCGAAGACGACGTGGTGGCGGGCATGACGGCCGGCGCCGACGACTACATGATCAAGCCCCTGCGGCGCAGTGAACTGACCTTGCGTACCCAGGCTCTGCTGCGTGTGGCGTATCCGGCGCAGAATGGCGCAGAACAATTGCAATTCGGGCACTACACATTTGAAACCCGCCCAGGCCGCCTGCTCAGGGATGGCGTGGTGCTCGATGTCACGCACAAGGAATTCGCCCTGGCGCTGCTGTTTTTCCGCAACCTGGGCCGGCCCCTGTCGCGCGCCTACATTCACGAAGCCGTGTGGCAGCGCGATACGGCCCTGCCCTCGCGCACCATGGATACCCACGTCTCGCGCGTACGCAACAAGCTGCAGCTGAAACCCGAACACGGCTACCGCCTGGTACCCGTCTACAGTTATGGTTATCGCCTGGAAAAACTGGGAGGGTGACAGGCACGCGCCAGGGCACAAACAGCCGGGCTGCTCAAAGATCGGGCACAAAGCGCTATAATGTAGGCATAAAAATTCCCAACAGCCCTGAAATGCAACTGCTCGCCGTCGGCCTCAACCACACCACCGCCCCAGTGTCGCTCCGCGAACAGCTGGCGTTTGCGCCTGAGCATCTGGGCCAGGCGGTGATAGCGGCGCGCACCTGGTTCCAGCGCATCGACTTGCGCGACAATGACGAAGCGGCCATCCTCTCGACCTGCAACCGCACTGAGCTGTACGCGGCCAGCCATGTGCCGAACCCGCTCGACGCGGGCGCGCACTTCCTGGCCGACTATCACAAGCTGAACTACAGCGAGCTGCGCCCCCACTTGTATATGCTGCCACAGCACGATGCCGTGCGCCACACCTTCCGCGTTGCCTCCGGGCTCGATTCGATGGTGCTGGGCGAAACGCAGATCCTGGGGCAGATCAAGGATGCCATCCGCACGGCCGACGAGGCGGGCGGCCTGGGCACGTATCTGCACCAGTTGTTCCAGCGCAGCTTTTCCGTTGCCAAGGAAGTGCGCAGCAGCACGGAAATCGGCGCCCACAGCGTCTCCATGGCGGCCGCCGCCGTGCGCCTGTCGCAGCGCATCTTCGACAAGATTGCCGAGCAGAACGTGCTGTTCATCGGCGCCGGCGAAATGATCGAGCTGTGCGCCACACACTTTGCCGCGCAAAACCCGAAAAGCATCACCATTGCCAACCGCACCATGGAACGGGGCGAGGAACTCGCGCACCGCTTCAATGGCAAGGCCATCCGCCTGGCGGACCTGCCGGAGCACCTGCACCGGTTCGACATTGTCATCTCGTGCACGGCATCGTCCTTGCCGTTGCTGGGCCTGGGCCTGGTCGAGCGCGCCATCAAGGCACGCCGCCACAAGCCCATGTTCATGGTCGACCTGGCCGTGCCGCGCGATATCGAAGCGGAAGTGGGCCGCCTGAACGACGTCTTCCTGTACACGGTCGACGACCTGGGCAAGGTCGTGCAGACGGGCCTGGAAAGCCGCCAGGCAGCCGTGGCGCAAGCCGAAGCGATCATCGAGACGCGCGTGCAGTCCTTCATGAGCTGGATCGATGACCGCGCCATGGTGCCCGTCATCCAGAACTTGCATGAAAGCAGCGAAGCGCTGCGCCTGATAGAAGTGGAACGGGCGCGCAAGATGCTGGCCAAGGGCGCCGATATCGACGCGGTGCTCGAAGCGCTGTCGAAAGGCTTGACGGCCAAATTCCTGCACGGCCCGCAACAGGCACTGCACCAAGCGCAAGGCGACGAGCGCAAGCAGCTGGCCACCCTGCTGCCGAAACTGTTCCGCCCCCGCCGTTAGCGCAGCCCCGCTGGCCGCCCGTGCGGCCGCCCCTTGTCCGCCTGCCGGGCCTGCCGTACCACCCTCACACTCTTTTACCGCGAATCGCTATGAAACCATCCATGCTGGCCAAACTCGATCAACTGGCGAACCGCCTGGTCGAACTCGACGAACTGTTGATGCACCCCGACGCCACGTCGAATATGGACAGTTACCGCAAGATGACGCGCGAGCACGCCGAACTGGGCCCGCTGGTGGCGCTGTACCGCTCCTACCAGGAAGCGAACAATGATATTGCGGCAGCGCAAGAAATGCTGGCCGACCCGGACATGAAGGAATTTGCCCAGGAAGAGATCGAGGCGGCGAAAGCCACCATGGCGCGCTTGGAACGCGAATTGCAAACCATGCTGTTGCCGAAGGACGTCAACGACGAGCGCAATATCTTCCTGGAAATTCGCGCCGGCACGGGCGGCGACGAGTCGGCCCTGTTCGCGGGCGACTTGCTGCGCATGTACACGCGCTTTGCCGAACGCAACCGCTGGCAGGTGGAACTGGTATCGGCCTCCGACTCCGACCTTGGCGGCTACCGCGAGGTCATCGTGCGCGTGGTGGGCAATGGCGCCTATTCCAAGCTGAAATTCGAATCGGGCGGCCACCGCGTGCAGCGCGTGCCGGCCACGGAAACGCAGGGCCGCATCCACACCTCGGCCTGCACGGTGGCCGTGATGCCCGAAGCGGACGAGGTGGAAGACGTCAACATCAACCCGGCCGACCTGCGCATCGACACCTACCGCGCCTCGGGCGCCGGCGGACAGCACATCAACAAGACAGACTCGGCCGTGCGCCTCACCCACTTGCCGACCGGCATCGTTGTCGAATGCCAGGATGACCGCAGCCAGCACAAGAACAAGGCGCAGGCACTGAAAGTGCTGGCCGCGCGTATCAAGGACGTGCAGTTGCGCGAGCAGCAGTCGAAGGAAGCGGCCACGCGCAAGAGCCTGATCGGCTCTGGCGACCGCAGCGAGCGCATCCGTACATATAACTTCCCGCAAGGGCGGTTGACGGACCACCGCATCAATCTGACCCTGTACAAGCTGGACTTCATCATGGATGGTGATTTGACGGACCTGACGAATGCCTTGGCAGCAGAGCACCAGGCCGAATTGTTGGCGGCGCTGGGCGATTAAAAATCGTCCAGCCATATCAAAGGTTTAAGTAGCTGCTAAGCAATAAAAAACAGCCCTTGTGCGAGAATGCGTAACTCACCCATCCACCTCACCGTGTCGCCCATGAAAAATTCACGCACCGTCCTCCTGTTGATCGCCGCCCTGTGTTTCCTGATGCTGGGCGTGGCCATGTATTTGCAGCATGCCATGCACATGGCGCCCTGTCCGCTGTGCGTGATCCAGCGCTACCTGTTCCTCGCCATCGCCATCGCCTGCCTGGCTGGCGCCGCCGCCAAGCGGCCGCAGATCGGCGCCGGCATCGGTCTGCTGGCGGCCCTGGGTGGCCTGGGCGTCGGCGCCAAGCATCTGTATGTGCTGGCCCATCCCGGCTTCTCCTGCGGCATCGACCCGGTGGAAACGGTGCTGAACAAGATTTTCACGGCCCAATTCATGCCGTTCATGTTTGAATCGTACGGCGCCTGCGAAAATGCCGGCGAGCCGTTTTTCGGCCTGTCGATACCGCAATGGGCATTTGCCTGGTTCGCCATTTTTGCCATCGGCCTGCTGTGGACTATGCTGCGCCGCAAGAAATAATTGAAAGAACCATGCCAGAAACATTGATACCCGCCGGCAGCACTGTCGGCGCCCTGCAAATCCGTCCGCTGCTCGACCCGCTCGACAACCGCATCTTGCTGGGCCACGCGCTGGGCCTGTCGCGCGTGTCGCTGATCACACAATCGGAGCGAGCACTCACTAGCGATGAAGCCGAACGTCTATCAGCGCTTCTGACACGCCGCCTGCAGGGTGAACCGATTGCCTATATCGTCGGCCAGCGCGAATTCTTCGGTTTGCCCTTCGAAGTGAACGACGCCGTGCTGATCCCCCGTCCCGATACGGAAGTGCTGGTGGAACTGGCACTCGACCGCCTGCCGCCGGGCGGGCGCGTGCTCGACATGGGCACCGGCAGCGGCGCCATCGCCGTCGCGCTGGCGCATACGCGGCCCGACGCCGTCGTCACGGCCCTGGACGTCAGCAGTGCGGCGCTGGCCGTGGCGCGCCGCAACGCCAGCGCCAATGGCGTCAACATCACCTTCATGGCCAGCGACTGGTTCGAAGCGCTGGGCACGGAAAAGTTTGACCTGATCGTCTCGAATCCACCGTACATCGCCAGCGGCGACCGCCACCTGGGCGAAGGCGACTTGCGCTTCGAGCCGGCCGGCGCGCTGACCGACCATGCCGATGGCTTGTCGGCCCTGCGCAGCATCGTCGCCGGTGCCGCGCGCCATCTGGCGGCGGGTGCCTGGCTGCTGATGGAACACGGCTATGACCAGGCGCAATCCGTGCGCGCCTTGCTGGCCGATGCCGGCTACGCCAAAGTACAAAGCTGGCGCGACCTGGCCGGCATCGAAAGAGTCAGCGGCGCCCGCCTGGGCTGAGCCCCTTCCTGTGCGCGCCGCTTGATCCAGCGACGCGCCAAATGCCCCGCAGTTTGTTAAACTATCAAGCCAATTCCTGACCGAAGCGCTGCCCTTGTTGCCCGGGGCAAACGCTGGCGAGGCGGCGTTTTTTGGGCCGGTGCCGACGCATTTGCCAATTTTCGGTTAATCTCAGCACAAATTATTTATCTGCTGCACAAGAAAGGAAGCTCAAATTGCCCAACCTGTTGACTCGCCGCCTGGCATTGCTGACCGAAGATGCCAACCGCGCGCTGCTGGGTGGCTTGCGCGGTATCGAGCGTGAAACCCTGCGCGTCGACCACGCCGGCCATCTGGCTTCCACGCCCCACCCCGCCGCCCTGGGCTCGGCGCTGACGCACCCCGAGATCACCACCGACTACGCCGAAGCGCTGCTGGAATTCATCACGCCGGCCGAAGCCGACATCGCCACCACCTTGGCCAAGCTGGACACGGTGCACCGCCACGCCTACAGCCGCCTCGGCGACGAGTTGCTGTGGAGCCAGTCGATGCCTTGCCAGCTGCCGCCGGAAGCGGAAATCGAGATCGCCAACTATGGCAGCTCGAACATGGGCATGCTCAAGCATGTCTACCGGCGCGGCTTGGCCTTGCGTTATGGCAAAGCCATGCAATGCATCGCCGGCATCCATTACAACTATTCGCTCGACGAGCAGCTGTGGCAAGTGCTGGCAAGCAATACCGCTACCAACACCAGCCCGGCGCAGGCGGCGGCCTCGGCCAAGGACGTGCAGTCGGAAAGCTACCTGGCAACGATACGCAATTTCCGCCGCTACAGCTGGCTGCTGATGTATCTGTTCGGCGCCTCGCCAGCCCTGTCCGCCGGTTTCCTGCGCGGACGCGCACACAAGCTCGACACGCTGTCCGACGACACCCTGTTCCTGCCGTATGCCACCAGCCTGCGCATGAGCGACCTGGGCTACCAGAACGATGCCCAGTCCGGCCTGCGTCCGCATGAAAACAGTCTCGACGACTACGTGAATGCGCTGACGCACGCGGTCAACGACCCGTATGCGCCCTATGCAGCGCTGGGCACGAAGAAGGATGGCGAGTGGATACAGCTCTCCACGAACGTGCTGCAGATCGAAAATGAATACTATTCGACCATCCGCCCGAAGCGCGTTATCCGCATGGGCGAGCGCCCGATCCAGGCCCTGTGCCTGCGCGGCGTGCAATACATCGAAGTGCGCTGCATGGATGTCGACCCGTTCGAACCGGTGGGCATCAGCCTGGAAACGGGCCGCTTCCTCGACGCCTTTTTGCTGTTCTGTGCGCTCGACAACAGCGCGCCCATCTCGGCCGAAGAAAGCGCCTGCTACACGAATAACTTTGCCCGCACCGTGAAGGAAGGCCGCACGCCGGGCCTGACCCTGCGCCGCGACGGCGAAGCCATCACCCTGCAAGCCTGGGGCGAAGAGTTGCTTTCGCGCATCGCGCCCGTGGCAGCCCTGCTCGACGCGCGCCACGGCAGCACGGTCCATGCGGACAGCCTGGCGGCGCAGGCAGCCAAGCTGGCCGATCCGGACACGACGCCGTCGGCCAGGGTCCTGGCCGAGCTGCGCGCCAACGGCGGCTCGTTTGCCGCCTTCGGCCTGCGCCAGAGCGAGCGTCACGCCGCCTACTTCCGCGCGCATCCGCCGACGCCAGGGCAAAGCGCGTATTTCGACCAATTGGCGGCCAGCTCGCTGGCCGAGCAGCGCGCCATGGAAGCGGCACCGGCGGGCAGCTTCGACGATTTCGTCGCCGCCTACCGCGCCAGCACCCTGTGCTCGCACACCTGAGCCTGACCTTCCTCGACACGCCCCCATGCTGACCTTCTACAATGAATTGCACGGCCAGCATAGGGGCCGCTTCGAATGGTTCCGCGGCGAGATGGTGCCCTGCTTCGAGACGCCGGAACGGGCCGACATGGTGGTGGCCGAACTGGGACGGCGCAACCTGGGCCGCATCGTCACGCCGCATGGCGTGCCGCTCACTTCCCTGGAGCGCATCCACACGCCGCGTTACCTGCATTTCCTGCGCCACGCCTGGCAGGACTGGCTGGCGCTCGCCCCCGACAACGCGGGCAAGGATGCACTGCCCTCTGTGTGGCCTGTGCGCACTTTGCGCCACGATATCGAACCGGATAATTTCACGGCCAAGCTGGGCTTGTACTCGATGGACAATGGCACGCCGCTGACCAGCGGCACGTGGACGGCGGCCAAGACGGGCGCCGACTGCGCCGTCAACGCGGCGCACGCGCTGCGCCTGGGCGAGCGGGCCACGTTTGCCCTGACACGTCCACCGGGCCACCATGCGGGCAGCGATTTTTTTGGCGGCTACTGCTACCTGAACAACGCAGCCCTGGCAGCGCAGCATTTGCTCGACGATGGCGCGCGCAAGGTGGCCATCCTGGATATCGACTACCACCACGGCAACGGCACGCAGAGCATTTTCTACCAGCGCGACGACGTGCTGTTCGCCTCCATCCACGCCGACCCGCGCAATGAATATCCGTTTTACCTGGGCCATGCCGATGAAACGGGCAGCGGCGCGGGCACCGGCTACAACGTCAACTTGCCGCTGCCGGCCGGCAGTTCCACGGCCAACTGGTTCGCGGCGCTGGAAACGGCGTGCCTGCGCATCAATATGTACGCGCCCGACGCGCTGGTGGTGTCCTTGGGCGTCGATACCTATATTGGTGATCCCCTGTCGCACTTCGCCCTGCAAAGCGGCGACTATCTGCGCGTGGGCGAACGCCTGGCCCACCTGGACCTGCCCACCGCCTTCATTCTCGAAGGGGGCTATGCCGTCAAGGAGCTGGGCATCAATGTCGTGAATGTACTTGAAGGCTTCGAGACGGCCGATTAGGCGCTACATATTCCTGAACAGCGCCATGAACGGCTGGCTCACGGCCAGCGTTTCCGGGCGCGTTTTCAGGCGCAGGGTGCCGCGCCCCACCTCGTCGCGCGTGACCGACGCCACCGCCTTCATGTTGACGATGGTGGAGCGGTGGATCTGTTTGAAGATGGCCGGGTCGAGCACGTCGAGCAGTTCGCGAATCGGTTTGCGCAGCAGCGCCTCGCCTTGCGCCGTCATGACGGCCGTATACTTGGTATCGGACTGGAAATAGGCGATGTCTTCCACCATGATCAGGCGCGTATCCTTGCCGCTGCTGGCCGTCAGCCACACCAGCGGCGGCGACTTGGCCGCCGCCGGCAAAACCCCGCTCAGCTGCTGCAGCAGGCCGGCCAGCGCGCTGTCATTCGCCTTCGCCTTGCCGGCGCGCGCCTGCACGCGCTGCAAGGTGGCCTGCAGGCGCTCGCGGGCGATGGGTTTCAATAAATAATCGACGGCGCCCTTGTCGAACGCGTCGATCGCATACTGGTCGTAGGCTGTGACGAAAACGATTTGCGTGGCCGGACTCGCGTCCAGCGCGCCGGCCGCCACTTCCAGTCCCGTCAAGCCCGGCATGCGGATATCCAGGAAGGCGATATCGGGCCGCAAGGTGGCGATGGCGTCGAGCGCCGTACCGCCGTCATCGCAGGCGGCAGCGATGCGCAGGTCCGGCCACAGTTCGCCCAGCAAGTCCACCAGCGCCTCGCGCAGCAGGCTCTCGTCTTCGGCGATGACACAGCTCATCTCAGGCTTATCCATACGATGCTCCTTGCGCCGTGCTGTCGGGCACCGTGATGGTGGCCGTCACGCCGTCGGGGAAATTGGCGACGATGGCAAAGGCGGCGGCCGCGCCGTAGGTCAGGCGCAGGCGTTCGCGCACATTGCGCAGGCCGATACCCGTGCCGGCGCCGTCGTCGCTGAAGCCCTTGCCATCGTCGGCCACCGTGACGATCACCGTGCCGTTGCCGCTGCGCGCCATGATCCAGATGGTGCCGCCGCCGCTTTTCGGCTCCAGGCCATGCTTGATGGCGTTTTCCACCAGGGTTTGCAGCATCATCGGCGGCAGTTCCACCTGGCGCAGGTATTGCGGTACCTCAATTTGCAGGTTCAAACGGTTGCCCATGCGGATTTTCAGGATATCGAGGTAGGCGCTCGCCCGCTCCAGTTCCGTGCCCAGGGTCGACATGGCTTGCTCCGTGCGCGGCAGCGAGTGGCGCAGGTACAAGATCAGATTGCCCAGCATCTCGTCGGCACGCACCGGGTCGCTGCGCGTCAGCAGCTGCGCGCTGGCCAGGGTGTTGTACAGGAAGTGCGGCTCCACCTGTGCATGCAGCAAGCTCAGTTTGGCCACCGTGAGTTCCTTTTCCGTCACCGTCTGGCGCGCCTCGGCCTGTTCGCCGCGGCGGCGCTGCGCCACGCGGCGCGTGATGGCCCGCGTCACCGCTTCCGCATTTTCCAGGTTGCTGCCATGGTCGACCAGGAACCAGTCGGTCCAGGCATTGCGCGCCGGTTCGCAGATCAGGGTCACGCTGCCCGCTTCGCCATTCGGCGTGACGGTGGCGAGGATCTGGTTCGGTCGCGGTTCGAGGAAAGCGAACATACGCATGCGCGGCAAGCCCGACTGCGTGTACGGCGCCGCGCGGCGCACGCGGGCCTGCACTTGCAGGCTGTCGCGCGCACTTTCAACCATTTCGCTGCCCGGCAATTCACGGATGGCGGCGTCGACCATGTCGAACGCTTCGCCCGCCTCGAACGGGATCTCGATCTGACGCCGCTGGCGACTCGACAGGGTACTGGCGTTGACGGCGCCGGCGATCAGGCGCACGCGGCGCACATGCGAAAACGCATTCGTGATGACGGCGCAGGCCAGCAGCGCGCCGACGATGACAAAGAAGCCTTCGGTATGCCCGAAGACATCGGGCAGGAAATTCTCGACCAGGATGGCCATGGCGATGATGTAGGTGAGCATCGTGGCCAAGGTGAGACGGAGGATAAAAAAGAGGCTGGTCATGATTTTTCCCTGAGTAGTAACATGGGCCGAGCATAACAATCGGCGCCAGCGGCGGTGGCCATTATGCGACGGAAGCCCCGTAGCGGCGACATAGGCAAGAAAATATAGCCTCAGACACCTGAGAAAACCTGCTGCGCGTCGGTATAGGCGGCCTGCGACGCTCACCGTACTAGAAGTACGGTTGCGCTTCTCAGCCACCTCTCCCTTCCGCTCGCGACGGTTTTGTCAGGTATCGTGAGTTCATTTTTTTAAATAGCTTGCAATTAAATTGCACACTATATATATTCAGTACATGGACACCGCAGTGAACAGTTTCTTCTGACGTGCAGGCCCATGCAATAAGTAGCACACTATTTAGTAGCCAACTATTTAAATCACACTAGGAAAATTATCATGTCGATCAAACAAGTCCTGTACCGCGCCGTCGCCACTGCCACCGGAGGCCGCGAAGGCCGTGCCGTCTCGTCCGACAATGTGCTGGACGTCAAACTGACCACGCCAAAGGAACTGGGCGGCAATGGCGCCGTGGGTACCAATCCCGAACAATTGTTCGCCGCCGGCTACTCGGCCTGCTTCATCGGCGCCGTCAAATTCGTCGGCGGCCGCGACAAGATCGCCATCCCGGCCGACCTGTCGATCGAAGGCCATGTCGGCATCGGCGCGATTGAAACGGGCTTCGGCATCGAAGTGGAACTGAAAATTTCGCTGCCGGGCATGGAACGCACCGCCGCCGAAGCGCTGGTCGCCGCCGCCCACATCGTCTGCCCGTACTCGAACGCCACGCGCGGCAACATCGACGTCACCCTGACGCTGGTGTAAGACATTGCTGCAAACAGGGCTGCTGGCCGCTAAAATAGCGGCCTTTCCCCCTCTCTGGAGCAAGCATGATCACCTGGCAATGGCAAAGTTTTGAAGAACTCGGCACCCACACGCTGTACCAGGTGCTGGCCCTGCGCCAGCGCGTGTTTGCCATCGAGCAACAATGCATCTACCAGGACCTGGACGGCCATGACCAGCAAGCCATGCATCTGCTGGGCTGGCAAACGCGGGACGGCCAGCGCCAGCTGGCGGCGTATCTGCGCGTGCTGGCGCCCGGCGCCAAGTACGTCGAAATGTCGCTGGGCCGCGTGCTGACGGCGCCCGAGGCACGCACCACGGGTGCCGGCAAGCAGCTATTGCGCGAAGGCATCGCACACGCCGAGCGCCAGCACCCGGGCCACGCCATCCGCATCGGCGCGCAACAGTACCTGGAGCGCTTCTACCAGTCCTTCGGTTTTGTCACCGTCAGCGCGCCATACGATGAAGACGGCATCCAGCATATCGACATGCTGCGCGCGGGCCCGCCTGCAGCGCAGACCACAACATGACCACGGCCCTCATTTCCTGGAGCGGCGGCAAGGATTCCTGTCTGGCACTGTGGCGCGCGCGCAACGCCGGCATGGCCGTGCCGCTGTTGATCACGGCCATGGATGAAGATGGCCGCAAGTCGCGCTCGCATGGCGTGCCACCGGCACTGCTCGAAGCGCAGGCGGCCAGCCTGGGCGCGCGCCTGCAGCGCTATTGCGCCAGCTGGGCCAGCTATGAAGATCAATTCATCACCATGCTGCGCGCGGCGAAGGACGATGGCATCGACCACGCCATCTTTGGCGACATCGACTTGCAGCCGCACCGCGACTGGGAAGAAAAAGTCTGCGCTGCCGCCGGCCTGACGGCGCACCTGCCGCTGTGGGGCGAGGCCCGCCGCGCGCTGGTCGACGAGTTTCTCGCCGCCGGCTTCAAGGCCATCGTCGTTTGCATCAATGGCCAGCACCTGCCGAAAAGCTTTTGCGGGCGCGAATTCGACGCCGCCTTCCTGGCCGACCTGCCGCCCGGCGTCGACGCCTGTGGCGAAAATGGCGAATTCCACACCTTCGTCTACGACGGCCCCGCCTTCAGCGCGCCGGTGGCATTGCGCCGCACGCAGGTGCTGCAATATGACGCGCCGGCCAATCTGGGCGGCGCCACGTATTACTTCCAGGAATTGGCCCCGGCCTGAAGGGGCCTGGGCTAGCCTCAACTGGCCAGCAAAGCAAAAAGGGCGATTCCGTGGAATCGCCCTTTTCACTGCTGCCCTGTGCGGGCTTATTTTTTCGTCACGCCCACCAGCTTGACTTCGAACAACAAGCCCGAGTAGCCAGGAATCTTCGGCAGGCTGCCCGCCTTGCCATAGCCCAGGTCATACGGAATGGCCAGGGTGCGCGTGCCGCCCTCTTTCATGCCGACCAGGCCGCGGTCCCAGCCCAGGATGACCTGGCCGATGCCCAGCGTGAACGTGAAACCGGCACCGGCTGCGGTCGCATCGAACTGCGCACCCTTGTTGCCTGGCTTGCTCGCGTCATACAGCGAGCCAGTGTAAGTCACCAGCAAGGTATCGCCCGCTGCCGCTGCCGTGCCGGTGCCGGCTACCACATCGGTAATGGTGAGTTCCTTGACTTGCGTGTTCGGATCGAGCACGACCAGCTTCTCGGTGTTTGCGGCGGCGCCGCAGGCGGTCAGTGCCACGGCACAGGCAAGAGTGGCGATCAATTGAAATACCGATTTCATGGTTTCCCTTTAAATATTGCTTTAAATATTGGAGTGTGACTGAGGCCCGTACGGTGCGGACCGGTACGGGCTGGAGTTTAACAGGAGTCGCGTAGCCCATTTGTAAGCAGACGTAAGCGCGGCGGAAAATTGTGCATCAATACAACATTGGCACAATGTCTATATTTCTACCTGCGTGCCCAGTTCGATCACCCGGTTGCTGGGGATTTGGTAATAATCGGCCGCCGTGCGTGCATTGCGCGACATGGTGACGAACAAGTGCTCGCGCCACGGCATCATGCCGGCGCCCGGCGTCGAGATGATGGTCTGGCGGGCGATGAAGAACGACGTCTCCATCATCTCGAAATCGAGCCCCTGCCCCGCGCATTGTGCCAGCGCATCGGGAATATCGGGCTCATCCTTGAAGCCGTAATGCACATTCACCTGGAAACACTGGTGGCCCAGGTCCACCACGCGCACGCGCTCAGCATGTGCCACCCACGGCTCTTCATGCATGAAGACGGTGAGGAAGATGACGCGTTCATGCAACACCTTGTTATGCAACAAGTTATGCAGCAGCGCATGCGGCACGCCATCCGTTTCGCCGCGCAGGAAAATGGCCGTGCCGGGCACGCGCAGCGGCGGCGCGATGAACAGCGACGACAGAAAATCGTTGAGCGGAATCGCGTGTTTTTCCAGGTTCTGGAATACCAGCTGGCGCCCGCGCTTCCAGGTCAGCATGACGATGAACAGGATGGCGCCCAGCAGCAGCGGGAACCAGCCGCCATGGAACAGCTTCAAGGCGCTGGCCGAGAAGAACATGATGTCGATGGCCAGGAAGAAGCCGGTGGCGGCCCAGCACAGCGCCAGGTTCATCTTCCAGCGGTAGCGGATGACGAAGAAGGTCAGGATCGTCGTCGACAGCATGGTGGCCGTGACGGCGATGCCGTAGGCGGCAGCCAGGTTTTCCGAAGAACCGAAACCGACCACGGCCAGCAGCACCACGGCCAGTTGCAGCCAGTTCACGGCGGGAATATAAATCTGGCCGATTTCGCTTTCCGACGTATGGCGCACGCGCATGCGCGGCAAAAAGCCCAGCGCAATGGCTTGCTTGGTCATCGAGAAGGTGCCGGAAATGGTTGCCTGCGAGGCGATCACGGTGGCCATGGTCGACAAAATCACCAGTGGATACACGCTCCAGGCGCCCAGCTGCTGGTAAAACGGATTCGAAATGGCTTCCGGATGGGCCAGCAGCAAGCCGCCCTGGCCCAGGTAGTTCAGGCTCAGGGCCGGGAAGGCGATCAGGAACCAGGCCATGCGGATCGGCTTCTTGCCGAAGTGGCCCATGTCCGCATACAGCGCCTCGGCGCCCGTAAACGCCAGCACCACGGCACCCAGCGCGACAAACGCGACAAAGCCGTTGTCGAGCAGGAAGCTGGCCGCGTGCAGCGGGTTGAGCGCAGCCAGGATGGCGGGCGACTTGATGATGTTGACCACGCCCATGCCGGCCAGCGCGGCGAACCACAGCACCATGATGGGTGCAAAATAACGGCCGATGCCGGCCGTGCCGTGCGACTGCACGGAGTACAGGGCCACCAGCACCACGATGGTCAGCGGCACGACATACGCGCTCAGGGCCGGCGTAGCCACTTCCAGGCCCTCGATGGCCGACAGCACGGAAATGGCCGGCGTGATCACGCTGTCTCCATAGAACAGCGTGGCGCCGAAAACGCCGATCACCATCAACGGGAAATGCCAGCGCGAGCCCCGGCTGACGGCCGACAGCACCAGTGCCATCAAGGCCATGATGCCGCCCTCGCCACGGTTGTCGGCGCGCAACACCAGGGTCACGTACTTGAGCGAAACGATGAACGTCAGGCCCCAGAAAATCAGCGAGACGATGCCCAGCAGGTTGTTGTGCGTCAACGCCAGGCCATGCGCCGGATCAAAGACGGTCTTGAGGGTGTACAGCGGGCTGGTACCGATATCGCCATAGACGATGCCGACGGCAGCCAGAGTCAAGCCGACCAGGCTGCTTTTTTTGTGTTCCGACGTCAAGGTTGCACCCGTTTTTGTATTGTTGCATCGCACAATATGATAGGTATTAGCAAATTGCAAGAGTATTTTTGCATGGTTCCGGGCTGTCCCCAAGGTCGTTGTTTTATGCCGCTCCGCCTTGATGCGCGAACTTGCGGCCATTGATTTGTTGCCATTCTACGCCTAGGCAGCGGCGCCGGGCAGCCCCCGATGTTTTCAGCCATAATGACAGACTGTCTACTCTGAAGCGAACGCCATCATGAATCCAGGCATGTTATACGCCTCCCTCGCCTTCCTGTGCTGGGGCTTGTTTCCCCTGTATTTCCATGCCATCGATGAAATCGCGCCGCAGGAAATCCTGGCCAACCGCATGGTCTGGTCGCTATTGTTCCTCGGCATCGTGCTGACCATCCGCCGCCAGTGGAGCTGGCTGGGCACCCTGCGCGGCCAGCCAAAGGTGGTGGCCGGCTTCGTCGCCAGCGCGTTCTTGCTTTCTGCCAACTGGTTCATCTATATCTGGGCCGTCAACAATGGCCATGTGGTCGATGCCAGCCTCGGTTATTTCATCACGCCCCTGATCAATGTCATGCTGGGCTTCTTGCTGCTGCACGAGCGCCTGCGCCGGTTGCAGTGGCTGGCCATATGTCTGGCCGCCGGCGGCGTGGCCTGGCTCACCTGGCAGGCGGGGCAGATTCCGTGGATCGCCCTGCTGCTGGCGGCCACCTTTGGCGCTTATGGCTTGCTGCGCAAGACGGCCGCGCTGGGCGCGCTGGAAGGCTTGTCGTTTGAAACATTGATTTTGTTCCCACTGGCGCTGGCCTACATGCTGTGGCTGGCCTGGCATGGCCAGAGCGGCTTCGTCAATACAGACTCGTCCGCCACGCGCGCCCTGCTGCTCGCTTCCGGCCCCATCACGGCGATTCCCCTGCTGATGTTCGCCGCCGGTGCGCGGCGTTTGCCGATGGCCGTGCTGGGTTTGCTGCAATACATCGCCCCCACGGGCCAGTTGCTGATCGGCGTGTGGGTCTTCCACGAAGCGTTCAGCACCGAGCGCATGCTGGGCTTCCTGGTCATCTGGACGGCGCTGGGCCTGTACGCGGCGGAGGGCCTGTGGACGGCCCGCCGCGCGCGCGGCGCCGCCTGACGCTCCTTGTGTCCGTTTCCGCAGCGCGCAGCGCTGGCCGGAAGCGGGCGTTTACCGTATCCTGTCCGTCTTTGTATATCACCCGAGATTTCTAATGGCAAATTACGTCTACACCATGAATCGCGTGGGCAAAATCGTCCCGCCCAAGCGCCAGATTCTGAAAGATATTTCCCTGTCCTTCTTCCCAGGCGCGAAGATCGGCGTGCTGGGCCTGAACGGCTCCGGCAAATCGACCCTGCTGAAAATCATGGCAGGCATCGACACCGACATCCAGGGCGAAGCCGTGCCGATGCCGGGCCTGAACATCGGCTACCTGCCGCAGGAACCGCAACTGGACCCGGAAAAAACTGTGCGCCAGGAAGTCGAATCGGGCCTGGGCGAAGTGTTTGAAGCACAAGCCAAGCTGGAAGCCGTGTACGCCGCCTACGCCGAGGAAGACGCCGATTTCGACGCCCTGGCGACCGAGCAGGGACGCCTGGAAGCGATCATTTCGACTTCCGACGGCGGCAATTTGAATTTGCAGCTGGAAATGGCCGCCGACGCGCTGCGCCTGCCGCCATGGGACGCCAAGATCGGCGTGCTGTCCGGCGGTGAAAAGCGCCGCGTGGCGCTGTGCAAGCTGCTGCTGTCGAAGCCGGACATGCTGCTGCTCGACGAACCGACCAACCATCTGGATGCAGAATCGGTCGATTGGCTGGAACAATTCCTGCTGCGCTTCCCGGGCACCGTTGTGGCCATCACCCATGATCGTTACTTCCTCGACAACGCCGCCGAATGGATCCTGGAGCTGGATCGCGGCAGCGGCATTCCATGGAAAGGTAATTACTCGACCTGGCTGGAGCAAAAGCAGGCGCGCCTGAAGCAGGAAGAGTCGACCGAATCGGCACGCCAGAAGGCGCTGCAGAAGGAACTCGAATGGTCGCGCCAGAATCCGAAAGCGCGCCAGGCCAAGTCGAAAGCCCGCCTGGCCCGCTTCAACGAGCTGTCCGAGCACGAATACCAGAAACGCAACGAAACGCAGGAGATCTTCATTCCCGTGGCCGAGCGCCTGGGCAATGACGTCATCGAGTTCAAGAACGTGTCGAAGGCGTTTGGCGACCGTTTGCTGATCGATAACCTGAGCTTTACGGTGCCGCCAGGCGCCATCGTCGGCATTATCGGCCCCAACGGCGCCGGTAAATCGACCCTGTTCAAGATGATCACCGGCAAGGAACAGCCCGACAGCGGCGAAGTGGCGATCGGCCAGACGGCGCGCGTCTCGATTGTCGACCAGAACCGCGGCGACTCGCTGTCGGACAACAAGACCGTGTTCCAGGACGTCTGCGGCGGCGCCGACATGCTGACGGTGGGCCGTTTCGAAATGCCGTCGCGCGCCTACCTGGGCCGCTTCAACTTCAAAGGCGGCGACCAGCAAAAAATCGTCGGCAACCTGTCGGGCGGCGAACGCGGCCGTCTGCACCTAGCAAAAACCCTGCTGATGGGCGGCAACGTCTTGCTGCTCGATGAACCGTCGAACGATCTGGACGTCGAAACCTTGCGCGCGCTGGAAGACGCCTTGCTCGAATTTGCCGGTAGCGTCATGGTCATTTCCCATGACCGCTGGTTCCTCGACCGCATCGCCACGCATATCCTGGCCTTCGAGGGCGACTCGCAAGTGTCCTTCTTTGACGGCAACTATCAGGAATACGAAGCGGACAAGAAGAAACGCCTGGGTGAAGAAGGCGCCAAGCCGAAGCGTATCCGCTACAAGCCACTGACGACCTAAGCCAGGTCTGGCAATGCAAAAAGGCAGTTACCTCGCGGTAACTGCCTTTTTTTTCAGCAAACTTCTAATACATTAGAAGTTGTAGCGTGCACCCAGTGCCAAGCCGGTAGCCTTGTGACCCTGGTCGGCGCTCTTGCCGAAGTGTTCCACTTCCGCCGTCAGCGAGACTTTTTCGTTGATCGCGTACTGGGCGCCGACGGAAGCGTACACGCCCGTCTTGTTTTCACCCCTCACGCCGGTCGACAGGCCAGTGCCGCTCAGGCTATTGTCGACCCGGGCCACGCCCAGCTTGCCGAACACGCCGACCTTATCGGTCACGGGCATGGTGGCCTTGCCAGCCAGGTAGTAGCCGTGTGAGTCGCTTTTCACTGAGCCATTGCCGGCGCCGGTGACATAGCTGTAATCCTTGCTGCCGAAATCGGCATAGCCACCCTCAACTGCCCAGGTCTTGTCGAAATCATAACCTGCGAAGACCTTGCCGCCAGCCTTGTAGCCGCTGTGATTATCGGCGCTGGTGGCGCCAGGAACATCGAAATTGTAGCGGTTACCCGTGATGCCAGCACCCACGTAGGCGCCGCCTTCAGCGTGGGCGGCGCTCATGCCGGTCAATGCGGTAGCGGAAGCGATCATTGCAAACAGGATTTTCTTTTTCATCATGTTCTCTCTTTCAATTAGTTGAGGTGCCTTGATTCGCAGTTCAGCGAAGTGCGATGGAGTCACAATAACAGCCGAAAAAATCTACGTCTTGCTCCATTCCGTAAGAACTGTGACAAGATGTAAGCAGACATTACAAACTGACAATAACGTCAAAATGCACACTGTTGAACGAACTTAAGCTAGACTTAAGAGAAATATACATTTTTAGATGATGAGGAGAGGTGATGCATAAACGCCAGTTTCTTGCTGCCGCCCTGGCCGCCAGCACCCTGCCCGCCAGTGCGCGCGCAGTACCGGTGGCCATGCGCGGTCCGGCCCTGCTGACCGTCACGGGCAGCGTCGACAAACCAAACAGGGGGCCTTTCGATGCCGTGCGCGACCAGATGATGCACAAGCAGAAGATCAGCTTTGAACGGGCACGGGCGTTCGACTTCGCGGCGCTGGCGAACTTGCCGGCGCGCACGATCCACCCCACCCTGGAATACGATGGCAAGGTGCACGCCC
Organism: Janthinobacterium woesei; assembly: GCF_051380875.1. Classification (NCBI taxonomy): domain Bacteria; kingdom Pseudomonadati; phylum Pseudomonadota; class Betaproteobacteria; order Burkholderiales; family Oxalobacteraceae; genus Janthinobacterium; species Janthinobacterium woesei. Next base: position 128,103 of record NZ_JBNYXW010000003.1, read on the forward strand.
TGCGCGGACCGCTGCTGGTCGATGTGCTGAAGGCGGCGGGCGCACCCGAGGAAGACTCCGTACGCCTGCTGCTGCGCGCCGTGGATGGCTATGCGGCGGCGCTGACGGTAGCGCAGGCGCGCGCGCAGCGCTTTATTGTCGCCACCCACCTCGATGGCCAGCCGATGGCACTGGGTGGCCTGGGGCCGCTATGGGCGATCCATGATGCGGACCGCATCGCGGCCGTGGCGGCGCTGCCCCTGGCCGAACGTTACGCCAGTTGCCCGTGGGCCCTGTACCACATCGGCGTGGAGACGGGTTGAGGCAGTTTATAACGCCAACAAAACCGTAGCGAGCCGATGTGAGGCTCGGCGCCCCCGTTGGCCTGAGAAGCGGAGCTGTGCGAATGCACGGGGCCGCCGAGGCAGTGAGCATCGGAGGCCGCAAATCACGACGCGCAGTAGGTTTTGATGGCGTTATCAGGCGTAGGCTTCCGCCATCGACATAACACGCGGCGCGATGGCAATGCCGTGTTCCTGGAACAGGGCCGTGATGGCCGCCAGGTTGTGCGTGCACTCGTCCGTCTTCCAGCCCTTGAAGATGTCGCTGCCATCTTTCTGGAAATGCAGGTCAAGCACCTTGCCCTGGTCCTTGTGCAGATACGGCGAGCTGTAGGTGTTCTCGTAGCCAAGCACCTTCAGTTGTCCCAGCAAGGCCTGTGGTGGATGATCGGGATCGGTGGCCAGGAAGACGCCGAAGGTCTTGCCAGGTGGCTTGGCGGCAATATCAACCTCATAAATCCCGGGCGCCTTGCTGACTGAAGTACTCTTTAAAAATAACATGCAACACTCCCTGCGCGGGGTGCCCTGCGCCTGAAACGGCAGCAAGACGGGGGCGATGCGCGATGATTCCCCTCGTCAAATTTTATTGCCAATTTGCATCTTTGTCGACAAATTGGCACTTTTATTTGGTAAGTCGTGGTTATCTTGTTGCGTTCGATAGGTAAATTGCCAATAAAGCCAGGCACGGCCTGAAATTATTGTTTGCGCTTGCGCCCGGCCAAGTCAACGGTCGGCGCCACCAGGGCGCTATACAGCTCGCCCGTGGCCGCATCCCATTGCTGCACCGCCTGCTGCTGGCGCGCCACGGTGGCCATGTCGCCGCGAGCGATGGGACCGGACAGCGCGGGCGCCGCACCGAGGCGGAATACGTTCGCCACCGCTTCCGTCACCAAAGGTTGCGCCAGTTCGCGCGCCACCGGCTCGGGGATGCCAGCCGCTTGGTAGGCCCGCAGGGCGGCATCGAGCACCGTTACCAGGTAATTGCTGGCAAACACGGCGGCGGCGTGATACAGGGTCTTGGCGGCTGGATCGATGGGCACGGGACGCGCGCCGATGGCGATCAAGGCCGGCGTCAAAAAGGCCAGCGCCTGCGCATCGCCCTCGACGCCGCAAAAGGTGCCGTCGAAACTGGCGGCCACCTGGGCCGGATCGGCAAAGCTGCGGATCGGATGCGCGCTGGCGACAAGGGCCCCCGCCTGCGTGGCCGCCAGCAGCTGGTTCGAGGCCAGCGCGCCGCTGCAGTGAAACACGATGGCGCCCGCCTGGCGCCCTTGGGCCACCAATGCGGCGCAGGCGGGGCCGATCTGATCGTCGGACACGGCCAGCATGGTGACGTCGGCGCGCCGCAGCGCCGCATGGCTGTCGACGGGCGTGCCGCAACCGATAAAATCGACCGCCGCCTGCGCCGAGGCCATGGAACGGGTCAGCACGTCCTGCACGGCGATGCCGTCCACGCTGGCGAACAACCGGCCCAGCACACGGCCCACGTGGCCGGCGCCGATGATATTGAGAGTCACGTTCATGGCAAGCTAAAAACCCGATCCCGGCTGGCGCAAGAATTCCATCTCTTGCGGCGTGGATTCGCGCCCCAGGATGGCATTACGGTGCGGGAAGCGGCCAAAGCGGGCGATGACTTCCTGGTGGCGCTGGGCATAATCGAGCATGCCCTCAAAACCGGGATGCGCCTGCGACAGCAGCTGGAACAATTCGACGGCGCGGGCCTGCATGGCCAGGTCTTCCGCATGTTCGAACGGCAGATACACAAAGGCGCGCAGCATCGGCTGCAATTGCCGATCCCGTTGCTGATCCCGCTCCTGTTGCGTCAGGGACACGGCCAGCGCCAGCGCCTGGCCATCGCCGGCAAAGGCGCGCGGCGTGCCGCGATGCACGTTGCGCGTGAATTGATCGAGCACGATGATGCGCGCCAGCGTGCCGTGCGGCGTGGCTTCCCAACCTCGCAAGCCGCCATCGATGGCGGCGTCGATCAGTGCGCCGAAGCGCTCGGCGATGCGCGCATCGAAGGCGGCGTCCTTGCGGAACCATTGCGCGCGCGCCTGGCCGTAGCCTGGCTTATCCGGTGGCAAAAACCAGAAATCGAGTACCGCCTGCGCCTGTGCGTCCATGATCATCCTTGTCAATTGCGGGCATGCGACAGCTGGAAGCCGGCGATGCCGTCGAAGGCGGCCAGTTCGGCCGACATGGCCGACAGGCTGGCGCCCGTGTTCTTGCCATGCGCAATGGCGACAAAACGCCATTCCTGCATGCCGTCCGTGCTGCCGATGGTCAGCGAACCGCTGGCGATGTCGTAGCCGCGCTTGGCGGCCATGCGCCGCAGCGCATCTTCGCGCGGAATGAAGTCACGCTTGAAGCGCATGGTGATGGCTACCGCGTGGCGCGACGGCAGCAAGTTTTCCAATTTTGACAGAAAAATCATCGCCATCGCGCACAAAAAGGCCAGCCCCATGGCCGACAGGTAAAAGCCGATGCCCACCATGATGCCGATCACGGACGAGGCCCAGATCGAGGCGGCCGTCGTCAAGCCGCTGATATTGAATCCCTCGCGCATGATCACGCCAGCGCCCAGAAAGCCCACGCCCGTGACGATGCCCTGGATGACGCGCGTGGGGTCGCTGCCGACGATGGCACCGTGGCCGCCATACCAGAACTCGGGATAACCACCCAGCACCGTCAGCGCGGCCGAGGCCATGCATACGAGGCTGTAGGTGCGCATGCCGGCCGCACGCCCGTGATACGAGCGCTCATAGCCCACCAGCAAGCCCAGCACCAGCGCACCCAGCATGTTCAGCAGGATCACGCCATTCGTCGCCAGCTCGGCCGGCGACCAGTAGGCACGCAGGAAGTCGATGGTCGGCATGTTAAGGTTTTTTTGTCAGCTGCTTCTCAAACGCCACGTCGAGCTTGCTGACGCGGCGCGCCTTTTGCGGCCCCAGGCCATTGACGAAGGCAACAAAGGCGTCGAGTTCCAGCGGCGGGCACAAAGGCGGCAAGCCGGGGCCTTGCGTGAGAAAAAACAGCTCGTCGCCGGTGCGCGCCATCGTGTACAGGCGGTTGCCGCTGCGTTCCTTGAGCCGCTCGATGGCGGAGGTGGCGCGGGTCGAGCGCATCAGATGGCTCCCGTGCGCTGCGCCAGCCATGCCAGGGCATCGCCGGACAAATGCGGGGACAGGCGCGCACGCACGGTGGCGTGATAGTCATTCAGCCAGGCCGCCTCGTCGTCGCGCAACAGGACTCGCTCCACGCAGCGCGTGTCGATCGGGCACAGGGTCAGGGTTTCAAAGCGCAGGAATTCGCCGAACTGCGTCGTCCCCGCCGGCACGTTGAGCACAAGGTTCTCGATGCGGATGCCCCACTGTCCGGGACGATAGATGCCCGGTTCGATGGAAGTGATCATGCCGGGCTCCATGGCCGTCTGCGGCTCCGGCATGGCGGACTGCGAAATCGATTGCGGCCCTTCATGCACGTTCAGGAAAAAGCCCACCCCGTGACCGGTGCCGTGGCCGAAATCGATGCCCTCGGCCCACAGCGGTGCGCGCGCGATGGCATCGAGCATGGGCGACTTCACGCCGCGCGGAAACTGCGCGCGCGACAGGGCGATCATGCTGCGCAAGACCAGCGTGAAGTCGCGTTTATGTGCTGCCGTGAGCGTGCCGACAGGGACCACGCGGGTGATATCCGTGGTGCCACCCAGGTACTGGCCACCCGAATCAATCAGCAGCAAGCCGTCGCCGGCTATGGTCGCTGCCGAACCGGCATGCGCGTGGTAATGCATGATGGCGCCGTGCGCATTGAAGCCGGCGATGGTGCCAAAACTGGGGCTGACAAAGTGCGCGCGGCGCGCACGCGCGGCCGTCAGGTGCTCGTCGATGCCGATTTCCGTCAACGGCGCGCGCTGCGGGTCGGCCAGGGTGCGATCGAGCCAGCTGAAAAATTCGCACAGGGCGGCGCCATCGTGCTCCATGGCGGCACGTACGTGCGCCGCTTCGCTCTCCGTCTTGCGCGACTTGGCCAGGGTGGTCGGGTTGATGGACTCCACCACACGCACCGATTCTGGCACCGCCTGGCGCGTGCCGAAGGTGATGCGGCGCGGATCGAGCAGCAACGTTGCCGTGGCGGGCAATGCCGCCAGTGCAGCGCCAGCGCCAGCATACGCGGCCACGTCCACGCCCTGTTCTTCGAGTGTGGCGCGCAGGGCGGACGGCAGCTTGCCATCGGCAACGAACAGGGTGGCACGCTCGGGGCCAAGCAACGCATGGGCGAGAAAGACCGGGTTGTAGTTCACGTCGGCGCCGCGCAGGTTGAACAGGTAGGCGATATCGTCGACGGTGGAAATCACATGGTGGCTGGCGCCATGCGCGGCCATGCTGGCGCGCAGGGCCGCCAGTTTTTGCGTGCGCGACAGGGCCGGATACGCGGGCACATGTTCATACACCGGCGCGGCGGGCATGCCCGGGCGCTCGGGCCATACGGCTTGCAGCAAATCGGTATCGGTGCGCAGTAACACTTGCGCGCCCAGCGCCTGCTGCAGCAGGCGCGCATTGGCCAGGCCCAGCACGGCGCCGTCGACGGCAACCGTCTGCCCCGGCTGCATGGTCTCGCCCAGCCAGTCGATATACAGCACGCTGGCGCCGGACGGGATTTTTTTCAAGGCGATGCCGCTGCCGGCCAGTTCCGTCTCTGCCTGTTCCCAGTAGCGGCCATCGGTCCACACGCCAGCCATATCCTGCGTGACGACCAAGGTACCGACGGAACCCGTAAAGCCCGACAGCCACTCGCGGCCCTGCCAGCGCGCCGGCAGATATTCAGACAAATGCGGGTCGGCCGAGGGCACGATGCAGGCGTCGATATGCTGGGCGCGCATGGCGCTGCGCAGTTGCGCCAGGCGGGCGGCGGGAGTGGCAGGGAGGGCGGCGAGGTCAGGTGTCTGCATGGGAGCGAAAGAGCGATGCTGGGAAGTGCCTATGATACCGCGATTAGCATGCCTGCTGCGCCAGCAGTATTGCCTCATTGCGCATCATCGGCTTCATAGCGGCGCAAGCCGTCGAGGTCCAGCACGCGGATGCCGCCGTAATCGAGGCGCAGCAAGCCTTTCTTTTCCAGCACCTGCAAGGCCTGGTTGGCGCGCTGGCGCGAAGAGCCGGAAAGCAGGCCGATTTCTTCCTGCGACAGCTGCACCAGCGTAGCGACGCCCGGGTACAAATGCGAGTTGAACATCGACGCCAGGCAGCGCGCCACGCGCGTGTTCAAGTCCATCAGGCGCTCGTTTTCCACCATGCCGATGAACTGGCCCAGCCGCTCGTTGAGCTGCATCAGCAGGAAGCGCGTAAACGGCAAGCTCGTTTCCAGCAGCCAGTGGAAGGTGGCGCCGGGCAGGCGCGCCACGCGCGTGTCGCGCAGGGCCATGGTGTCGTATTTGCGGATTTCGCTCTTCAGCAGCGAGCCTTCGCCGAACCAGCTGCCCGGTGGCACACCGATGAAGGTCATGGCCTTGCCGGAGGCGGAAAAATTATTCATTTTCACCATGCCGCTGATGACGCCGATCCAGTGCTCCACCGGTTCGCCCTTGCGGCAGACAAATCCGCCTTTCGGCACGAAGGTTTCAAACACATCCGCCTCGACCCGCGCCATTTGATGGGCGTCGAGCAGCTGCGCCCAGTGGGCCGCGCGCACGGCATCCTTGAGACTGATATCAGGTGTGGTCATTGTGCAATGCACCATCGAAAGGTGGGTAAATGTCCCCGAAAAGACAACTCGTCAAACTAACGCAAGCTACTATCATTGCACAAACGCCTTACATACAAAAAACACAGAGCACCATCCAACGAGGTGGCGCCTGAGACAAGCAACAGGGAGACACTGGTGCAAACGAATACCACTGCAGCTATGCCGACTTTTCCGCGGCGCTTATTGCAACACGGGACTGTACGGCCCGACAAGCCCGCATTTCGCGAAAAATACCTGGGCATCTGGCAAACCTGGACTTGGTCCCAGGTCAACGACGAAGTGCGCGCGCTGGCATGCGGCCTGGCCGCCATCGGTTTCCAGCGCGGCATGAGCCTGGCCATCATCGGCGACAACCGGCCCCGCCTGTACTGGGCCATGCTGGCCGCGCAAAGCCTCGGCGGCGTGCCCGTGCCCCTGTATCAGGATGCGCCGGCGGCCGACATGGCCTATGTGCTGCAAGATGCGGAAATCCGCTATGCCATCGTCGAAGACCAGGAGCAGGTCGACAAGCTATTCGAAGTGAAGGCCCTGTATCCGCACATCGCCCACATCGTCTATGACGATGAACGGGGCATGCGCCATTACCGCCAGCCCGAACTCATTTCCTTTGCCGGACTGCAGGCGCTGGGCAGGACGTACGACCGCGAACACCCGGGCTTTTTCGAAGCCTCCGTGGAAGCGGGACGGGGTAGCGATTCAGCCGTCATCCTGTACACCTCGGGCACCACGGGCAAGCCCAAGGGCGTGTGCCAGAGCCACACGGCGCTGCTGGCAGCAGGCGTTGGCTGCGTGGCCTTCGACCAGTTGACGGACAAGGAAGATATCCTGTCCTATTTGCCCATGGCGTGGGTGGGCGACTGCCTGTTCTCGCTGGCGCAAGCGATGGTGGCCGGCTTCACCGTCAATTGCCCCGAGTCGGGCGACACGGTGATGATCGACATGCGCGAAATCGGCCCCACCTGCTACTTTGCGCCGCCGCGCGTGTTCGAGAACATGCTCACCAGCGTGATGATACGCATGGAAGACGCCAGCGCCATCAAGCGCCGCATGTTCAGCCATTTCATGGACGTGGCCAAGCGCTGCGGCGCACAGATTTTGGATGGCAAACCCGTTTCCATGACTGACCGTATCAGCTACAAACTGGGCGAACTTCTCGTCTATGGCCCCCTGAAAAACGTGCTGGGACTGTCGCGCGTACGTGTCGCCTACACGGCAGGCGCCGCCATCGGCCCCGACCTGTTCCGCTTCTACCGCTCCATCGGCGTCAACCTCAAGCAGCTGTACGGCTCCACCGAAACCTGCGCCTATGTGTGCCTGCAACCGGACGGTAACATCAAGTTCGACAGTGTGGGCTTGCCGGCGCCGGGCGTGGAAGTAAAACTGGCGGCGAATGGCGAAGTGCTGGTCAAGTCGCCAGCCACCATGAGCGGCTACTTCAAGCGTCCCGAGGCGACAAACGAAGTGATCGACGCCGATGGTTACTTCCACACGGGGGACGCGGGCGTGTTCGACAGTGAAGGCCACCTGAAAATCATCGACCGCGCGGCCGACGTGGGGAAGATGAATTGCGGCGCCATCTTCGCCCCCAACTACATCGAAAACAAGCTCAAGTTCTTCCCCTTCATCAAGGAAGTGGTGGCCTTCGGCAATGCGCGCGACCAGGTCTGCGCCTTCATCAATATCGACATCGAAGCAGTGGGCAACTGGTCCGAACGGCGCGGCATCGCCTATGCCGGCTACACCGACCTGGCGGCGCGCGCCGAAACCTATGGCCTGATCCGCGACTGCATCGAGCAAGTCAACGCGGAACTGGCCGCCGACCCGCTGATGGATCGCACGCAGGTACATCGCTTCCTCGTGCTGCACAAGGAGCTGGACCCGGACGACGACGAACTGACCCGCACGCGCAAGGTGCGCCGCAAATTCATCGCCGAAAAATACGCGGTGCTGATTTCGGCCCTGTATGAAGGCAAGGCAACGCAATACATCGAGACCCAGGTGAAATTCGAGGATGGCCGCACTGGTTCGACCAGTGCCGACCTGCAGATCTGGGACAGCAAAACGTATCGGCCCCAGGGCCTGGCCGCATGATGGAGCACAGCACGATGCAAATGAACGAACCCGACGCCCACTTCGGCACGGCACGCAAGACCGGCCCCGTGATTCTCGACCTGAAGAACATCTCGCTGTCGTTCGGCGGCGTGAAGGCCCTGACCGATATTTCCTTCGACGTCAAGCAGCATGAAATCCGCGCCATCATCGGCCCGAACGGCGCCGGAAAAAGCTCGATGCTGAACGTGATCAACGGCGTGTACCGCCCGCAGCAGGGCGAGATCATCTACCGCGGCGAACACCGGCGCGGCATGGATTGCTATGCGGCCGCCAAGTCCGGCATCGCGCGCACCTTCCAGAACATCGCCCTGTTCAAAGGCATGACGGTACTCGACAACATCATGACGGGGCGCAACCTGAAGATGAAGTCGAACTTCCTGCTGCAAGCCCTGTACTGGGGCCCAGCGCGGCGCGAGGAAATCGAACACCGCAAGAAGGCCGAGGAAATCATCGACTTCCTGGAAATCCAGGCGATACGCAAGACGCCCGTGGGGCGCCTGCCGTATGGCTTGCAAAAGCGCGTGGAACTGGGCCGCGCATTGGTGGCGGAGCCGGAAATCCTGCTGCTGGACGAACCGATGGCCGGCATGAACGTGGAAGAAAAACAGGACATGTGCCGCTTCATCCTCGACGTCAACGACCAGCTGGGCACGACCATCGTACTGATCGAGCACGACATGGGCGTGGTGATGGATATCTCCGACCGCGTGGTGGTGCTCGACTACGGCAGGAAGATCGGCGACGGCACGCCCGACGAGGTGCGCAGCAACCAGGATGTCATCAACGCGTATCTCGGCAGTGTAGCCGGGAATTCGGGCAGCGCGCTGCCTGCCGGCGAAACGACCTGCCCGTAATCGGGCAGGGCTCCACGCACATAGGGATCGAAATGAATATCAATTTTTTCTTTGAAGTGCTGATCGGCGGCCTGCTGTCGGGCGTCATGTACGCGCTGGTGGCCATCGGCTTCGTCCTGATCTACAAGGCCTCGGGCGTATTCAACTTTGCCCAGGGCGCGATGGTGTTCTTTGCCGCCCTCACCTGCGTCGGCATCATGGACAAGTTCGGCCTGTCGCTGTGGCTGGCCATCCCGCTGACGATGGTGACGATGATCGTGCTGGGCATGGCGATCGAGCGCGTGGTCTTGCGCCCGCTCGTCAACCAGCCTGAAATTACCCTCTTCATGGCCACCATCGGCCTGGCCTTCTTCATCGAAGGCCTGGCGCAACTGATGTGGGGCTCGCAGGTGCACAAGCTGGACTTGCCCATCGAAGACGTACCGATGCCGTTCCTGATGGATCACTTCAATATCATCGTCTCGCAATTCGACGTGGTGGCGGCCGGCATCTGCGCGCTGCTGGTGATTTGCCTGGCCTTGCTGTTTTCGAAAACCAAGGTGGGCCGCGCCCTGCGCGCCGTCGCCGACGACCACCAGGCGGCACTGGCGGTCGGCATCCCGCTGCAGCGCATCTGGGCCGTGGTGTGGGGCGTGGCGGGCCTGGTGGCCATGGTGGCAGGCTTGCTGTGGGGCGCCCGCAACGGCGTGCAGTTCGCCCTCACCTTCATCGCATTAAAGGCCCTGCCCGTGCTGATACTCGGCGGGTTTACCTCGGTGCCGGGCGCCATCGTCGGCGGCCTGATCATCGGTGCCTCGGAAAAACTGGCTGAAGTTTATTTGGGCCCCATGGTCGGCGGCGGCATCGAAGGCTGGTTCCCGTATGTGCTGGCCCTGCTGTTCCTGCTGGTGCGCCCGGAAGGCCTGTTTGGCGAAAAAATCATCCGGCGCATCTGACGCCACCCACGCCGCATATCACGCACAACGCACCCGCTCCATCGCAAAGGACACGCCATGATTTATCGTGAAGCAGGACAATTCAAGACCAGCTACCAGGCTGACAACCAGATCTTCCCAATCCGGCAAGACCGCCTGGCATTGACGGCAACCCTGATCGCCGCCGTCTTCCTCCTGCCGTATTTCGCCTCGCCCTACATCCTGTCGGCGATCATGATTCCCTTCCTGATCTTCGCCCTGGCGGCGCTGGGCCTGAACATTTTGACGGGCTATGCGGGCCAGCTGTCGCTGGGCACGGCCGCCTTCATGGCCGTCGGCGCTTTCGCCTCGTATAACTTCATGGCGCGCCTGCCCGGCCTGCCCCTGCTGGTGTCGTTCATCCTGGGCGGCCTATGCGCGGCCATGGTGGGTATCGCCTTCGGCCTGCCGTCGCTTCGCATCCGCGGCTTTTACCTGGCCGCCTCGACCCTGGCGACGCAGTTCTTCGTCGTCTGGTGCCTGACCAAGATCCCGTACCTGACCAACTACAGCTCCTCGGGCGTGATCACGGTGCAAAAGATGACGATACTCGGCTACCACTTCGATACGCCGCAAAGCAAATACATCCTGGTGCTGGCCATCGTCGCAGGCATGGCGCTGCTGGCCAAGAACATGATTCGCTCGAACGTGGGCCGCTCGTGGATGGCCGTGCGCGACATGGACATGGCGGCCGAGGTGATCGGTTTTCGATTGATGCGCACCAAGCTGCTGGCGTTCGCCGTCAGCTCCTTCTATTGCGGCGTGGCCGGCGCCCTGTATGCATATGCCTACCTGGGCACGGTGGAGCCGGAAGCGTACAACCTGGACCTGTCCTTCCGCATCCTGTTCATGATCATCATCGGCGGTGTCGGCTCCATCCTCGGCTCCTTCCTCGGCGCCGCTTTCATCGTGCTGCTGCCCGTCTTCCTGAACATCGTCGCGCACGGCCTGTCGCTGCCTACCAACGTGGCCTCGAACCTGGAGCTGATGGTGTTCGGCGCGCTGATCATCTTCTTCCTGATCGTCGAACCACACGGCCTGGCCAGGCTGTGGCAGATCGCGAAAGAAAAATTAAGACTCTGGCCTTTCCCGCATTAACCGCTTTACTTTGCAGTCTGGATGTCGGTTCACTTGATAACTACATAAAACAAGAGGAGACACAATGAAACACATCAAATCGCTCATGCTGGCCACCGCCATCGCCAGTGCCGCACTCACCATCTCCGCCAGCGCGCAGGCACAAGTGAAGGAGCAGTACATCGCCCTGCCGTCCTACCGCGTGGGTCCATACGCGGCCGGCGGTTCGGGCTTCTACGGCGGCATCATCGACTACTTCAACCTGGTCAACCAGGCCGGCGGCGTCAATGGCGTGAAAATCAGCTGGGAAGAATGCGAAACCGAATACAACCCGTCGCGTGGCGTCGAGTGCTATGAACGCCTGAAAACCAAGCAGGGCGGCGCCACCCTGGTGGAAACCCTGTCCACGGGCGTCGCCTACGGCATCCTGGACCGCGTGGCGCAGGACAAGATCCCCATGACGATGATCGGCTACGGCCGCTCGGACGCCGCCAACGGCAAGGTCTTCCCGTATGTGTATCCGCTGATTTCCAGCTACTGGAGCCAGGCAGCCGCCATGATCAAGTATTTGGGCGACAAGGACGGCGGCATGGATAAGCTCAAAGGCAAGAAGATCGTTCATCTGTACCACGATTCGGCCTTCGGCAAAGAGCCAATGCCCGTGCTCGAAGCGCTGTCCAAGCAGTACGGTTTTGAACTGGTGAAAATTCCCGTCGCGCCACCAGGCAGCGAACAACAATCGCAATGGCTGCAGATCCGCCAAGCCAAGCCGGACCACGTGATCCTGTGGGGCTGGGGCGTGATGAATTCCGTCGCCATCAAGACGGCGCAGCGCAACGGCTTCCCGCGCGAAAAAATGTTGGGCGTATGGTGGGCCGGTTCCGAGGAAGACACGATTCCATCGGGCGATGCGGCCAAGGGCTACACGGCGATGAGCTTCAATACGCCGGGCAACTACCCCGTGCTGGACGATATCCGTAAAAAAGTCTACGCCGCCGGCAAGGGCAACCTGGCCGACCAGGCTCGCATCGGCTCCGTCTATCACATGCGCGGCGTGACGGCCGGCATCCTGTGGGTGGAAGCGATTCGCGTGGCGCAGGAAAAATTCGGCAAGGGCAAGCCGGTCACGGGCGAGCAGATGCGCTGGGGCCTGGAAAACCTGAACGTCGACGATGCGCGCCAAAAAGCCGTCGGCGCGCTGGGCATGTTCCCCACCGTGAAGACCAGCTGCGACGACCATGAAGGCTCGGGCGCCGTGAAGGTGCAGCAGTGGGATGGCAAGAAGTGGACCGCCATCACGCCGAAATGGATCGTCGGCGACCGGGCGCTCGTGCGCAAACTGGTCGACGAATCGTCGGCCAAGTACGCGGCCGAGAAAAACATCACGCCGGCCTGTTTGAACTAAGCACGCAGGGTTTGAACTAAATGTGCTGGCCGGCTTGGCGTACAGGCCAATCCGGCCCGCGCAGTCACCCGCAGTCACCATTACATGATGAAGAAGCAGCCATGACACTCACTGCCACCGCACCCGCCACCAAGGTAGACGCGCCGCCGCCCTACCTGTCGGTGAACAATATCGAAGTCATCTACGACCACGTGATCCTGGTCTTGAAGGGCGTTTCGCTGCAAGTCCCGCAGGGCAAGATCGTCGCCCTGCTGGGCGCGAACGGCGCCGGCAAGTCGACCACCCTGAAAACCATCTCGACCCTGCTGCGCGGCGAACGCGGCGACGTCACCAAGGGCGAAGTCCAGTTCAAGGGTGAACGCGTGGACCAGCTGACACCGAATGAACTGGTCAAGCGGGGCCTGTCGCAAGTGATGGAAGGGCGCCATTGTTTCGGCCACCTGACGATCGAGGAAAACCTGCTGACGGGCGCCTACACGCGCAGCATTTCGCGCGGCGAACTGAAAGACGCGCTGGAAAAGGTGTACCACTATTTCCCCCGTCTTAAAACGCGCCGCAGCAGCCAGGCCGGCTATACCTCGGGCGGCGAGCAGCAGATGTGCGCCATCGGCCGCGCACTGATGGCCAAGCCCTCCATGATCCTGCTCGACGAGCCATCGATGGGCATCGCGCCGCAGATCGTCGAGGAGATCTTCGGCATCGTCAAGGATTTGAACCAGAAGGAAAACGTCTCCTTTTTGCTGGCCGAGCAGAATACCAACGTGGCCCTGCGCTACGCCGACTTCGGCTACATCCTGGAAAACGGGCGGGTCGTGATGGAAGGGCAAGCCCAGGATCTGGCCAGCAACGAAGACGTCAAGGAGTTTTATCTGGGCGTCTCCAGCGCCGGGCGCAAGAGCTTCCGCGACATGAAGTTCTACCGCCGCCGCAAGCGCTGGCTGGCCTGAACAGAGGGGCAAGTCCTGCTCCGCCGCTCATACAAGTTGGCCTTTGCCGGGCTGACAAAAAAACTGCAATTGACATTGGAGAATCCGTAACATGACCGATACGCTCGACAGTCTGGAAACGCGCGCCCCCGATGCCCGCGAACGCGAATTGATGGCCGGCCTGCCGCAGCTGATCGCGCGCGCGCAAAAGGCGCCGGGCTGGGCCCGCATCCTCGACGGCATCCATGCCCAGGACATCACCAGCCGCGCGGCGCTGGCACAACTGCCCGTCACGCGCAAGTCCGACCTCAAGCAATTGCAGCACGCGGAACTGCCGTTCGGCGGCCTGAACACGACGCCGAAAAATGCCCTCTCGCGCGTCTTCGTCTCGCCCGGCCCCATCTTCGATCCGGAAGGCCGGGGGCCCGACTGGTGGCGCTTCGCGCGGCCCATGTATGCGGCTGGCGTACGCGCTGGCGGCCTGCTGCAAAACTGCTTTTCCTACCACTTCACGCCGGCCGCCTTCATGGTCGAAGGGGGCGCTGCGCGCATCGGCTGCACGGTGATCCCGGCCGGCATCGGGCAGACGGAAATGCAGGTGCAGGCGATGGTGAACCTGAGGCCGGATACCTATATCGGCACGCCCTCCTTTTTAAAACTGATCATCGAGAAAGCGCGCGAAATGGGCGCCGACATCAGCAGCGTCACGAAAGCGGTGATGGGCGCCGAGGCGCTGCCCGAATCCTTGCGCAGCTGGTTTGCCGAGAATGGCGTACCGCACGTCTTCCAGACCTATGCCTCGGCCGATATCGGTAGCATCGCCTATGAAACGGCCAGCAACGGCAAGCTCAATCCGGGCATGGTCATCGACGAAAACGTGCTGCTGGAAATCGTCCATCCGGGCAGCGGCATGCCCGTCGCACCGGGCGAAGTGGGCGAAGTGGTCGTCACCGTTTTCAATTCCGACTATCCGCTGATCCGCTTCGCCACGGGCGATTTGTCGGCTGTGCTGCTCGATACGCCAGCCTCGGCATGCGGGCGCACGAATACGCGCATCAAGGGCTGGATGGGACGTGCCGACCAGACCACCAAGGTGCGCGCCATGTTCGTGCATCCGTCGCAGGTGCACGAGATCGCGCGCCGCCATCCGCAAATCAAGAAGGCGCGGCTGGTGGTGTCGGGGCGCATGGCCAACGACGAGATGACTTTGCATTGCGAAGTCGAGGATCCGACGGATGCCAGCGGCACCGAGGCCATCATCGGCTCGATCCGCGAACTGACCAAGCTGCGTGGCGACGTCGTGCTGGTGGCCGTGGGCAGCCTGGCGCAGGATGGCAAGGTCATCGACGATATCCGCGATTACAAATAACGCGCGTAGCACGCTGATGGAAATTTGCGGGATAATACCGGCATTGACCATCAGCCCCATTCATCGCCATGCAAGAGTCCATGCAAGAATTTCATCACAACCGTGCCCGTGACCTGATCAAGAACGCGGAACTGCTGTTCGACCAAGATGCCGTGCAGGCGTCGATCACGCGCATGGCCGATGTGCTCAACACGCGCTTCAACGCCGCCGATTCCAAGGAATTTCCGCTGGTGCTGGGCGTCATGGGCGGCGCGGTCGTGTTTACGGGCAACCTGCTGCCGCAACTGAGCTTCCCGCTCGAATTCGATTATATCCATGTGAGCCGCTATGGCGACGACGACAAGGGTGGCGAAGTGGTGTGGAAAGTCATCCCGCGCTCGAACGTAGCGGGCCGCACCGTCATCGTGCTCGACGATATTCTCGACGAGGGCGAAACCCTGGCGCACGTCAAGCAGCGCCTGCTCGACATGGGTGCTTCCGAAGTGATCCTGGCCGTGTTTGCCGACAAGGCCATCGGCAAGAAGAAGCCGGTGCAAGCCGACATCGTCGGCCTGGTGATCCCGAACCGCTTCGTCGTCGGCTTCGGCATGGATGCATATGGCTACTGGCGCAACCTGCCGGGCCTGTGGGCCATCAAGCCCGAGGATTTGAAGCAGGATTAAATCCTGCCGGATGACGCATGGCGTCGTCCGGCACCCGCAGTTACAATTTCAAGCGTGCGCGCGCTGCATCGTATTCGCCCTTCAGGCGCGCCACCATCTCCGCCACGCTCGGCACGTCATCCATCAAGCCCACGCCCTGGCCAGCGCCCCAGATGTCGCGCCAGGCCTTGGCGCTGCCCGAGCCAAAATTCATCGCGCTCTTGTCCGCCTCGGGCAAGGCTTCCGGATCGAGTCCGGCCGCGACGATCGATTTCTTCAGATAATTGCCATGCACGCCCGTAAACAGATTCGTGTAGACGATGTCGGCCGCGGCAGAATCGACGATGGCATCACGGTAGCTGTCGCTGACATTCGACTCTTGCGTCGCCAGCCAGCGCGAACCGATGTAGGCGAAATCGGCGCCCATGGCCTGTGCCGCCAGCACGGCGTCGCCGGTGGCGATGGAGCCGGACAGCGCCAGCGGACCGTCAAAGAACTTGCGTACTTCGCCCACCAGCGCGAACGGCGACAGGGTGCCCGCATGGCCACCGGCGCCGCTGGCCACCAGAATCAAGCCATCGACACCCGCTTCCAGCGCCTTTTTCGCGTGACGGATCGAAATCACGTCATGCAGCACGATGCCGCCATAGCTGTGGATGGCGTCGAGCATTTCCTTGGGCGGCGCACGCAGCGAGGAAATGATGATGGGGATCTGGTGCTTGACGCACACGGCCACGTCATGCGCGAGGCGGTCGTTCGACTGGTGCACGATCTGGTTGACGGCGATTGGCCCTACCTTCTTGTCCGGATTGGCAGCCTGGAAGGCGGCCAGTTCGGCCTGCAGATCGGTCAGCCAGGTGTCGAGCAATTCAGCGGGACGCGCGTTCAGGGCCGGAAAGGAACCGACGATGCCGGCCTTGCACTGCGCCGCGACGAGGGCCGGGCCGCTGGCGATGAACATCGGCGAGGCGATAACGGGTAAGGAGAGGTTTTGCAACGCTACAGGCAGTGCCATGGCGGACTCGCTGAAAAGTTGATCGGACGAATAGATTAAACACTAGAGCAACGATTATAGTGCAAAAAAAGTACGATCGTGCTGAATTTAATTGCCAGCCGCCTCAGCCCTCGTTAAGCAAGTACTCACCCTCGACGCGCGCCGCTGCAGCCCTGATCAATTGGGACACTGCCCACTCGGCCAGCGCGGCCGCCTCCTGGCGCAAGAAGCGCCGGTTGGCTTCCTCGAAGATGGGCATGCCGCGCAGCAGCGCCGGCACGTCGGCGATGGCGATGCGCTGGCGTTCCAGCAGCAGGAATTTCAGCAGTACCTTGACGGCGTTCTGCGCATTGCGCACGGGGTCCGACGACAGGTAGTCGAGGCGCGAATAGGCGCGCTGCAGGGCGCCGGCGGCATCCTGGAACGGCCGGCCGTGACCGGGGATGACGACGCGCACGTCCAGGCTGGCGATCAGGTCCAGGGTGGCGCGCGCCTCGCTGAAACCGGAGCCGCCATCGAGTTCGGGGAAAATCACGCCAAAACCGTTTTCCCACAGCGCGTCGGCGGAGATGAGGATGCCCTCTTGGGCACAATAGAAGATCAATGAATGCGGGTCGTGGCCAGGTGCGCCCAGCGCCTGCCAGCGCATGTCTGCCAGAGTCAACGTGTCGCCAGGGGAGACGGTGGCATCAAAGCCGAAGCGCGGGCATTGCTGGCCCGTGGCCTGGAAGCTGAGGGCGTCGACATCCCAGGTGCGCACCTTGTCCGCCTCCGTCACGGGGATGGCCGTGTGGCAGCCGTATTCGGCTTGCAGCAGCGCGTTGCCGCCGCAATGGTCGGAATGCAGGTGGGTGTTGAACAGCCGGTCCAGTGGCTGCCCGGCCAAGCTATGGCGCAGGAGGGCCAGGGTTTGCGGCGCATGCGTAACATAGCCGCTGTCGATCAGGGCCGCGTCACCCTTCCCCTTGAACAGGATGTTATTCGACGAGAGCCAGCCGCGTTCGAATACCTGAATCGCATCAGGCAAAAGCGCAGGCAAGAGCGCGGGCAGCAGCGTCATCGCATCCTCAGTAGTCGGGCTCGAAATCGAGCAGGGATTCGCGTCCCGGCAGCTGGGCCCACACGGTGCGCTTGAAATCATCGTCGGCCTTGCCCCAGGCGATGATCTCGTCGAGCGTGCGCAGACAGCCTTCGCACACACCACTGTTGCGGTTCATCTTGCACAGGCTGACGCACGGCGACGGCACCGGTGACGGCAAGGGGAGCGGAACGGCTGGCGTGGTATCGACCATCATGGAGCGGCATCGGTAAATGTACAGGCTTTCATTATGCCGCGAAAGTGACGCCGTGATGCAGTGTGCAGCTTAGGCAATGTTTCTGTCGCTATATCTTTTAGGGGAAACATGATTGAAAAGTCATCTTTCGTCATTTATTTTATGCCGTGCTTTCACTCTGCGGGCGTCCGTCCTACACCTTGACGTGGCCAAATCCTGCTTGACTTGAGATATTTCAGAACTATACTACCATCCATGTAGATGGCAATTGGATGCCACACGGAGTTTCTGGAGACTTATGGCCAAGCAAGACAGCAAGCCCAAAATTGGGGAATCAGAAAAAATCACGATCAACCTGGGTTTGATCGACCTGGGGCAGATTGATCTACTGGTGCAGGAAGGATTTTATTCCAACCGCACGGATCTGATCCGTACGGCCATCCGCAACCAGCTGGGTATTCACGCCGACGTGGTCAGGCAAACCGTCGCCCGTAAAAGCCTGGTATTGGGCATGCAGCATTATTCACGCGCCGACCTGGAAGCGATCCAGGCAGCCGGCCAGCGCCTGCAGATCCAAGTGCTGGGACTGGCCAGCATCGCCACCGACGTCTCCGTGGAACTGGCACTTGCCACCATCGAGTCTATCTTCGTATTAGGTGCCCTGCACGCCAGCACCGTCGTCAAGACGGCGCTCGCAGGGCGAATTCACTAGCGTATTGGTTTGTGGCGATGGCCCGGCCGATGCGCCGCACCGTTAAGGATGGTCATGAAACTAGCTCAAGACATGTTCGCGCAAATGCGCGCAGCAACCCGCAATCTGATGGGCAGCGGTCCCGCCGCCGCCACCGTAGCCATCCAGCAAGCGCTGGCCGCAGCAGGCCTGGCGCCGCAGGCAGCTGCGCAGCCGCAGCCGCAGCAACCCATGCACGATATTAATCCACCACCAGCGCCGCCGCCAGCGGGGGCGCAGCCGCAGCCGGCCGCCACGCCAGAAACCCCTTGCGCACCGCCCACGCCAGCACAGGCGGCGCAGGAATTTGCGCAGGATTTCATGGCGCGCCTGGGCGTGCCCGCCGGCCTGGGTCAACACAGCTTTGACATGCCCAGCTTCGAGATGCCGAACTTCCACCCGCCCGCTTTCAACACGCCGGCCACCACGCCGGTGGAACTACCAGTGGGCGCGCAATTCCTCGACGGCGTGTACCGCAACCATGCGGGCACGCGCACGTACAAACTGTATATCCCCAGCAGCTACCAGGGCCAGGCCATGCCGCTGATCGTCATGCTGCACGGCTGCACGCAAAACCCCGACGATTTTGCCGCCGGCACGCAGATGAACGCACTGGCCGAAGAAAAAGAGTGTTTTGTCGTCTATCCGGCGCAAACACAGGGCGCCAACAGTTCGCGCTGCTGGAACTGGTTCAATGCGCTCGACCAGCAACGCGACCAGGGCGAACCGTCGCTGATCGCCGGCATCGCGCAGCAGGTGATCGACGAATACCCGGTCAATGAACGCGAAGTGTTCGTCGCCGGCCTGTCGGCGGGTGGCGCCATGGCCGTCATCGTCGGTACCCTGTATCCGGAACTGTTTGCCGCCGTCGGCGTGCATTCGGGCCTGCCCTTCGCCTCGGCGCAAGACTTGCCGTCGGCCCTGGCGGCCATGAAGGGCGGCGCCATGCCGAACCCCAAACGCCAGGCACCTGCCGGCGGCGTACCCATCATCGTCTTCCACGGCGACCGCGACACCACCGTCAACTTGCGCAATGGCGATGAACTGATTGCCCAGGGCGTGCGCAGCCAGGCAGGTGGCAAGGCGGCCAAGGCGGCCTCCGTCGGCGGCAGCGTACCGAATGGCCACCGCTACACACGCACCATGCATAGCCAGGCCGACGGCTCGCCACTCGGTGAGTACTGGGTCATTCACGGCGCCGGCCATGCCTGGTCGGGCGGCAGCGGCAATGGCAGCTACACGGACGGCAAGGGGCCGGACGCCAGCCGCGAGATGCTGCGTTTTTTCAAGACCGTCAGCTGACTTTTTCAACGAACGGCGCGATCTGCCGCTGCTTGTCGGCGATCTCGCACACACCGTCGGCGTAGCGGCTGGAGATGGCGATGAACTGCTCCTGGATCTCCAGGAAGGCGTCGACGATCTCGGCATCGAAATGCGTGCCGCGTCCCTCGACGATGATCTGCACGGCCTGCGCATGGCCCATGCCCTGCTTATAGATACGCCGGCTGATCAGGGCGTCATACACGTCGGCCAGCGCCATCAGGCGCGCCGAAATCGGAATAGACTCGCCCGCCAGCCCTTGCGGGTAGCCACTGCCATCCCATTTTTCATGGTGGCTATAGGCGATCTCCTTGGCATACTTCAAAAAATCAACCTCGATGCCCAGCTCGTGCTCGGCCGCCAGGATGGCGTCGCGCCCCAGCGTGGTATGCGTCTTCATGATGGCCATTTCATGCGGCTCGAAACGGTCGGGCTTGAGAAGGATATGGTCGGGAATGCCTACCTTGCCGATGTCGTGCAGCGGCGCCGTCTTGAACAGCAGTTCGATATTCTTGTCGGTCAAAAAATCGCGGAAGCGGGGCAGGTCGCGTACTTTTTCCGCCAGCGCCTTGAGGTAATGCGAAGTGCGGCGGATATGGTTGCCCGTCTCGCTGTCGCGCGTCTCGGCCAGCGAGGCCATGGCGTGGATGGTGACGTCCTGCAGTGCCTTGACTTCCTGCACCCGCCGCTCCACCTCAGTTTCCAGATACTGGTTCTGGTCGCGCAAAAAATCCTGCATCTGTTTCATGCCCAGCTGCGTCTTGATACGCGCCAGCACGATGGGCGCGGAAATCGGCTTGGTGATGTAGTCGACGGCCCCCAAGGCCAGGCCCAGCTGCTCGTCGGCCACTTCGCTCATGGCCGTGACGAAAATCACGGGAATGCCGGCGGTGGCGGGATTGGCCTTCAGCGCGCGGCACACATCATAGCCACTCATGCCCGGCATCATGATGTCGAGCATGATCAGGTCTGGCTGGTCGCTGCCGCCGGCGATCTTCAGGGCGCGCTCGCCATTGACAGCAATCTTGGTGCGGTAATCGTCTTCCAGCACGGCGCGCAGCAAATCGATATTGTCTGGCGTGTCATCGACCACCAGGATGGTTGGCTTGCTTACCGGCGCTCTCATGCCCGTCCTTCGCTTTGCATATCTATCCTTGTCACAGTGTCAGTTCCAGCGCTTCGGCAACCTCGCCCAGCTGCGCCAGCGCACCTTCGAAATCGTATTGTCCCAGCATGCGCTTCAACTGGCGCGCGTGTTCAGCCTGCCCAGCGGCGACCAGCACCGGCCCGATGCCATCGAGATGCCTGACCGCCTGCGCGTCATCCTGCAGCAGCAGCTGCGACAGTTCGCGCAAGCCTGCCTCCAGCTGCACCCTGTCCACCGGCGCCACGGGCGTCAACATCGCGCCGCCCGGTTCTCCCATGCTGGTGCGCGCCTGCATGGCCAGCACGATCTTCGGCACCAGTTCGCCCAGCGCCAGGGTGCAGGCGGCCAGCGCCTGCGGCAAGCCATCGTGCGAGCCCAGGCTGAGCAAATATTCGACCCGCGCCGCGCTGTCAGCCAGGCCGCCGGCACCGATATTGCCGGCCAAGCCCTTCAAGGTATGTGCTTCGCGGATAGCCGTTTCCAACTGCTGGTTCTCGATGGCGGCGACAATGCGCGGCATGGCGTCGAACTGGGTTTCCACAAAACGCTCCAACAATTTTCGCATCAAAGCGGCGTTGCCGCCCACGCGGCGCATGGCCTCCACCATTTTCAGGCCGGCGATCGCGGGCAGCTCCTCTTCCGACTGCGTCTGTGCCATCGCCAGGTGCACGTCCTGCGGCACGGCCGGCGCGATCCAGCGCGCCAGGATAGCGAACAGCTGGGCCACGTCGATCGGCTTGGCAATGAAATCGTTCATGCCGGCATCCAGGCATTTCTCCTTGTCGCCGACCATGGCGTTGGCCGTCATGGCGATCACGGGCAAATTGGAATAGCGCGGGTCCTGACGCAGCTTGCGCGTGGCCTGGTAGCCGTCCATCACCGGCATCTGGCAGTCCATCAGCACGCCGTCATAGGCGTTTTCCTCGATTTTCGCCAGCGCGATGGCGCCATTGCCGGCAATATCGACGCGAATGCCTGCAGCGCTGAGAATGTGCTGAGCCACTTCCTGGTTCACCTCATTATCTTCCACCAGCAGCAGCCAGGCGCCGCGCAAGGCCCGCCCGTCGTCGCGGTAGCTGCTCTGGCGCTGCGTCTTGCGGCCTTGTCCCGTCACGCCGCCAAATACGAACGCAATCTGATCGAGCAGCGTCGAGGCACTGACCGGCTTGGTCAGCACGCCATCGAGCGGCAGCTCGCGCTGGCGCGCCGCCTCAAGCAACGCTTCGCGATGGTATGCGGTGACCATGATGCAGGCTGGAACCGCATCGATGCCGGCGGCGGCGCGAATACCTGCCAGGGCATCCAAGCCATTCATGCCCGGCATTCTCCAGTCCATCAGCACCAAACCATAGGGACGCCCTTCGGCGCGCGCCTGCGCCACGGCGCCGATGGCCAGCACGCCGCTGTGCACGGCGCGCGCCTCGAAGCCCAGCGCCGTCAGCATGCTGACGAAGATGTCGCGCGCGCTGGGGTTATCGTCAACCACCAGCACGCGCAGGTCCTTGAACCGCTGCTGCTGATGCTGCAGTTGCGGCAGGCTGTCGCGCCGCACGGCAGCCAGGCCGAAGCGGGCAGTAAAGAAGAAGGTGCTGCCCACGCCCGCTTCGCTGACCAGGTCGATCTCGCCTTCCATCATTTCCACCAGGCGCTTGCTGATGGTCAGCCCCAGGCCCGTGCCGCCATGGTGGCGCGTAGTGGAGGTATCGGCCTGCGTAAACGCCTGGAACAGTTTGCTGCGCTGGACCGGCGTCAGTCCGATGCCCGTATCGCGCACATCAACGCGCAGCACCGCTGCATGGTCGTTGATCTGCTGCAAACGGATGCTGACGACGATCTCGCCCTTGTCCGTGAATTTGATGGCGTTGTTGGTGAGATTGATCAACACCTGGCCAAGGCGCAGCGGGTCGCCCTGCAGCGCATTGGGTACGTTCGGGGCGATATCGAACAGCAGCTCCAGCCCCTTGTCCTGGGCCCGCATCACGGACAGGTTGGCGATCTGCGCCAGCACGTCTTCCAGAAAAAAATCGACCTTTTCAAAGGCCATCTTGCCCGCTTCGATCTTCGAGAAATCCAGGATGTCGTCGATGATGGCCAGCAGGTTCTTCGATGCCGACTCCACCTTTTCCAGGTAGTTGCGCTGGGTCGGCGTCAGCTCGGTCTGCAGCGCCAGGTGGGTCATGCCGATGATGCCATTCATCGGCGTGCGGATCTCGTGCGACATATTGGCCAGGAAATCGGACTTCATCTTGGTCGCATCCTCGGCCACCTCGACGGCGTGGCGCAAGTCCTGCTCGACTGCCAGACTGGTACTCATGTTTTTCAGCGCCTGCATCAATTCGCCCGTCTCGTCGCGCGACGTCACTTCGATGGCGGAACTAAAATCGCCATTAGCCACGCGCGTGGCGATCGCCACCGCTTCGCCCAGCGGCCGCGTGATCGAGCGCGCCGACCAGGCAAAGGCCAGCCCGACTAGCAAGGCGGCCAGGCCGATCCCTGCCATCAGCATCAACGAGGTGTCGATGTCAGTGCGTATCCTGGCCGCGCTATCGCGGATCTGCTGCTGCTGCAGGTCATCGAGCTGGCCCACGTACAGCAGCACTTTTTCCAGCACGGGCAAGGTCTGCGTCTGCATCGCCTGCTCGACAGCGGCGCCATCTCCCTGCTCGACCAGCGCGAACATGGCCTGCAGCGATGCATAATAGTCGGCACGGGCCTGGTGCATCAGTTCCAGCAAGCGCCGTTCCCCGGGCCGCGCATCGAGGCCATCGAGGATGCGCACCTGTTCGTCAATGCCTTGCTTGATCGTTTCCAGGCGCGCCTGATTCGCCTGGCGCAGCGCCAGCTTGTGCTGGATTGGCAGGCTGGCAATGCGCGTGGCCGCCTCGCGCGCCAAGCCATGGATCTTGCTGGTGGCCTTGGCGGCGACCCAGTCGCGCTGCAAGATATCGTCGGTCTCGGCGCGGATCGCATAGATGCGGCTGCCCGACAGCACGATGACGACCAGCATCAGTCCAATCAGAATGGCATAACCCGCGTTGATGCGCACGCCGATCCGGATATCCCTGAAACGCATGACATTCCCGTCAGAAATTCTTAAAAAACGCAGTCTGACCGTATTCCCCTACAGATTGCAAGGTTTATTGCGAAACAATTGCGCGCCGATACGCTTATTTGGCCGAAGTTGGGGCTTTTCCGTCGCTGCCGAGGCTGGCGATGTGGGTTTGCAGGCAGGCCGGGCACCAGCATGCGGTTGCCGTGTTGCCAGGCATGGGGACGGCCGGCGGCAGAGTCGTGCACCAGCACGGTTCGCTGGCATGCGGGTCAAGCTGGCCACACTGGAACGTGGCGCCGCAGAGGCTACATTGGCTCATGGCTATGTGTGAATTGGCAAGTGTGTGACACGCGACAGTAGGGTGTGACGCACATGTAACTGGCAGTAAAAGGGCTGGCTGGGACACATATCAGGCCAGACTATAGGATCATCAGGAAAAATACAACAAGATCGCCCTATAATGCCTCCAAGATTTTCGTCTTCCCTGTAAAATCTCACAAATCAATTTTCCGGACTCGCCATGAATCAACTAGCTAACTTGAACCTGGACACGAATGACGACTTGACGGCGGTGTCGCCGCAAATCAAGGCGCAGATTCTGGCCGAGGCCCTGCCATACATTCGCAATTTCCATGGCAAAACCATCGTCATCAAATACGGTGGCAATGCCATGACGGACGAACGCCTGAAGCACGGCTTCGCGCGCGACGTCATTCTGCTCAAGCTGGTCGGCATGAACCCCGTCGTGGTCCACGGCGGCGGCCCGCAAATCGACAACGCGCTGAAAAAAATCGGCAAGCAAGGCACCTTCGTGCAGGGCATGCGCATCACCGATGAAGAAACCATGGAAGTGGTGGAGTGGGTGCTGGGCGGCGAAGTCCAGCAAGACATCGTCATGCTGATCAACCATTACGGCGGCCAGGCTGTCGGTCTGACGGGCAAGGATGGCGGCTTGATCCGTGCGCGCAAGATGCAGATGCCGGACCGCGAACATCCGGGCGAGTTCCTCGACATCGGTTTTGTCGGCGAGATCGACGCGATCAACCCGGCTGTCGTCAAGGCGCTGCAGGACGATGCCTTCATTCCCATCATCTCGCCGATCGGTTTCGGCCAGGATGGCCAGGCCTACAACATCAACGCCGATGTCGTGGCGGGCAAGATCGCGGAAATCCTGAAAGCGGAAAAGCTGATCATGATGACCAACATCGCTGGCGTCCAGGACAAGCAGGGCAACCTGGTGACCGACCTGTCGGCGCGCGAAATCGATGAAATGTTCGCCGATGGCACGATCTCGGGCGGCATGCTGCCAAAAATCTCGTCGGCGCTCGACGCTGCCAAGTCCGGCGTGAACACGGTACACATCATCGATGGCCGCATCGAACACTCATTATTGCTGGAAGTGTTGACCGAGCAGGCTTTTGGTACTATGATCCGTTCGCACTAAAAAAATCGCAAGCATCACAGCGAGTAGTTTGGCGGCGCAGATAACCAGGCGCCGCTTTTATTTTGCCCTTGTAGCTCAGTGGTAGAGCACTCCCTTGGTAAGGGAGAGGCCACGTGTTCGATCCACGTCAAGGGCACCATCGACTTATCCCCGTATCTGAAAAATGTCCATGGCTGCGTTGCCTCGCCTCGCCGACCATTCGTACTGTCTTCGGCTCGGCGCCTTGCCCTGAACACTTTCCATCTACTTTGCCGCCGTTTCTTGCGCGGCTAAGCCACCGGTTCAATACACCCGCTCGACCGTCAGCCCGCGTTTGCGCAATAAGTCCGGTACGCTTTTCTCGCCCACCAGATGCAGCACGCCGATCGCCGCCAGGCTGTTCTTTTCGCGCGCCAGCAATTTGGCGATGCCGTCAGCCAGCGCCGGATTGCGTCCGTCGAGCAGCACCTTTTGCACAAACTGCGCGGCAAACGACGGGTCCTGCGCCGCTTTCGCCGCCAGCCTGTCGAACGCTTGCGCATCGGCCGTGCGCCAGGCCTGGGCGATCTCGCGCGCTTCCTGGCCCTGCTCCTGGTCTTCGATCGAAGCCACGCCGTCTTCCAGGAAGCGACACTCGTCAGCCGGCGTCATTGCACCGAACAGCGCCATCTGGCTTTCCATCGATTCGAGTTCCACCACGGGGATCTTGCGCGCCTTGGCCTGCTGCGACAGGTAATTATCGACGGCCAGCTCGGAGCGGTAGCCCAGCGTGGCAAATTCGCCGATGGCCAGCATGCTGGCCAGCATCCACGGCTTCATTGGCGCCATCGCTTCAAGTGGTATGCCGTATTTTTGCAACAGCGGCGCCAAACGCGGCGCCAGGGTCTGGCGGCAATCAGAGGGAACCTCGCTACCCGGCGCCTCCATGCCGTATTTCAGCACAGCGCTGACGGCGGCGCGCGGATCGACGCCGGGATCGATCTCCAGCGCCAGCGCGCCTGCACCTTCCAATGCCTGCGTCACCGTCGGCTCGAGCGGATAGAAATCGGGCGCGCCAACATGGATGGTGCCAAACAGATACAGGGTGTGGCTGGCATCGTGCACCTTGAACAGGGCGCCCCGGTTTTGTGCTACGGGCGGTGCTTCGGCGCGGGTAACCTGCAACGGCAGCAAGAATAATCCGCAAAACATCACTATAATCTGGCGTCGCATGGTTTTCCTGATTGTTGAATTTTTCATCTTATCTTATCTTAGCTAGCAAAGACTCTTGTGCCTGTGTCCCCTATTAACCGCTCGTCGCCGGTCTGGTTGTTTGACCTCGACAACACGCTGCACAATGCTTCGCACGCCATCTTCCCCACCATCACGGCTAATATGAACACGTATATTGCCCGCGTGCTGGGCGACGGCGTGACGCCGGCCAATGACGTTATCGTCAATGCGGCGCGCGCGGCCTACTGGCACCGCTATGGCGCGACCTTGCTGGGCATGGTCAAGCACCACCAGGTGCAAGCTGCGCATTTTTTGCACGAGACGCACACCTTTGACGATTTGCGGGCAATGATACGCGCCGAACGGGGATTGGGTGCTTTACTCAAACGCCTGCCTGGCCGTAAAATTTTACTCACCAACGCGCCGCTGCGCTATTCGAGCGACGTGATGCGCCACCTGGGCTTGCGCCAGCATTTTTCGCAGCACATCGCCATCGAAGCGATGCATGTGCACCGCCAGCTGCGGCCCAAGCCATCGACCCTGATGCTGCGCAAATTACTGCGCAAGCACCAGATTCGGCCAAGCCGTTGCATCCTGGTGGAAGATACCCTGGCCAACCTGAAGGGCGCAAAAAGACTGGGCTTGCGCACGGCCTGGGTCACCCAATACCTGAAAATGGCCGATCCGATCGGCGTAGCAAAGTTGCCCAAGGCGTTAAATCGCCCCGCTTACGTCGATGTCAAAGTAAAATCTGTCCGGCATTTGGCACGCCGCCTTCACCGCCTGCGTTGAAAGGGAACTCCTGGGCCTTCGGTTGACACCGGAAGCCGGACCGCTAGCGGCGGTTTTGGCACTCCCCATCAAGGCAGCATTTTTTTAACGACAAGAGAAAATATGGCAAGCACACCGCCGGGCCAACGCAGGCTACAAATTCTTCAGGCCCTCGCCGCAATGCTGGAGCAGCCGAAAGGCGAAAAGATCACCACTGCCGCACTGGCTGCCAGACTGGCCGTATCGGAAGCGGCCCTGTACCGCCATTTCGCCAGCAAGGCGCAAATGTTCGAGGGGCTGATCGAGTTCATCGAGTCGAGCGTCTTCGGCCTGATCAACCAGATCGCGGAGAAGCACAGCGACGGCATGACGCAAACGCGCGACATTATCGGCATGCTGCTCAATTTCGCCATCAGCAACCCGGGCATGACGCGCGTGCTGATCGGCGACGCGCTGGTGAATGAAGACGAGCGCCTGCAAGTACGCATGAACCAGTTCTACGACCGCGTGGAACTGGCACTCAAGCAGGCCTTGCGCGTGGCCGCCACCGAAGGCCACGGCAAGGAAAGCGAAGTGGCGGCGCGTGCTACCCTGATCGTCAGCTTCGTCATCGGACGCTGGCACCGCTACGCCAAGAGCGGCTTCAAGATCAATCCATCCCAGGAAGCGGCGCTGCAAATCGCCATGCTGTTGGGATAAATCACTGCCGTAGCTGTCCCCATGCACACCGACTGTTTCGCCCTGCTCGACGACGCCAGCACACCCGGCGCCGGTTCGCGCCTGTACACGGGCCTGGCGGCGGTGTTGCGCTGCACCGAGGGCAGCGAGTGGCCAGCCTTGCTCGAAGGGCTGCAAGAGGCCTTACAGCGCGGCCAGTACGCCGTCAGCGTATGCAGCTACGAACTCGGTGCGCACTTGCTGGCCATGCCGCCGCGCACGGCCAGCACCGACGCGCCGCCGCTGGCGCAAATTCTCGTCTTTGAACACTGCCGGCAGTTGTCGCAGGAAGACGTGGCGCAGTGGCTGGCCGCGAATGCACCTGCGCCGGCTACCGGGGCACCGGCCGGCGTGGCCGGCATCCGCGCGAATGTCGGCCAGGCGCAATTTACGCAGGCATTGCAGCGCATCCACGACTACATCGTGGCTGGCGACACCTACCAGGTCAACTACACTTATCGTTTGCGCTTCGACGCCTTCGGCTCGCCCCTGGCGCTGTACGCGCGGCTGCGCGCACGCCAGCCGGTGCCGTATGGCGCGCTGGTGATGCTGCCCGATGGCGGCGCCCTGCTGTCGCTGTCGCCCGAGCTGTTCGTGCGCCATGCGCAAGGCGAGCTGACGGCGCGGCCCATGAAAGGCACGGCGCCGGCCGCCCCTGCCGGACAGGTGGAAGAGAACGCGCGCCGCGCCAGCGCCCTGGCAAATGACCCAAAAAACCGCGCGGAAAACCTGATGATCGTCGACCTGCTGCGCAACGACATCGGCCGCATCGCCGTCACCGGCACCGTCACGGTGCCAGCGCTGTTCCAGGTGACGCGCTACAGCAGCGTGCTGCAAATGACGTCCACCGTGCAGGCGCGCCTGCGCGATGACGCCAGCCTGGCCGAGATCTTCCAGGCACTGTACCCGTGCGGCTCGATCACGGGCGCGCCGAAACGCCGCACCATGGAGATCATCGCCGAACTGGAGCCGGCACCGCGCGGCATCTACACGGGCGCCATCGGCTGGTTCGATCCACCGGCAGCAGGCGCCAGCCACGCTGTGGGCGACTTTTGCATGTCCGTGCCGATCCGCACCCTGGCCCTGCAGCCGCCTGCGGACGGCACCAGTGGCATACGGCGCGGCGAGATGGGCGTGGGCGCCGGCATCGTGCTCGACAGCGATCCACAAGATGAATTTGCGGAATGCCAGCTCAAGGCGCGCTTCCTGACGGGGTTGACGAACGACTTCGAGCTGTTTGAAACCCTGCATGCCAGCCGTGCCGATGGCTGCCGCCAGCAAGAGCGCCACCTGGCGCGCCTGGCCGCTTCCAGCGCCTACTTTGGTTTTACCTGGGATGAAAGCGCTGCCCGCGCCGCTTTGTTGGCAGCATGCACGACGCGCCCTGACGACCTGCCATTCCGCCTGCGCCTGGCGCTGGTGCTGGAAGGCCGGTTCAGCGTGCAAAGCGGCACCCTGACAGCCTTGCCGGAGACGGTGAAAATCATGCTGGCGTCCGACACCACGGCGGCAGACGACCTGTTCCTGCGCCACAAGAGCAGCGTGCGCACGCGCTACGATGCCGCCTGGCGCGCGGCCGAGGCGCAAGGCGGCTTCGACATGCTGTTCTTTAACGAACGGGGCGAACTGACGGAAGGTGGGCGCAGCAATGTATTCGTCCAGCTGGACGGCCGCTGGCATACGCCGCCGCTCTCCTGCGGCCTGCTGCCCGGCGTGCAGCGTGCCGCCATGCTGGCCGATCCCGCGTGGGATGCACAGGAAACCATCATCACACGCGCCATGCTGGCGCAAGCGCAAACCATTGTCGTGTGCAATGCACTGCGCGGCGCGATAGCGGCCGTGCTTATTTAAGCATCCACCAGCATCTCGTAGCCGCCATAAATCATCCGCTTGCCATCGAATGGCAGCTTGCTCGGGTCCATCATGTCGGCCAGGCGCGGGTCCTTCATGACCTTGTCATTGATTTCATCGCGTTTGGCGCGCGATTCGTACACGATCCAGGAAAACACCACCACTTCGCCATCCTGCAAGTCCACCGCCTGCGGGAACGAGGTCAGCTTGCCCGGCCTGACATCATCGCCCACGCATTCGCGAAACTCCAGCGCGCCGTATTCGCGCCAGACGGCGCCGCAGCTACGCGACATGGCCAGATAGGCATCGAGCTTGGCTTTCGGTACAGGCACCACAAATCCATCGACATACGCCATGATGATCTCCTTGACTGTTATTTTTACAAACACGAATAAACAGCTTAGGACAATGATCGCCAGACAACAAGCTCAGCATAAAAAAAAGCAGGCTGGTGGCCTGCTGCTTCCTTACCTTCACAGCGCCAGTGCTCTTTCCACCGCGCCCACGAGTTTTTTATCGTCCGGCGTCACTTTGCTGGGGAAGCTATCGACGACCTTGCCATGGCGGTCGATCAGGTATTTGTGGAAATTCCAGGCTGGCGTCTTGCCTGTCTGCTTGATCAAATCCACATACAGCGGATTCGGCGTCGGGCCGGAGACCACCGATTTGGCAAACATGGGGAACTTCACGCCGTAGGTGTTGTAGCAAAAATCGGCGATTTCCTTGCTGTTGCCCGGCTCCTGCTTGCCAAAATCGTTCGATGGGAAGCCCAGCACCACCAGGCCCTTGCTGCCGTATTTGGCGTACAGCGCCTCGAGCCCTTCATATTGATTGGTAAAACCACAATAGCTGGCGGTGTTGACCACCAGCACGACCTTGCCCGCGTACTGGCACAAGTTTTGTGGCGCTTCGTCCTGCAGGCGGTTGAAGGTCTGCTTGAGGATGGCGGGACAGGCTGCGGGCGCGGCAGCGGTGGTGGCAGCATCGGCAGCATGGGCCGGTACGGCCAGGCTGGCGCTGGCGGCGAGTGTGGTCAG
Organism: Janthinobacterium woesei; assembly: GCF_051380875.1. Taxonomy (NCBI): domain Bacteria; kingdom Pseudomonadati; phylum Pseudomonadota; class Betaproteobacteria; order Burkholderiales; family Oxalobacteraceae; genus Janthinobacterium; species Janthinobacterium woesei. The sequence goes on from NZ_JBNYXW010000003.1 coordinate 159,030, forward strand.
CACAAACAGCTGGGCAAGGGTCTTGGACATGAGCGATACCATGGTCGAAAAGGAAAAAACCATTCTATGCCAAACGCCGCGCGCGCGTATGAGGACAACAACAACAGTGATTGCTTGAGCCACATCAAGGACGGTGCAGTACTTGCCCAGCGGATAGTTTTTTTTACCTATGCTCGGCCTTCCTGCCCCTTTCCTTGCCACGTGGAGTTGCCATGTCCTTCCCGCACCCGACTGCACTACCCACTGCCTTGCTGGCCGCCAGCCTGCTCACCCTGGCGCCGACCGGCGTGCACGCCGCCACGGCCATCAAGCCCGCCGCAACCAAAGACGCACCGGCCCTGCCCGCGTATCAGGCCGACCTGAGCCAGACCACCGTTTCCGGCCTGTCGTCGGGCGGCTTCATGGCGGCGCAGTTTGCCGTCGCCTACTCTGCCACCGTTGCCGGTGCCGGCATCATCGCGGGCGGCCCGTATTTCTGCTCGGGCCAGCCGGGCCGCTTTCCCTACATTCCGTATCTGACGAATGCCCTGACGACCTGCATGAATCCGGGCGAGACGCAGGTGGCGCCGCCCGTGGCGAGCGAATTGCTGCGCGCAGCGAACGACTTCGCGCGCGCCAATCTGATCGACGATACGGCCAACCTGAAACGCCAGCGCGTATATCTGTTCAGCGCAACGAAAGACCGCACCGTGACACGGCCGGTCGTCGAGCAGGTGGGGAAGTTCTATGCGCTGGCAGGCACGCCGGCGGCGCAGATCCGCTTCGTCGACAATGTCGGCGCAGGCCACGCCATCTTGACGGACAGCAGCGGCGACAAGCCGTGCGCCGCGACGCAATCACCGTTCATCAACGACTGCAACTACGTGCAGGCACGCGACATCCTGCAGCACCTGTATCCGGATTTGCTGCCATCGTCGACCACCCTGACGGGCAAGGTGATTGCCTTCAACCAGCGCCGCTTTATCCAGGGCGCTTACTCCAGCATGAGCAATACGGCCTACGCCTACATCCCGAAAATCTGCGACAGCGAGAGCTGCCGCGTGCACGTGGTGTTCCACGGCTGCCTGCAAACGACGCAAGCCATCGGCGAGCGCTTCTACACCAGCACCGGTTACAACCAGGTAGCCGACGCCAACAAGATCATCGTGCTGTATCCGCAGGCCGAACCGAGCCCGATCCATCCCTACAACCCGAAGGGCTGCTGGGACTTTTGGGGCTACACCAGCATCAACCCGATCGACCCGGATTTCTACCGCAAGAGCGGCACGCAAATGGAAGCGGTCAAGGGCATGCTGGACCGCCTCGCCGCGCGCCGCGGCTCGCGTTAGGCGGCTTAGTTAGATACCGCCCATGCAGATGTACTTGATGACCAGATAGTCTTCAATGCCGTAGGTCGACCCTTCGCGGCCCAGGCCCGATTGCTTGACACCGCCGAAGGGCGCGATCTCGTTCGAGATCAGGCCCGTGTTGACGCCGACCATGCCCGTTTCCAGACCTTCTGCCACACGCCAGATACGGCCGATGTCGCGCGAATAGAAGTAAGCGGCCAGGCCAAATTCAGTGTTGTTGGCCAGGGCGATGACTTCATCGTCCGTTTTGAAGCGGAACAGCGGCGCCAGCGGGCCGAAGGTTTCTTCGGTCGCCACGCGCATGTCGTTCGTCACGTCGGCGATGATGGTCGGCTCGAAGAAGCCATTGCCCAGTGCATGGCGCTTGCCACCGGCCAGCAGGCGCCCGCCCTTGGCCAGCGCATCGGCCACGTGCTCTTCCACCTTGGCCACTGCCTTGCCATCGATCAGCGGGCCTTGCGTCACTCCCGCCTCGATGCCATTGCCCACTTTCAGCCTGGCCACAGCCGCCACCAGTTTCTCGGCGAACGCTTCATACACGCTGTCCTGCACGTACAGGCGGTTGGCGCAGACGCAGGTCTGGCCCGCGTTGCGGTATTTCGAGGCGATGGCGCCTTCCACGGCCGCATCGAGGTCGGCATCGTCAAAGACGATGAAGGGCGCATTGCCGCCCAGTTCCAGCGACAGTTTCTTGATCGTCGGCGCGCACTGCTCAGCGAGCAAGCGGCCGACCTGGGTCGAGCCCGTAAACGTCAGCTTGCGCACGATGGGATTCGAGGTCATTTCGCCGCCGATCTCTTTCGGCGCGCCGGTGACGATGCTGAACACGCCCGCTGGCACACCCGCACGCTCGGCCAGCACTGCCAGCGCCAGTGCGGAAAACGGCGTCGCCTCGGCCGGCTTCAAGACCATCGGGCAGCCGGCCGCCAGGGCCGGGCCAACTTTACGCGTGATCATCGCGGCAGGGAAATTCCACGGCGTGATGGCGGCGCACACGCCAATCGGCTCCTTGGTGATCACCAGACGGCGGTCCGGCCATGGCGACTGCAGGGTATCGCCCGAAACGCGCTTGCCTTCCTCGGCAAACCATTCGATGAACGAGGCGCCAAACTGCACTTCACCCTTCGCTTCCGCCAGGGGTTTTCCCTGTTCGGTGGTCATGATCAGCGCCAGGTCGTCGGCATTTTCCAGGATCAGGTCATGCCAGCGGCGCAGCACCGCAGCGCGCTCCTTGGCCGTCTTCTTGCGCCAGGCGGGCCATGCCGCGTTGGCAGCTTCAATGGCGCGGCGCGTCTCGGCCGCGCCCATCAAGGGCACTGTGCCGATATGCTCGCCGGTGGCAGGATTGGTGACGTTCAGCGTCTGGCCACCGTCGGCGTCAACCCAGGCACCGTTCAAGTAAGCCTGGTGACGCAACAAGGTAGGATCTTTCAACTGCAGCATATGGATCTCCGGTCTGGTTTGAATTATCGACGGGAGATACTATGCCACAGCGCGGCCAATTTCGCAGGCGGGCAGCCGAACTGCCCCTCCTTTTACTCAACCTTGAAGGACGACAGCTTCGGGTCCGGCGGCGGGTAAGCCAGCTTCATGGCCTGCAAGGTTTCCAGCAGCAGGGACGCCACCACCAGGTTGCGCTGGGTCTTGGAATTGGACGGCACCACATACCAGGGCGCGTGATCGGCATCGGTCTCGCGGATCGCCGTTTCATAGGCGCGCTGGTAGGCATCCCACTTCTTGCGCTGGGCGATATCGTTGGGATCGAACTTCCATTGACGGTCGGGATCATCGAGCCGCTCCTGCAGCCGTCCGCGTTGCTCGTCCTTGGAGATATGCAGGAAAATTTTCAGGATGACGGTACCCGTTTCGCTGAGCATGCGCTCGAAATCGCGGATCTGCGCATAACGGCGCTGGCATTCTGGCTTGTCGATCATGTCCTGCACGCGCGTGATCAGCACATCCTCATAATGGCTGCGGTTGAAGATGGCGATCTCTCCCTTGACGGGCACCTGCTGGTGCACGCGCCACAGATAATCGTGTGCCAGTTCGATGTCGGTGGGGTTCTTGAACGCCACGGCGCGGATGCCCATCGGGTTGATATTGCTGAAAATGGCCTTGACCGTGCCATCCTTGCCTGAGGTATCCATGCCCTGCAAGACCAGCAGCACTTTTTTCTTGTGCTGCGCGTACAGCATGCTCTGGCACTCGGCGATCTGCGCCGTCAGCGCCACGGTTTCCTCGCGATCCATGGCCTTGCACTGGGCCACTGTCAGCTTTTTATTCGCCGCCTTGATGGCCGCGCCCAGCAAGCGCTTGCCCGCATAGTCTTCTTGCAGGTCGAAGCCCTTGCCGGCGCGGAACTGCGTGCGCGCCTTCATGCTGCCAGCGCCAGGTTGCGGTGCTCAATTTTTGTGCAGCGATCCATCACCACCTCCAGTCCCGCTGCCCGCGCCAGTTGCGCCGCCTCCTCGTTGATGACGTCCAGTTGCAGCCACAAACAGCCCGCCTTGATGGCTATGGCTTCCTCTGCGATGGGCGCAATATCTGCCGACTTGCGAAAGCAATCGACGATGTCGATGCGCGCCGGCGCGACAAAGGCGGCGGCCTCTGCCAGGGTGGCATAGGCGCGCTGGCCCAGCACCTCCTGGCCGGCAATGGCAGGATTGACGGGCAGCACGCGGTAGCCATGCTGCAGCAGATAGTCGGCCACCTCGTGGCTGGCGCGTTCCGGCTTGTTGGACATGCCAACGATGGCGATGATGCGGCTGTCTTGCAAGATGCGGGCGATGTTGGACATATTGTGCGTAGTTAGGCGTGCGACATTGCCCGCCTAGCGTAGCAGAATTATCCGTGCTTGGGAGCCATCCTTGGAGCTAGCCTGGAGGCGTACCTGATTTTTACTCTCAGGCCGGCACCGCGCCGAAGCGCACTTCCGGCAAGCCGCGCACACCGGGCTGGCGCGCGTGGAACAGGCCACCGGCCAGGGGTTCGCACTGCAGCTGCGCTGGCGCCAGGCTCTCCTGCGCCGTGGTGACGAACAATTCGTCATATTCCGGGCCACCCATGCTCACGCAGCTGGGCTGCGACACGGGCAGATGCACCGTGCGCTCGATGCTGCCATCGGGCGCGAAGCGCAACACGCGCCCTGCGCCCCACTGTGCGCTCCATAGGTGATCGTGCGCATCGATGGTGGCGCCATCGGCCGCACCAGGACCCGCATCGAGCACGGCAAACACACGCACCCGGCTGGCATCGCCCCCCAGGTAATCATCCCACCGGTAGATCGCCTTCTTCATCGAGTCGCAAAAATACATGGCCGTGCCATCGACGCTAAAGCAGATGCTGTTGGAAATGGCGATATGCGGCAGCGGCAGTCGTTCCAGCGTCAGATCCAGGTTGAGGCGGTAGAAGCTGGCGATGGCATCACGGCACGGACGTTCATCAAGCGTACCGAAGACAAAGCGTCCCTGCCGGTCGCAGCGGCCATCGTTCAGGCGCGTCATGGGCAAGTCCGCCTCCACCGCATGCAAGGGCGTGACGGCCCCGCTACGTGCGTCAAACCACGCCAGGCGCGAGGCCAATCCCAGCAGCAGTACCTCATCGCTGTCCGTCAGCGCGAAGCAGGCCAGGCGCTCGGGCATATCCCAACTGTGGCGCTCGCCCGTGGCCAGCACCAGCGCATGCAGCTGGCAGCCTTCGATATTCGTCCAGAAAACGCGGCCGCTGCGTTCGCACCAGCGCACACCCTCGCCCAGAAAATCCTGCGCGTCGACCAGTAATTGAGCCTGTGCCCCCATCTTTTTTCCTTTTTGCTCTGTATTTATCAAGCCGCTTCCTGGCGGGGAATCAGGCCGCGCGCGGCAGCGATCAGCAGCGCGCCGTGACCCGCCAGACAATCTTGCTGCCGGTCGTCGACGACGATGTGCTTGCCATAAAAGAAGCCCTGCTCCTCGATCAGCAGGGACAGTGCCTGGCGCAGCATGGGTTTGCCCATAATGACGAGCGGCATATCGGGGCGCATCTGGATCGCCGTACTATTGCGCAGCGCCAGCAAGTCGCCACTGAGCACGGCGCCCATCAGAAAATTAGCCCGTTCATTGCATTCGACGGCGCTGAACTGGCTCAGGGTACGCACGCTGAAACAGGCGCGCGCCAGGCCGGTTTTTTGCGCTGCAGCGGCGCCGGCCAGCAGCATCTTCGGCACGAGTGTCTGCGCAAAGCCGCCATCGACTGATTGTCTGATCAGGGTATGCTGCGAAATCGCCTGCAACAGTTCACCGGCGATGGTGGTGCTGCAGCCAAGGATGCGGCGCTGGTCGTCCACGCTGATCAGTTTGGTGTGCGAGGCAGGCACGATGATGGTGGCCGCACCGCGCAGCTGTAGCCGGTCCAGCAAACCGATGACTTCCGTTTCTTCGCCGCGCATCATGTCCATCGCTTCGACGTTATGCAAGCCAATGGCGCCATGCTGGTTGCGCACGCCGGGAATCAGCCACAGGGGCTGCGGCAGCACGTCGGGCAGCGCCACTGCGTGCATGCCTTGCGCCAGCTGCGCCAGGCCGGCCGGTGCTGGCAGGTGCGGCACTTCCTGCACGCCCATGGGCGAGCTGATCATGCCTGACGCCAGCGCCAGATGCACTTCGGATGGCGCGATGCCGGCACTCGCCAGCAGCGTGGCCATGGACTCGCGCAGTGCCTGCTTCAGCGCACCGTTATGGCCATCGATGGCCGTATTGCGCACGCCCGTTTCCAGCTGCGCCTGGGCGAGCACGACGCCGTCGCGCCATAACAGGGTGCGCGTATTGGTGGTGCCGGCATCGATGGTGACTATATTCATGGGCAGATTCACAGCGTCGGTAAAGGATAAAAGGAAGGAAACTACCCCATGGTAGAACCGCTCCGTATATCTGACCAATCACTTATTTAACATCATTGATACCGCTTCGGATATGTCAAAGACATCCATATCCTGTACCCCTAAACGGTAAGCCACGCTGGCCTGCAGCGTGCTGCCAGATGCCCTCCCCAGCCTCGGGGAGGCCAGGCAAAAACAGCCGCCATCGGAGCGCAGATGCAGGGCTGGCAAGGTGCTGGAGAAACGCAAAATGCGGCCTGATGCAGGATCGCTGACGCGCGCCGCTTCGTGCAATCCGCTGGTGCCTGCCAGGCAGAAGTCATGCGCAAAGCCGGGCGCACCCGCCAGCTCTGGCCAGACCAGGCGCGCACCGAGCGGCGCGGGCTGGCGAAAATCGAAGGCGGAACCGGCCACCTCGCGCGCTTGTGCCACCGCCCCCGGAAAATAGCGGCTGGCGGCCAGGCGCAGCACGTGGTCACCCACGCCGGCGCCATGGCCCTGCAGGTTGAAGCACGGCGCCGGCAGAAAAATGGCATCGCCTTCGATGTGCAATGTGCCATCGCCATCGAGCTGAAAATGCAGCGCGAGGAGCCGCCCTTCGTGCGCCAATTGCAGCAGCATGCTGGCCTCGCCCAGTGCAGTGCACCACCAGCCAGTCAGCGATGGCGCGGCAAGGGGCACTGCGGCCAGCACGTCGGCCATGCGGCCATAACGGTCGGGCGCCTGCCACGACAACAGGCTGGCATTATGCGTGTTGACCTCCACGCGCATGCCGCGCCCATTGCGCAGCGTATGGCTCATGGCGCAGGCCCGGCCGGTGGCGGGGGCCGGCTGCGCTGCTGGAATTCACGCGGCGTGCAACCGAGTTCGCGCTTGAAAACGGCGTGCATGTACTGCACCGTGGTAAAGCCGCAGCGCACGGCTACCTCTGCCACCTGGCCCGGTTCGCGCGTCAGCAGGGTCTTGGCCGCATCGAGCTTGAAGTGCAGGATTTCATCATGCACGCTGCGTCCCAGCTCATGCCGAAAATGCGCCTCCAGCGAAGAGCGCGATACACCCACGTAATCAGCCACCTGCTCCGTCTTGATGCCCTGGCAGGCATACTGGCGAATGAAATGGCGCGCCTGCATCACCTGCGGATGCTGGAAAGGCTGGTGACGCGTGGAAGCGAGCACGTTCAGACCGGCCGGCGGCACGAGAATACGCGTGCCGGACAGGCGCGCGCCATTTAGCATCTGGTGCAGCAGATGGGCCGCCGTGCGCCCCATTTCCTCAGTGCCTTGAATAACGGAACTCAAGGGGATGCGCGTGAGCATACGCGCCAGTGGGTCATTGTCGATGCCGATCAGCGCTACCTGCTCCGGTACTGCGATGCCCGCATGCATGCAGGCTTGCAGCAACTGGCGCGCGCGCGCATCGCTGACGGCGATGATGCCGACGGGCTTTTCCAGGCTATTGAGCCAGGCGATCTGCTGCTCCACCGCCTCGTCCCATGCGGGCGCGCTGGTGGCGACGCCACGGTATACGTCGGCGCGCATGTGGTCACGCTGCATCAGCGTGCAAAACGCCGTTTCACGCTCCTGGGCCCAGCGGTTGACATCCGCCTCGGGCAGGCTGAAACAGGCAAAACGCGTCAATCCCGCTTCCACCAGGTGGTCGTAGGCCAGCTTGACGATCTTGAAATTATCAGTCGCGACGTACGGAATACCCACGGGATAGTCGGTCTCGCGCGCATACGAGCCGCCGATGGCCACCACGGGTATATTACTGTGTGCCAGCGCCGCGCACACGGCAGGATCGTCGAAATCGGCGATGATGCCGTCGCCCTGCCAGCGCTCGATGCCGGGCAGGCGGCAACGAAAATCCTCTTCCAGGAACAAATCCCACGACACCCGCGTAGTATTGAGGTAGGCGGCAATGCCCGCGATGATGTCGCGGTCGTAGATTTTGTTCCCGTTAAATAGCAGCGCGATCCGGTGCGCGGTCGGCATCTTCATGGTGTCTCCTCGCGTGCCAGATTTCTTCACGGCTATCGGCGTCCGGCACGCGTGCTGACATCGACCCACACGGCCAGGGTGAGGATACTGCCTTTTACGATCATCTGCCAGTAGGTGTCCACGTCCAGCATGGACATGCCATTATCCAGGCTGGCCATGACCAGCGCGCCGATCAGGGCGCCATACACGGTGCCCGAGCCGCCGCGCATCGAGGTGCCGCCGATGAAACAGGCGGCGATGGCATCGAGTTCGCTGAAGGTGCCGGCCGACGGCGAACCGGCCGCCAAACGGCCCGTGTTGATCAGGCCCGCCAGCGCGCACATCAGCCCCATGATGCCGAAGATCCACAGCTTGACGGCTTTCACATTGATGCCGGACAGGCGCGTCGCCTCCATATTGCTGCCCACGGCATAGATGCGCCGCCCGAACACGGTCTGGCTGGTGATATAGCTAAATAGCCCCAGCAGCGCCAGCAACATCAGCACCGGCAGCGGAATGCCTTCATAGCCATTCAGAGTTTGCACGAAGGCGTACAGCACGGCGCCGATGACGGCCAGGCGCAAGCCATCCGCCCACGCCGCCGTCTGCGGCAAGCCATGCTGCGCGCGGCTGGCGCGCTGCCGCCATGTCAAGAAGGCGGCCAATACAAACAGGCCGATGCCCAGCACGATGCCGGGCAGCGCAGGCAAGTAGCCCTGTCCCAGGTACACCAGCGGCTCGGAGACGGGGGCGATGGTGATGCCGCCCGTGATGCCCAGCAAAATGCCGCGGTAGGCCAGCATGCCGCCCAGGCCGACAATGAAGGACGGGATGCCCCGATACGCCGTCAGGTAGCCGTTCAAGAGGCCGATCACCAGCCCGCAGCCCAGCACGGCCGCCAGGTTCAGCGCCAGCGGCCAGTGCTGCGTCACGTCCAGCACGGCGGCGATGCCGCCCAGTAACCCCAGCAGGGAACCGATGGACAGGTCGATCTCGCCAGCGATAATCACCAGCACCATGCCGCAGGCGAGGATGCCGGTGACCGACATCTGGCGCAGCAAATTCGACAGGTTGCGCGGCGTCAGGAAACTGCCCTCCGTCTTCCACGAAAAGAAGGCCCAGATCAGCGCCACGGCGATTAGCAGGGCCAGCATCTTGTATTGGGTGAACAACTGTTTGATGCTATGCGGTTTCATGCGGCGGGTTCCTTGTGGTCGGTATTGGCGCCTGGCGCCGGGCGCTGGTCGAGCGCCGCAGCCAGTACGGTTTCCTGGCTCAGGCCATCGTTGATAAAGTCGCCGCGCAGCCGGCCTTCGCCCATCACCAGCACGCGGTCGGACACGCCCAGCACTTCGGCCAGCTCCGACGAGACCATGATGATGGCCACGCCCTGGTCGGCCAGCGCCAGCATCAGCTTGTAGATTTCATATTTGGCGCCCACGTCCACGCCGCGCGTGGGTTCATCGAGTATCAGCACGCGCGGACGCGTCAGCAGCATCTTCGCCAGCACGGCCTTTTGCTGGTTGCCGCCCGACAGGCTGGTAATCGGCAGCGACGGGCTGGCGGCCTTCAGTTCCAGCTGCGCGATCTCGCCGCGTACGGCCGCCAGTTCCGCCTCGCCATCGATGCGCGTGGCGCGCGCAAACTCTCCCAGCACGGCCAGAGTGATGTTCTGCCCCACGTCCAGGTCGGGCACGATGCCGTGGTGCTTGCGGTCTTCCGGCACCATGGCCAGGCCCATGGCAATGGCCTTTTGCGGCGTCGAGGTATCGATGCGGCAACCATCGAGCCACACTTCGGCCTGGCACGGCCCCTGGTAGGCGCCGAACAGGGCGGAAACGAGCTCCGTGCGCCCCGCCCCCACCAGCCCCGCGATGCCGAGGATTTCTCCACGGCGCAAACTGAACGACACATCGTCGACCCTCTTGCGCTGCGGGTTGTCTGCATCGATGCACGTCACATGGCGCGCCTCGAACAGCACCTCGCCGATGCTCGGCTGCTGCGCGCGCTGCGGATACAACTGGCTCATTTCGCGGCCCACCATCTGCGCGATGATGCGCTCCACATTCATTTGCTTCATCGGCGTGGTGGCGATATGCTTGCCGTCGCGGATGACGACGATGGTGTCGCAGATGGCGGCCACTTCATCGAGCTTGTGCGAGATGTAGATGCAGGTGACGCCGCGCGCCTTCAATGCACGCAGGATGTCAAGCAGCACGGCGATTTCCGACGCCGTCAGCGACGACGATGGCTCGTCAAGTATCAGGAGGCGCGCATTCTTGTTGAGCGCCTTGGCGATCTCCACCAGCTGCTGGTGGCCGCCGCCGTAGTTCATCACAGGCAGCGCCACGTTCAATTCGGGTATCTTCAATTCGCGCAGCAGCTCATCGGCGCGCTTGTACATGGCCGCGTAATGCATGCGCCCGCCGGGCAGGGTGATCTCGCGGCCCATGAAGATATTCTCGGCCACGGACAGCTGCGGCACCAGCATCAGCTCCTGGTGGATGATGATGATGCCGGCCGCCTCGGTGTCGCGGATGGACTGCGCGCGCAAAGGCTTGCCTTCCCACAGAATTTCGCCATCCCAGCTACCGTGCGGGTAGACGCCAGACAGTACCTTCATCAGGGTCGACTTGCCGGCGCCATTCTCGCCGCACAGGCCGATGCACTCGCCAGCCCGCACCTGAAGGTCGATACCGTCAAGCGCACGGACACCGCCAAACTGTTTGACGATGCCTTTCATTTCAAGCAGATAATCAGACATGCTCACTCTCGTTGCAGTACGAAGCGGTAACCGGGGTCAGTTCCAACGGAACCGCCCCCGGCCCTTAGCGGGTAATCAATTCCCCAGCTGCGCCTTCGTATAAAAGCCGTCATCGACGAGAATATTCACGTTCGCCTTGGTCAGCGGCGTCGGTTTGAGCAGCACGGTGCTGACTTTTTTCAGGCCATTGTCATAGCTGGAGTTGTAGGCCGGCTTTTCATTGCGCGCCAACTGGATCGCCAGCTTGGCCGCTTCGGCAGCGATGGTTTTCAGCGGCTTGTAGACGGTCATCGCCTGCGTACCGGCAATCACGCGCTTGACCGCTGCCAGGTCGGCGTCCTGGCCCGATACCGGCACCTTGCCCGCCAGTTTTTGCGCGGCCAGGGCCTGGATGGCGCCGCCTGCCGTGCCGTCATTCGAAGCGACGATGGCATCGATCTTGTTGTTGTTGGCCGTTAGCGCGTTTTCCACGATGGACAGCGCTTCCGAGGCGCTCCAGTCCTTCACCCACTGCTGGCCCACGACCTTGATATCGCCCTTGTCGATGTACGGCTTCAAGACCTTCAGCTGTCCTTCGCGCAGCATCTTGGCGTTGTTGTCGGTCGGCGCGCCGCCCAGCAGATAGTAATTGCCCTTCGGCTGCAGCTTGACGACGCCCTCGGCCTGCATCTCGCCCACTTTCTCGTTATCGAACGAGATGTACGCGTCGATATCGGCGTTGAGGATCAAACGGTCATACGACAGCACCTTGATACCGGCCTTTTTCGCTTCCTTGATGGTGTTATTGAGGACGGTCGCGTTGAATGGCACGATGACCAGCACGTCCACGCCGCGCGAAATCAGATTCTCGATTTGCGAAATCTGGCGCTGCTCACTGGCATCGGCCGATTGCACGAAGACCTTGGCGCCCTGCTTTTCGGCTGCGGCGATGAAGAAATCGCGGTCGCGCGTCCAGCGCTCCACGCGCAAGTCGTCGATGGAAAAGCCGATCTTCGGATTTTTCGCGTCGGCCAGGGCGGCGCTGCTGCTCAATGCCAGCATGGCGGTCATGATGGCTGCACTGATGATCTTGTTCATTACGTGTCTCCTTGTTGGATTTTATTAACAACGTTTTTAACTACAGGGTACGACAAAAAATGGCTCCTTAATGATTGTGCCGGGGCAGGGTCTGTCCCACAGCGCGGTACTTCAGCGCCAGCTCCATGCAGGCGCCCGTTTCCAGCTGGCCCACGTTGGCGCGGTAGATTTCCTGCCACGGCGTGGCGCTGTCATTGATGGGGGGCGGCAGCGCCGTAGCGCGGCGCGCCAGTTCCGGCGCGTCCACCAGCATGTCGCAACGGCCTGCGTTCAAATCGACGCGGATGATGTCACCCGTGCGCAGCAGCGCCAGGCCACCGCCTACGGCGCTTTCCGGCGAGGCGTTCAGAATCGAGGGGCTGTCCGAAGTACCCGACTGGCGTCCGTCGCCCAGGGTCGGCAAGTTCAGGATGCCCGCCTTGAGCAGCGCGTCGGGCGGCTGCATGTTGACCACTTCGGCCGAGCCGGGCCAGCCCACGGGGCCGGCACCGCGCATGACCAGCATGCAGCTGTCGTCAATCGCCAACGCCGGGTCGTTGATGCGCGCGTGATAATCGGCAGAGCCGTCAAAGACGATGGCGCGCGCCTCGAACACGCCCTCGCTGCCGACGCGCGACAGGTAGCGTTCACGGAACTGCGGCGAGATCACGCTGGTCTTCATGATGGCGAAATCGAACAGGTTGCCCTGCAGTGCCAGGAAGCCCGCCTTTTCCTTCAGCGGAGACTTGAATCGGAGGATCATTTCGCGATCAGCACTTTCGCGCCCGGCCAGGTTGGCCGCCATGCTTTGGCCCGTAACGGTTGGACGGTCCGAGTGCAGCAAGCCCGCCTGCTGCAGTTCCCACATCACGGCCGGTACGCCTCCGGCACGGTGAAAACGCTCGCCCAGGTATTTTCCGGCAGGCTGCATATTCAGCAGCAGCGGCACGTCATAGCCGTGTTCCATCCAGTCGCTCGAATGCAGTGCCACGCCCGCGTGACGGGCCATGGCCATCAAATGCGGCTGCGCGTTGGTGGAGCCGCCAATGGCGGCGTTGACGATGATCGCATCAAGAAATGCCTCGCGCGTCAGGATGCTGGACGGCCGCACGTCCTCGAATGCCATGCCGACGATGCGGCGCCCTGTTTCATAGGCGATCTGGCCTCGCTCGCGGTACGGGGCGGGAATCGCCGAGCAGCCCGTCAGCGACATGCCCAGCGCCTCGGCCAGCGCGTTCATGGTCGACGCCGTGCCCATGGTGTTGCAGTGACCGGCCGATGGCGCCGAGGCAGCGGCAATCTGCAGGAATTTGTCATTGTCGATGACCCCAGCGGCCAGTTGGCGGCGGCCCTTCCAGATGGCGGCGCCGGAACCCACCAATTCACCATCCATCCAACCATCCAGCATGGGGCCACCGGACAGCACGATGGCGGGAATATCCACCGTGGCGGCGGCCATTAATTGAGCCGGCGTGGTCTTGTCGCAGCCCGTCGTCAGCACCACGGCATCGATCGGGTAGCCATGCAGGATTTCCACCAGGCCCAGATAGGCCAGGTTGCGGTCCAGCGCCGCCGTGGGACGGCGGCAATTTTCAAAGATGGGATGCAGGGGGAATTCCATGGGAATGCCGCCCGCGTCGCGGATGCCATCGCGCACGCGCTGGGCCAGTTCCAGATGGATGCGGTTGCAAGGGCTGATGTCGCTGCCGCTTTGCGCGATGCCGATGATGGGCCGGCCCGAGCGCAGTTCCTCGGCAGTGATCCCGTAATTCATGAAACGCTCCAGATACAGCGCCGTCATGTCGATATGATCGGGATTGTCGAACCAGTCCTGCGAGCGGAAACGCCGTGCCGGGCGGTTGGCGGAAATACTCATGCGCCGTACCATCCCGCATCGACAAAATACTCGCGACCCGTGCACTTGGCCGCGTTATCGGAGGCGAGAAACAGCGCCAGCGCCGCCACGTCGTGCGGCTCTACGCGCACCTGCAGGCATTGGCCTTGCAGGATCACGGCTTCCGCTTCCGGCGTATGCCAGAGTTTTTCCTGGCGCGGCGTGCGCACGGCGCCGGGAATGATGCAGTTGACGCGGATACCGTGCACGCCCAAGTCGCGCGCCAGGCCATGCGTCAAGCCTTCGATGCCGGCCTTGGCCGTCATATAGATCGACAAGTTTGCCTGCGCCAGGTGCCAGGAAATCGAACCCAGGTTGAGGATCACGCCGCTGCCCTTGGCACGCATGGAAGGCGCCACGGCTTGGGCGCAGAAATACTGGTGGCGCAGGTTGACTGCGATGCGCTCGTCCCAGTAGGCCGGCGTCACTTCCTGCAACTGATGCCGGTCGTCGTTGGCCGCGTTGTTGATGAGGATATCGGTAGGACCGGCGCTGCTTTCGATGTCGGCAAAGGTCGCGGCCAGCGCATCGAGGTCCGTCAGGTCGCAATGGCGGAAACGCGGCGGGTGCGGCAGGTCCACCAGTTGCGCTTCCAGCGCGCGCGCGGCGTCCTGGGCGATATCGACGAAGGTCACATGGGCGCCCTGGCGCGCAAACGCTTCGACGAAGGCCACGCCGATGCCGGTGCCGCCGCCCGTGATGACGACGCGCTTGTTGGCCAGGCTGGGATAGGTTGCATGCTGCATGGTGTCTCTCATTTCAATGTTTGAAAAATAGGATCAGGCCAGCCCGCGCTGGGCCAGGCTCTGGTACAGCGCGCGCACGCCAAACGTCCAGGGAGCAATCGCATCGCAGCGCTGCACTTCGTTGACCAGCGCGCCCAATGATGGGCTGGCGATGGTGACCCGGTCGCCCAGGTGGTGCGTAAAGCCGCCGCCCTGCGCATCGCGGTCTTTCACGGGCGAGAACATGGTGCCTAAAAACAGCATGAAGCCGTCCGGATACTGGTGGTACGAACCCGCCGTCTGGCGCACCAGGTCGAGCGGGTCGCGGCTGATCTCGCGCATGAAACTGGCGCCTTCCAATACAAAACCATCGTCCGCGCCTTCGATCAGCAGGGATACTTCCGCCTGGCGCACGGTGTCGAGCGTGAAGCGTTCATCGAACAGGCGAATGAAGGGGCCGATGGCGCAGGAACCGTTGTTGTCCTTGGCCTTGCCCAGCAAGAGCGCGCTGCGTCCCTCGATATCGCGCAGGTTGACGTCGTTGCCCAGGGTTGCCCCCAGCACCTCGCCACGGCTGTTGACGGCAAGAACGATCTCCGGTTCCGGGTTGTTCCAGGCGGAAGATGGCAGCAAGCCCACCTGCGCACCGCAGCCGACGGACGACATGGCTTGCGCCTTGGTGAACACTTCCGCATCGGGGCCAATGCCCACTTCCATGTACTGCGACCAGGCGCCGCGCTGCTGCAGTTGCTGTTTCAGGCGCTGCGCCGCATCCGAACCAGGGCGCAAGGCCGACAGGTCGCTGCCCAGGGTCTCTTGCAGCGCGGCGCGCAGGCTGGCAGCCCTTGCAGCATCGCCTCCCGCCTGCTCCTCGATCACTCTTTCGAGCAGGCTGACGGCGAACGTCACGCCGCATGCCTTGACGGCTTGCAGGTCGCACGGTGCCAGCAGCAGCGGCTGATCCAGCGGGGCTGCGAGGGCCTGCTCCAGCAATGCCTGCACGGGGCCAAGGGCGATGCCCGGCGCATGGCGGGCGATATCGAGCGCGTCGGCGCGTTCGAACAACTCGGCCACCGTCGGTACCGTGGCGGTGATGTCGACCACTTCGCCGCCGCGCACGGCGACGACGCAAGGTCCGTCGCGCCACATGCGGCCAATCAGGGTGGCCTGCGCAAGGTCGAAGGGCAGCAGGGAAGCGGGAGAAATCGGCAGCATGGCGGCTTTCAGAAATGCGGTTACAGGGAGAAATCAAGTCAAGTCCGAACCGATTCTGCGCGCCGCCATCGGCAGCCGCAATTACGAAAATCACCAAATTGCATGATGATTATTTGTATTGCAACGCAACAAAAAACGCTTTACATACACGCCACAACGCCCATTTCGGGTTTTGGGATAGCCAATGGTGCATCGCATTAATTGCGACGGCGATACCGTTTTGGATATCACCGATGTAAAAAAATTGATTGGTGGGTCCGGGGTGGACAAACTAGTATCTGCCGTGGCCTGCATTTAGCCATCCGCACGGAGCCGGCCACAGAGACCGCGCCCCTGGCACCTTCAACTATCAAAGACGGTGGAGACCCGAAATGAAAACAACAATGAAAATGCTGGCCGCGAGCCTGGCGCTGGCCATGTCCGGCATGGCCGTGGTACCAATGGCGAACGCCGCCGACAAGGGCGCGGTCGGCATTTCGATGCCAACCAAATCGTCGATGCGCTGGATCGCCGACGGCGACAATATGGTCAAGGTATTCAAGGAACGGGGATACAAGACGGACTTGCAGTTCGCCGACGACGATATCCCGAACCAGCTGGCGCAAGTGGAAAACATGATCACCAAGGGCGCCAAGGTGCTGGTGATCGCCGCCATCGATGGCACCACGCTGTCGAACGTGCTGCAAAAAGCGGCCGACAAGGGCATCAAGGTCATTTCCTATGACCGCCTGATCCGCGGCACGAAGAACATCGATTACTACGCCACCTTCGACAACTTCCAGGTGGGCGTGCTGCAAGCGGGCTATATCGAATCGGCGCTGAAGCTAAAAGAAGGCAAGGGTCCATTCAATATCGAACTGTTCGGCGGTTCGGCCGACGACAATAACGCGCACTTCTTCTACAACGGTGCCATGTCCGTGCTGAAGCCGTATATCGACAGCGGCAAGCTGGTGGTGCGCTCGAAGCAGATGGGCATGGACAAGGTAGCGACCTTGCGCTGGGACGGCGCCGTGGCGCAATCGCGCATGGATAACCTGCTAAGCGCCTATTACGGCAATGCCAGGGTCGATGCCGTGCTGTCGCCGTATGATGGCCTGAGCATCGGCATCCTGTCGTCGCTGAAAGGCGTCGGCTACGGCACGCCGAAACAACCCTTTCCAATCGTCACGGGCCAAGATGCGGAAATCCCTTCCGTCAAATCCATCATCCGCGGCGAGCAGGCATCAACCGTGTTCAAGGACACGCGCGAACTGGCCAAGGTAACGGCGAACATGGTCGACGCGATGATGACTGGCAAAACGCCCACCGTCAACGATACCAAGACCTATAACAACGGCGTGAAAGTCGTGCCATCGTACCTGTTGAAACCCGTCACCGTCGACAAGGCGAACTGGAAACAAGTGCTGGTCAGCGGCAGCGGCTATTACACCGAAGCGCAAGTGAAATAACACGTACACGGTACTGAAGGCCCGGCCACGCCGGGCCTTTCGCTGCACAGAATTCAAGACAAGACTGCCGCACGACCGGCGCGCCGACCAGCGCACGGCTGTGCCAGAGAGGTTATATGACAAACACTATCCTGGAAATGCGCGGGATACGCAAGACCTTCCCGGGCGTGGTTGCGCTCGATAATGTCAACCTGAAGGTACGCAGCGGCGAAATCCACGCCATCGTCGGTGAAAACGGCGCCGGCAAATCGACCCTGATGAAAGTGCTGAGCGGCGTCTACGGCCACGGCACCTACACGGGCGACATCGATTACCAGGGCCAGACCCGCGAGTTTCGCGACATCAAGGACAGCGAAGAAATCGGTATCATCATCATTCATCAGGAGTTGGCACTGGTGCCGTTGATGTCGATTGCCGAAAATATCTTCCTCGGTAATGAACCCTCCAAAAGGGGTGTGATCGACTGGGAATACGCGCAGGGAAAAACCCGCGAACTGCTGAAAAAAGTCGGCCTGAAGGAGTCGCCGGACACCCTGGTGACCAACCTCGGCGTCGGTAAACAACAACTGATCGAAATCGCCAAGGCACTGTGCAAGGACGTCAAGCTGCTGATCCTCGACGAGCCGACTGCAAGCCTGAACGAAAGCGACAGCGCGGCCCTGCTCGATCTGCTGCTGGAGCTGAAACGCCAGGGCATTGCATCGATCCTGATTTCGCACAAATTAAATGAAATTTCGCGCGTCGCGGACGCCATCACAGTCCTGCGCGACGGCAATACTGTCGACAGTTTCGACTGCCGGGTCGAACCCGTCAGTGAAGACCGCATCATCGAAAAAATGGTCGGGCGCGAGATGGCCGACCGCTATCCTCCGCGCACGCCCACAATCGGCGAGACCATTTTCGAAGTGCGCGACTGGAAAGTGTTCCATCCCGAGCACGCCGACCGCCCAGTCATCAAGGGCATCAACATGCATGCCAAAAAGGGCGAAATCATCGGTATCGCCGGCTTGATGGGGTCCGGGCGCACCGAACTGGCAATGAGCATTTTCGGACGCGCCTACGGCCAGCGCATCAGTGGCACGGTGCTCAAGAACGGCCAGGAAATCGACGTCAGCACGATCGGCAAGGCGATCGCCCACGGCCTGGCCTACGTCACCGAAGACCGCAAGGGCCTGGGCCTGATCCTCGAAGAAGACATCAAGAAAAACACCAGCCTGGCGAACCTGGACGCGGTATCGAAAAATCTGGTCATCGACGAGGAGCGCGAATTCGCGGTGGCCGACGATTTCCGCCGCAAGCTGAAAATCCGCTGCTCGAGCATCTTGCAAAAAGTGGTTAACCTGTCCGGTGGCAATCAGCAAAAAGTGGTGCTGGCGAAGTGGCTGTTTTCACGCCCGGATATCCTCATCCTGGATGAACCGAGCCGCGGCATCGACGTCGGCGCAAAATACGAGATCTACAGCATCATCAGCGAGCTCGCAGCCGAAGGTAAATGCATCATCATGATTTCCTCGGAGATGCCGGAATTGCTGGGCATGTGCGACCGGATCTATGTCATGAACGAAGGCCGCTTTGCGGCCGAATTAAGCGCAGCAGAAGCGTCGCAGGAAAGAATCATGCGCGCGATCGTCACACACGGAGAGAACAATGGACAATAAACTGACAGCGGGAGCGCAGGCGCGAGCAACTACGGCTGCAGGCGCCGCACCGGAAGCGAAAAGCTACGCCGGCTTTTTGAAAAACAATATGCGCGACTACGGCATGCTGCTCTCCTTGCTCGTCATCATGGGATTTTTCCAGTACATGACCGACGGCACCTTGATGCAGCCGCTGAACCTGACCAACCTGGTGCTGCAAAACAGCTACATCGTCATCATGGCACTGGGCATGCTGATGGTCATCGTGGCCGGCCATATCGACCTGTCGGTCGGTTCAGTGGTCGGCTTCGTCGGTGCGCTGGCGGCCGTATTGATCGTCAACTATGAGATGAACTTTGTTGCCGCCAGCATCATCTGCCTGATCGCCGGCGCCGTCATCGGCGGCGCGCAAGGCTACTTTGTCGCCTTCTTCAAGATCCCGTCGTTCATCGTCACGCTGGCCGGCATGCTGGTCTTCAAGGGCCTGACCCTGGCGCTGCTGGCAGGCCAATCGGTCGGTCCCTTCCCGGAAGGCTTCCAGATGCTGAGCTCAGGCTTTTTGCCCGACCCGTTCGGCGGTGAAAACCTGCGCGGCTTCTCGCTGCTGCTGGGCGTGATCGCCGCTTGCGCGCTGATCTTCACTTCGCTGCGCAGCCGCGCCAAGCAAATGAAACACGGCATGGAAAACGAGCCGCGCGCCTTCTTCCTGCTGAAAAACGCTATCTTCGCCGCCGTGATGGTGTATTTCAGCTATCTGCTGTCGTCGTACCGCGGTTTTCCAAACGTGCTGGCCGTGATGTCGGTACTCATCGTCGCCTACACCTTCATCGCCAATCGCACCGTGCTGGGCCGCCGCGTGTATGCCGTGGGTGGCAATGAAAAAGCGGCGCGCCTGTCCGGCATCAAGACCGAGCGCGTCAGCTTCTACACCTTCGTCAACATGGGCATGCTGGCCGCGCTGGCAGGCCTGATCTTCGCCGCACGCCTGAACACGGCCACGCCAAAAGCCGGTACCGGCTTCGAACTGGACGTGATCGCAGCCTGCTTCATCGGTGGCGCTTCGGCGTCAGGTGGCGTCGGCAAGGTGATGGGGGCCGTCATCGGCGCCTTCATCATGGGCGTCATGAACAACGGCATGTCCATCATGGGCATCGGCATCGATTACCAGCAAGTGATCAAAGGCCTGGTGCTGCTGGCGGCCGTGTTCATCGATGTGATCAACAAGAACAAGTAGACCAGTTCGAGCCTTAGGGGGCTCAGGCCGGCGCTTGCGCCGGCCTTTTTTTATGCGCTGTCGGTCAGACGGCCACTAGGCGCACGGTGATGTCGACGCGCTCGACGCAGTTAGCAAAGTCGCATCCATACGCCGTTTTCAAGTCGCTGCTGGCCAGTGCCAGCAATTCGTCGGCAGCTGGTGCTCGACGTCATCGGCGGCGCGCTGCAGGCGGCGCAATGCCAGCTGCAGTCGGTACGGCGTGCACCGCCAGGGCAAGCCTAGGCGCGCTGGTAGATCAGGGATGGATCGCTTACACTGTCGGCTCATCCTCCAACCATGACTCCCATGCGCCGTTCCGCCCTGCCCCTGCTGTCCCTGCTGCCCCTGCTGCTGGTCTCCGCCTGCAATGATTACACGGCGCCCAGCCTGTACCAGGCCACCACGCCCGAGTGCAAGACGTGGACAGAAGGTTCGCGCTTCGAACTGCCGCGCTCAATCAGCGTGTATGCCACGCCACCCGTCACCCTGAAGGAAGGCGGCACGGAACTGGCGCTGATTTTTACCTTGCCCATCGGTACGCAGGCGAGCTTCACGCGCCTGTCCTTTTTGCTGGAGGAGCCGCACCAGTCACCATTCGCCGAAGCGAAAGTGCTGACCATCTATCAGCGCGGCATGAACCGGAAAGCGGAGATCGTCGACGTCATCGAAAAACTGCCGATCATGTTTTCCGCCGTGGGTTCCAGCGCCGAAACCCAATGGCGCTTGCGCTTGCAACTGCCACGCCAGTTGCCGCAGCGTTTTGATTTGTCCATGCCCGACATGCTGGTCGGCGGCAAGCGCTATCCGGTACGCACCTTTACGTACCGCTATTTCCCCGAACGCAGCGCCTACGGCATGTGCAGCTGATGCACTAACGATGGCGCAAAAAAAAAGCAACCCGAAGGCTGCTTTTTGCATTGCTGCTTGCATGCAAATTAATGCTTGCGCAGCTTCTGGATCGCTGCCAGCTGCGCAATCGCGCTGGCCAGCTCGGCTTGCGCTTGCGCGTAGTCGATGCCCGAATCCTTGTTGTGGATGTTTTCTTCCGCTAACTTCTTCGCTTCCAGCGCTTTCGCTTCATCCAGGTCGTGACCGCGGATCGCGGTATCGGCCAGGACGGTCACGGTGCCGGGCTGCACTTCCAGCAGGCCGCCGGCAACGAAGACGAACTCTTCTTCAGCCTGGCCGACTACCTTGATGCGGACCGCGCCCGGACGGATGCGGGTAATCAAAGGCGTGTGGCGTGGGTAGATACCCAGCTCGCCCTGCTCACCCGGCAACGCGACGAATTCTGCTTCGCCTGAAAAAATCAGTTCTTCAGCGGAAACCACGTCAACGTGAATTGTGTGTGCCATGTGTGTCCTATCGGGTTGAAGAACCCCGCCGTTTAACGGGCGGGGTTAGGCCCAAACTTAACTTAGTTAAGTTTCTTGGCTTTTTCGATTGCTTCTTCGATCGTGCCGACCATGTAGAACGCTTGTTCCGGCAGGTGATCGAGTTCGCCCGAAGCGATCATTTTGAAGCCCTTGATCGTGTCTTTGAGCGAAACGTATTTACCAGGCGCGCCGGTAAAGACTTCAGCGACGTGGAAAGGCTGCGACAGGAAACGCTGCATCTTACGTGCACGGGCGACCAGCAGTTTGTCTTCCGGTGCCAGCTCGTCCATACCCAGAATCGCGATAATGTCGCGCAATTCCTTGTAGCGTTGCAGGGTCGTTTGCACGGCACGCGCGGTGTCGTAGTGCTCTTGACCAACGATCAGCGGATCCAATTGACGCGAGGTCGAATCGAGTGGGTCCACGGCTGGGTAGATACCCAGGGAAGCGATATCACGCGACAGCGCAACGGTCGAATCCAAGTGAGCAAACGTGGTAGCAGGCGACGGATCGGTGTAATCATCGGCAGGAACGTAGACGGCCTGGATCGAGGTGATCGAACCGGTCTTGGTCGACGTAATGCGCTCTTGCAGACGGCCCATTTCTTCAGCCAGGGTTGGTTGGTAACCCACAGCCGACGGCATACGGCCCAGCAGTGCCGATACTTCGGTACCGGCCAGCGTGAAGCGGTAGATGTTGTCGACGAAGAACAGAACATCCTTGCCTTCATCACGGAAAGATTCAGCGATCGTCAGGCCGGTCAGCGCAACGCGCAGACGGTTACCTGGCGGCTCATTCATCTGACCGTAGACCATCGCTACTTTGGAGTTCTCTGGGTTTTCCAGATCGACCACTTTCGCGTCAGCCATCTCGTGGTAGAAGTCGTTACCTTCACGAGTACGCTCACCGACACCGGCGAACACGGACACGCCGCTGTGCGCCTTGGCGATGTTGTTAATCAGTTCCATCATGTTCACGGTCTTGCCTACGCCAGCGCCGCCGAACAGACCAACTTTACCGCCTTTTGCAAACGGGCAAACCAGATCGATCACCTTGATGCCGGTTTCCAGCAGTTCTTGCGATGGCGACAGTTCGTCGTAAGCAGGAGCGGTGCGGTGGATCGACGCGATCTGCTCGTGCGACACTGGGCCGCATTCGTCGATCGGGTTACCCAGCACGTCCATGATGCGACCCAGGGTTGCTTTACCGACTGGCACCATGATAGGTTTGCCGGTGTTCTGGATCATCATGCCGCGACGCAGGCCATCGGACGAGCCGAGTGCAATGGTACGCACCACGCCGTCGCCCAACTGCTGTTGTACTTCCAGGGTCAGTGCAGAGCCCTCCATTTTCAAGGCATCGAATACCTTGGGCACAGCGTTGCGGGGAAACTCAACGTCCACCACAGCGCCAATACACTGAACGATTTTGCCATCAGCCATGTTCGTTCCTTCAATATAGTTAAATTCGTTTAAACCGCAGCCGCACCGGCGACGATTTCGGAGAGTTCTTTGGTAATCGCAGCTTGGCGGGTCTTGTTGTAAATCAGCTTCAATTCGCCGATCACACTACCCGCGTTGTCGCTTGCAGCTTTCATCGCGACCATCCGTGCCGATTGCTCGGACGCCAGATTCTCCGCGACTGCCTGGTACACCAGCGCTTCTACATAGCGCTCCAGCAATTCGTCGATCACGCTTTGCGCGTCCGGCTCGTAGATGTAATCCCACGAGTGAGCACCCTTGTCGGCGACGATCTTGTCGGCCGTCAGTGGCAACAACTGCTCCACGACTGGTACCTGTTTCATCGTATTGATGAATTTGGTGTAGCACAGGTAAACTGCATCGATCTTGCCTGCCTGGAACTCTTCGAGCATGACCTTGACAGGTCCGATCAATTTATCCAGGTGCGGCGTGTCGCCGGTCTGGATCGCGTGAGCGATGACCTTGACGCCGATGCGATTCAAAAAACCCAAACCCTTGTTACCGATGGCGACTGCTTCAATCTTGTTGCCGGCTGCTTCCAGCTCACGCGACTTGGACGTCACCTGGCGCAAGATATTGGTGTTCATGCCGCCGCACAGACCCTTGTCGGTCGTGACAACGATGAAACCCACTGCCTTCGCCTGCGTACCCTGGGCTGCTGCCAGGAACGGGTGCGTATATTCCGGATTGGCGGTCGCCAGATTGGCGGCGATATTGCGAATCTTGTCACTGTAGGGACGAGCGGCCCGCATCCGTTCTTGCGCCTTGCGCATTTTGGACGCGGCGACCATTTCCATCGCCTTGGTGATCTTCTTCGTATTCTCTACGCTCTTGATCTTGCCCCGTATCTCTTTGCTTGATGCCATGAGTCCTTACTCCTTCTGCGCGTAGGGCGGCGCCTCACTCGAGGTGGGCGCCGCCTGGCCGCTTAATATGCGCCGGATTTCTTGAAATCAGCAATGGCCGCCGACAGAGTTGCTTCGCTGTCTTTGTCGAGTTGCTTGGTTTCTTCGATCTTGGCCAGCAGAGCAGCTTGCTTGGTCTTCATGTAAGCGTGGACACCAGCTTCGAACGACAGCACTTGCTTGACTGGCACGTCGTCCATGAAGCCTTTGTTCACCGAGAACAGCGATACGGCCATCAGCGAGATCGACAGTGGCGAGTATTGGGCTTGCTTGAGCAATTCCGTTACGCGTGCACCACGGTCCAGCTGCTTGCGGGTCGATTCGTCCAGGTCGGAAGCGAACTGCGCAAACGCGGCCAGTTCACGGTACTGCGCCAAGTCGGTACGGATACCACCGGACAGGTTTTTGATGACCTTGGTCTGGGCGGCGCCACCGACGCGCGATACGGAAATACCGGCGTTAATGGCAGGACGGATACCGGCGTTGAACAGCGAGGTTTCCAGGAAGATCTGACCATCGGTAATCGAAATCACGTTGGTTGGAACGAATGCGGAGACGTCGCCAGCTTGCGTTTCAATGATCGGCAAAGCCGTCAGGGAACCGGTCTTGCCTTTGACGGCACCGTTGGTGAACTTCTCGACGTAGTCGGCGTTCACGCGTGCTGCGCGTTCCAGCAGGCGGCTGTGCAGGTAGAACACGTCGCCTGGGTACGCTTCGCGACCTGGTGGACGGCGCAGCAGCAGCGAGATTTGACGGTATGCAACAGCTTGTTTGGACAGATCATCGTAGACGATCAGTGCATCTTCACCGCGGTCACGGAAGTATTCGCCCATGGCGCAACCGGAGTACGGCGAGATGTATTGCATGGCGGCCGATTCCGAAGCGGAAGCGGCGACAACGATGGTGTATTCCATCGCGCCGTGCTGTTCCAGCGAGCGCACGATGTTCTTGATCGACGAGGCTTTTTGGCCAATCGCGACGTAGATACATTTCATGCCCTGGCCTTTTTGATTGATGATCGCATCAATCGCCACAGCCGACTTACCGGTTTGACGGTCGCCGATGATCAGTTCACGCTGGCCGCGGCCAACTGGAACCATCGCATCGATCGACTTCAGGCCGGTTTGCATAGGTTGCGAAACGGATTCACGGGCGATCACGCCCGGAGCGATTTTTTCAATCGCCGCCGTCAGTTTGGTATCGATGGCGCCTTTGCCGTCGATAGGCTGACCCAGCGCGTTGACAACGCGGCCAAGCAGTTCAGGACCGACTGGCACTTCCAGAATGCGGCCGGTACATTTCACCGTGTCGCCTTCGGAGATGTGCTCGTAGGCACCCAGAATCACGGAACCGACAGAGTCGCGTTCCAGATTCATGGCCAGGCCAAACGTGTTGCCTGGGAATTCCAGCATCTCGCCTTGCATCACGTCCGACAAACCGTGGATGCGGCAGATACCGTCGGCGACGGAAATAACCGTGCCTTGATTACGCACTTCAGCGCCGCCATCAAGACCTTGGATCCGGCTCTTGATCAACTCGCTGATTTCAGATGGGTTGAGTTGCATACTAACTCCTAAAAGTGTTTCTCTCAGCTTGCGCGAGGGGTAAGGGTCTGTCTTAGCTGGCCTGCCGAAGCGCGTGTCTTACGACACCAGTGCAGCGTGCAGCTGCTGCAGCTTGGCGCGCACCGAGGTGTCGAGCACTTGGTCGCCAACAACCACGCGCACGCCGCCGAGCAGCGATGGATCCACTGTGACGGCAGGGTTGAGCTTACGACTGAATTTCTTTTCCAGCGTTGCGACCAGCTCGGCCGTTTGGCCTTCGCTCAGATCGAAAGCGCTCGTGATCTCGGCGTCAGCCGCACCTTCCATGCTGTTTTTCAACAGATGGAATTGCGCGCCGATTTCCGGCAGCAGGCTGATGCGGCCATTTTCGATCAACAAGGTGACGAAGTTTTTCACTTCTTCATTGAGCGGCGATTTCAACAACGACAGGATGGTGGCGGCGACGTCGCTTTCCGAAACTTTCGGATTGCGCGCGTACGCCTGTACCTCGGGGTGGCTACCGATCTGTGCCAATTCGGACACCAGTTCGTACCACGCCGCGAGGTTGCTTGACTCCTTACCAGCTTGGGCTACGCGGAACAAAGCTTCCGCGTAGGGACGGGCGACGGTTGCGAGTTCTGCCATGATTACAGCTCGACAGCAAGACGCTGCAACATTTCGGCGTGAGCCGCAGGGTTTACTTCACGCTTCAAGATCTGCTCGGCACCCTTGACCGCCAGGTCAGCCACCTGAGCGCGCAATTGTTCGCGTGCTTTCGACAGTTGCTGTTCGGCGTCCGACTGGGCTTGCGCAATGATACGCGCAGCTTCAGCTTGTGCATTTTGCTTGATCTCTTCAGCAACCAGCTGGGCGCGCTTTTCAGCGTCCGCAACGCGTTGCGAAGCTTCTTCACGTGCACTGTTCAATGCCTCTTGCGCACGCTTTTCAGCGACAGCCATCGAAGCCTGACCTTGATCGGCCGCAGCCAATCCATCCGCGATTCGTTTGGCACGCTCATCCAACGCTGTGTTCAGCGCTGGAAATACGAACTTCATCGAGAACCAGACCAACACCGCGAAGGTGATCATCTGGCCGATGAGCGACATATTGATGTCCATACCTTTGCTCCTAACTAAAAGTTTCTCCTAGGGTTGGAGCGAATTACTGAGCAACAGCCGTCAGAGCGGACAGGAACGGGTTAGCGAACGTGTACAGCAGAGCGATACCAACGCCGATCATCGAGATGGCATCCAGCAGACCAGCGATAACGAACAGTTTGGTTTGCAGTTGTGGCATCAGTTCTGGTTGACGTGCCGAAGCTTCCAGGAATTTGCCACCCAAGATAGCGAAGCCCAGAGCGGTGCCGATTGCGGCCAGGCCGATGATGATTGCTGCTGCCAGAACGGTCATGCTTTGTACTTGTGCGATCAGAGCTTGCATAAAATTCTCCTAAATTTAAAAACGAAAGATACTAAAAAAACAAAATATAAAGTTAATGATTAATGCTTCTCAACCGCGAGGCTCAGATACACAACCGTCAACGCCATAAACACAAAAGCTTGCAAAGTTACAATCAAGATATGGAAAATTGCCCATGGACCACCCAACGCCCACTGTGCCCACCAAGGCAACAACGCGATCAAGATGAAAATCAGTTCGCCGGCATACATATTGCCGAACAGTCGCAGCGACAGGGAGATCAGTTTTGCAACCAGCTCAACCATTTGCAGCAAGAAATTGACAGGGGCCAGCAAGATCGTGCCGATGATGCCGCTTGCATGGAACGGCGCCGTGAACAATTCCTTGATCCAGCCGCCCAGGCCCTTGGCCTTGATCGAGAAAGCGATAATGCACAGCACCACCGAGAACGACATGGCGAAGGTGTGATTCACGTCGGCCGTTGCTACAACGCGCAGCTTGTGCACGCCAAACCAGCTCAAAATCATCGGCAGCAAGTCAACCGGCAGGAAGTCCATCGCGTTCAACAGCCAGACCCAGACAAAAATCGTGATGGCCAGCGGCGCGATGATCTTGCTTTTTGCGTGAAAGGCCCCATTAATAGTTTCATTGACCATTTCCATGATCATTTCGACGAAATTTTGCAACTTTCCAGGGACACCGGCGGTCGCGCGGCGCGATGCCATGTAGAAAACGGCAAGAAAAACAAAACCCAGGATAGCCGAGACCCAGAAGGTATCCAGGTTATAAGCGCCATCCGCACTTTTCAAGTGGGATAGGTGGTGGCTGATGTATTCTGTGGCGTTGGCCGGGGCAGCATGGCCCGCTTCAATAGCGTGTTCTGTGGTCATAATGAATTTAGATTTGTCGTTCCAGAGCACAACAGGCCCCAAAACCAATGATTAAACAGCGAGCAATGAAAACCAGTATGCTAAGGTTGCCACCGCGAAACCCAAGATCAGCCATAACCAGGCGGCCGACTGAAACAACACCAGTGCCAATACAAACAGCACCGCTGTGATAAATATTTTCACCACTTCTGCGCGCAAATGCGCCCGGAATGCCTTGTTGGCATCGCTAGAACCGCGAACCACCAACATGGCATATACCAGGCTACCGATGACTGCGATAGCGCCGCCGTATGCGGCGGACCAACCTCTGACACTGCCACCAAAAAACAGGGTGACCGTTGCAAAACTGATAGCGATTGCTAGCTGCAAAGCAACTACTTTGTAGACTGGTTTGGCAATATTTTGTTGTGAATCACTCAATTACCAAGTTCCCAGAAAAATCGACACACGCAAAGACACGGGATTATAGTTGGCTTTGATCTATGGAGTCAAACGTTGCTGCACCGCAGCAGGGCAATTGCTGCGCGAAACTGACGCTTTACCGACTATTCGCTGCCATTTGCACCGATATATGGCAAAGTCGCTTGCCTGGCCGCTTCCAGCCATGTTATCAAGCGATCACGCGATGCGCCTGGAAAGCGTTGACTGCCTGTCTAGATCGCGATTCTCCCCCTGTCTTTGCAGCTTGCTATTTAACCACGCAAACGGGTCAGCAAACCATCGAGCACGTCAAGATCCGCAAAATCGATCACCAATTGCCCACGGCCTTTGTTGCCCATCTTGAAAATGACGGGCGTGGCAAGAGCGTCGGACAGCTCTTCTTCCAGGCGCGCAATATCACCCGACTTTTCCTTTTGCCGCGGCGCGACCGGGTTAGCCGCTTCCTCGGCCGTGCGAGTCACCAGCTTTTCCGTCTCGCGCACCGACAAGCGCTTGGCCACGACCTGGTTCGCCAGGTTGATCTGGCTGGCCGCGTCGACGGCCAGCAAGGCGCGCGCATGGCCCATGTCGATATCGCCGGCCATCAGCATGGTCTGCACGGGGCTGGCCAGGTTCATCAGACGCAACAGGTTCGAGACAGCGCTGCGCGAGCGTCCCAGCGCAGTGGCCGCTTGCTCATGCGTAAAACTGAAGTCGGCGATCAGGCGGTGGATGCCCTGCGCTTCTTCCAGCGGGTTCAAGTCTTCGCGCTGGATGTTCTCGATCAGCGCCATGGCAGCGGCCGCCAGGTCATCCACATCGCGCACCAGTACCGGCACGTCCGTCAGGCCGGCCAGTTGCGAAGCACGGAACCTGCGCTCACCGGCGATAATTTCATATTTAACAAGTCCGCTCAAGGTGTCCTGCCCGATCGGGCGCACCAGGATCGGCTGCATCAGCCCTTGCGCCTTGATCGAGGCGGCCAGCTCATTCAAGGCCCCCTCGTCCATGCGCGTGCGTGGCTGGTATTTGCCGGCTTGCATTTGTGACACGGGCAAGCTGGAGGGTTGATGTTGCTCGGAACTGGTGAAGTCGCCGCCGCCGCCCAACAGGGCGTCGAGTCCGCGACCCAGTCCTTTTAGTTTTTTCGTAGCCATGCTGTCCTAATCGTGTTTTCGAAGTAAGCGCTTACATCATATTACTGATGGCGCTTGCCTCTTGTTTACATATGTTTGATGCGTTCCACCATTTCGGCGCCGAAGGCGATATACGCCTGGGCACCTTTCGAGCTGGGATCGAAGGTCACGCCGGGCAAGCCGTACGATGGCGCTTCGGCCAGGCGCACATTGCGCGGGATAATGGTTTTGAAGACCTTGTCGCCAAAGTGCTGTTCCAGCTGGGCCGACACTTGTTGTGATAATGTCATGCGTGGATCGAACATCACGCGCAGCAAGCCGATGATCTTCAGATCCGGGTTCAGGTTGGCATGCACCTTCTTGATGGTGTTGACCAGATCGGACAAGCCTTCCAATGCGTAGTACTCGCACTGCATCGGGATGATCACGCCATGCGCGGCGCACAGGCCGTTCAGGGTCAGCATCGATAGTGCCGGTGGACAATCAACCAGGATGAAGTCATATTCGCTGTCCACTTCGGCCAGCGCATCTTTCAGACGGCGCTCGCGATTGTCCAGCTCGACCATCTCCACTTCGGCGCCGGCCAGCTCGCGGTTCGACGGCAAGACATCGAAGCGTCCCGCCTCTGAACGCTGGCGTGCCGTTTTGACATCGGACTCGCCCAGCATCACTTCATAGGTGGACGCCTTCAAGCCGGCCTTGTTGATGCCGGCGCCCATGGTCGCATTTCCTTGCGGATCGAGGTCGACCAGCAGCACGCGCTGGTTCAACTTGGCCAGACCGGCGGAGAGGTTGACGCTTGTTGTGGTTTTACCAACACCACCCTTTTGATTTGCTACACAAAAAATTTTGGCCATGTATCTTCTAGTTGTAAAGAGATGCAAACTTCATCGTGCGCCCCGGCATTTCACCGAAACGATTTATACTGTTTATTTCATTTATACGATATAAATCGTTTATACGGTTTATATAATTTATACCGTATAAACTATTTATACGATTTATATCGTTTAATTTTTCATCTTTTAAATTCTTGCTATAAATACCAGATGGCGCTCTGCATTTAGCCCTGGCACCTGGATAGGCCATAATTGCGTCACTTGCCAGTCTGCCGGCAGTCTCTCTCTCTCGTCTGGTGGTGCCACCCCTTTCAAGGCGATGAATTGACCGCCCTCTGCCAGCACGTGGTTCGACCAGTTGACGAAATCGGACAGGTCGGCAAAGGCGCGCGAGGTGATCACGTCGAATTTCTGCTGCACTTCCAGCTGTTCAACGCGTTTGGTGTACACGGTAACGTTGGCCAGGCCCAGTTCGGCCTTCACTTGCGTCAAAAATGCCGTCTTCTTATGCACCGTATCGATCATCGATACCTTCACATCGGGCCGCGCGATGGCCAATACCATGCCTGGCAAGCCGCCGCCGGCACCCACGTCGAGCACGTTTTTCGCGTCGGCGAAGGCGGGAATGGCCGCCAGCGAATCGAGCACATGCAAGGTCAGCATCTGCAGCGGATCACGCACCGATGTCAGGTTGTACACGCTATTCCATTTGGCCAGCAAGGCCAGGTAATCGAGCAGTTTTTCCGACTGATCCGCGCTCAAGTCCAGCTCCAGCGCGGCGATTCCTTCATTCAAGATCAGGGCCAGTGCGGCCCGGTCAAACTGCTTCATTCAACAACCTCATCCTTTAAAGTCTGCGTTTGCGCGCCACCGAAGCCGCGCTTTTTCAAATGGACCAGCAGCAGCGAAATTGCCGCTGGCGTCACGCCAGAAATGCGCGATGCCTGGCCCAGCGTTTCAGGGCGCTGCTTGTCGAGTTTTTGCCGCACTTCGATCGACAGCGCACCGATATCCAGATAGTTAAAACCCTCGGGCAAAGCCAGGTTTTCATAGTGTTCGTGGCGCTCGATTTCCTTGCTCTGGCGCTCGATATAGCCCGCATATTTGAGCTGGATTTCCACCTGCTCGCGCACTGCGGGGTCAATCACGCCGGGGCCGGCCAGGGCCTGGCCTTCGATGCCCGTCATGCTCATCAAGGTGTCATAGGTGACGTTCGGGCGGCGCAGCAAGTCCGCCAGCGAGTATTCGCGCTCGATGGCCTGGCCAACGATACGCTCCGATTCGGCGGCCGCCAGGATGCGTGGATTGACCCACGTGGAACGCAGGCGCTGCAATTCCAGCGCCACCGCTTCGCGCTTGATCTCGAACGCTTGCCACTGGGCGTCGCCCACGCAACCCAGGCTGCGGCCGATTTCCGTCAGGCGCATGTCGGCATTGTCTTCGCGCAGGCTCAAACGGTACTCGGCGCGGCTGGTAAACATGCGGTACGGTTCCTGCACGCCCTGGGTGATCAAATCGTCGACCAGCACGCCCAGGTAAGCCTCGGAGCGGCCGGGTACCCAGGCGTCCTTGTCCTGCGTCAACAAGGCTGCATTCAGGCCCGCCAGCATGCCTTGCGCAGCCGCTTCTTCGTAGCCGGTGGTGCCGTTGATCTGGCCGGCGAAGAACAGGCCCGCCACGGCCTTCGTTTCCAGCGACGCTTTCAAGCCGCGCGGGTCGAAATAGTCATATTCGATGGCATAGCCGGGGCGCAGGATATGGGCGTTTTCCATGCCCTTCATCGACTGCACCAGGGCGATCTGCACGTCGAATGGCAGGCTCGTGGAAATGCCGTTCGGATAGAATTCATGCGTCGTCAAGCCTTCCGGTTCGAGGAAGATCTGGTGCGATTCCTTGCCCGCGAAGCGGTGGATCTTGTCTTCGATCGACGGGCAATAACGGGGGCCAACGCCCTCGATCACGCCCGTGTACATGGGGCTGCGGTCGAGACCGGCGCGGATGATGTCATGCGTCTGTGCGTTCGTGTGCGTGACCCAGCACGGCACCTGGCGCGGATGCATGGATGTGTTGCCCATCACCGAGAAGACGGGTACGGGATCGAGGTCGCCCGGCTGCTCTTGCATCACGGAAAAGTCGATCGTGCGGCCATCGATGCGCGGCGGCGTGCCCGTTTTCAAGCGGCCCTGCGGCAGCTTCAGTTCTTTCAAGCGGCTTGATAAGGAAATGGCAGGCGGGTCGCCGGCGCGGCCGGCCGAGTAGTTATTCAGGCCCACGTGGATCTTGCCATCGAGGAAGGTACCGGCCGTCAACACGACGGCGCGGGAGAGGAATTTCAAGCCGATCTGCGTCACGGCGCCGACGACCCGGTCGCCTTCGACGATCAGATCATCCACAGCTTGCTGGAACAGCCACAGGTTGGGCTGGTTTTCCAGGCGCGAGCGGATGGCAGCCTTGTAGAGAATGCGGTCGGCCTGGGCGCGCGTGGCGCGAACTGCCGGGCCTTTCGAGGAATTGAGGATACGAAACTGGATGCCGGACTCGTCGGTGGCAATCGCCATCGCACCGCCCATGGCATCGACCTCCTTGACCAGGTGGCCCTTGCCGATGCCACCGATGGAGGGATTGCACGACATCTGGCCCAGTGTCTCAATATTATGCGTGAGCAAAAGCGTCTTCTGCCCCATGCGGGCCGAAGCGAGGGCCGCCTCGGTACCGGCGTGACCACCACCGACAACGATGACGTCGAATTCTGTAGGAAATAACATGATTAATAGGTAACAGTGCGAGTAAAAATGCGAGGATTGAGCTCCGATTATAGAGTCTTTTTGCAGGCGCAACCTTCCACAGGCCATATTTTGCTTAATTTTTACTCAGCAAGCCGTGCGGAACAGCCCATTTTGTTCCACGTGAAACACAATCATGCTGTGGCGCCCGTGGCTGGCAGGGCGCCAGCGCTATAGCCGTCGTGGCCATTTTTCGCTACAATTGCTGCATCGTTCGCAACCGTGGCCACGCCTGTGCCCAAGGGAACGATGCTCTGGAGGACGGCCTCCCCCACCATGGGAACACACCGGGACGGCCCGCTCTGCACAAGGAGCCACTGTGGTCTGGATACTCTTATTCATCGCCGGTATTTTTGAAGTCGTCTGGGCATATTCCATGAAGCTCTCCGAGGGCTTCAGCAAACCTATCCCCTCCCTGGTTACGCTCGTCATGATGATCGCCAGCTTCGGCTTGCTGTCATTTGCCATGCGCAGCATTCCGCTGGGTACGGCCTACACCATCTGGACCGGCATCGGTGCCATCGGCGCCTTCATCGTCGGTATCGTTGCCCTGGGCGAACAGCTGAGCTTTATGCGCGTTTGCGCCGCCATCCTCATCGTCTGCGGCATCGTGCTGATGAAGATGTCCTCCGCACATTAATCAAACTGAACGAGGTAGCGCCGGGCGCAAGCACGTCCGCCGCGCTACCTCCTTGTCCAGCATTTCACTGCACTGCACAGGATTCCCATGCTCCTTGAAAACTACTTTCCCGTCCGGCTGTTTATCCTCGTCGGCATCCAGGTCGGTATCGTGTCCATGCTTCTGGGCCGTGATGGGTTTTCTCAGCGTGCTGGCCAGCCTGTTGCTGCGGGAAATTGGTTCCACGTGAAACATGCACCGTACGGTAAAGCGGAGTAAGCTTATCCCTGTCCCTACTGACAGGAGTATGCATGTCCGCCTTCCAGTTTCGCACCGTGCCCCATTTGATCATTGAAGCAGGCGCTACCGCTCAGCTTGGTCCGCACATCGGCCACCACTTCCCGTTTGTCCGCCGCGCCCTCCTCGTCACCGATGCGGGCTTTTTGCGCACGGGCCTGGCCGACGCTCCCCTGCGCAGCCTGCGGGCGGCAGGGATCGAGGTGCATGTATTTTCCGAGGTGCAAGCCGATCCAGCGGAAGCCGTCGTGCACGCCGGGGTGGCGATGGCGCAGATGTTTCACGTGGAACTCATCATTGGTCTAGGCGGCGGCAGCTCACTGGACGTGGCCAAGCTGATCGCCGTGCTGGCACCCGGTCGCCAGGAACTGGCGCAGCTGTATGGCATCGGCAAAGTCCACGGTCAGCGTCTGCCGCTGGTGCAATTGCCGACCACGGCAGGTACCGGCTCCGAAGTGAGCAACATCGCCATCGTCACCACGGGAGCCACCACCAAGCTGGGCGTGGTTGCACCGCAACTATATGCGGACCTGGCCATCCTCGACGCCAGCCTGACCCTGGGCTTGCCGCCTGCGATCACGGCGACCACTGGCATCGATGCCATGGTGCATGCGATCGAAGCCTACACCAGCCGCCTGCACAAGAATCCCTTGTCCGACATGTTGGCAAAGCAGGCGCTGTCGCTGCTGTCCGCCAATCTCATCCCGGCATGCAACGATGGCGCCAACTTGCCAGCACGCCAGGCCATGCTGCTGGGCGCCATGCTGGCCGGCCAGGCGTTTTCGAATGCACCCGTCGCCGCCGTGCACGCCCTCGCCTATCCCATCGGCGGCCTGTTCCACGTGCCACATGGACTGTCGAATGCGCTGGTGCTGCCGCATGTACTGCGTTTTAACCTGTCCCACGCCGCTCCCCTGTATGCGGAGCTGGCCACCCTTCTCCAGCCCGGCATCACAGGCAGCGACGAGGCGCGGGCGAACGTCCTGATCGACGCCATGCAAGACATGGCGCTTGCCACCGGCATCGCGCGCACCCTGCGCGAAGTAGGCATCGCCGCCAGTGACCTGGACCGCCTGGCCGACGAAGCCATGCTGCAGACGCGCTTGCTGAGCAATAATCCCCGTGCCGTCACGCGCCATGATGCGCGTGCCATCTATGCGGCGGCCCTGTAATAAAAAAGCCACGTGAAACACGTGGCTCGCGTGGCAGACACGACAGCAAGCTAGTTCGGCACGTCCACCACCGTTCCCGTCACATTGATCAGGTTGCCCGGCACAGGTGCCGCTGCAATCGGCGGCAGGTTGACATTCGTGATCGCCGTCGTGGCATCGGCCCGCGTCAGCGTGCGCACCACTTGTGATGGCGGCAAGGCTTGCGCGGTTTTCAAGTGCGCATACATGGCATCGAGCGCACGGTTCAGGTATACGTGCAGGGGCACGATCAAAGTCGGCAAGGCGCTGCTGAAGGAATCGAAGTGGTTGGCATTGGTCACCTCGATATAGCGCAACTTGCTGTTTGCCCCTTCGACCGCGGCGTTCAGCCCCAGATACGCGCGCGAGGCATGATTGACGGGAATCAAGGTATCGCTACGGCCCTGCACGATGATGGCCGGCTTGCCATTCAATTTACCGCTGACCTGCACCTCGACCATGCCGGCGCGCACCCTGGCACTCTGCGCGGCCAGCGCGCCCTGCAGGGCGCTGCCACTGACACTATCCTGTCCCGTCGCCAGGCTGCGCAGGCACAGGAAACCATCGAGTGACTGGTCCGCCAGCGTGTTCGATGGCGACACCCCCGCTGTATAGACCTTCGCCCCGCCGACGCTGTTCTCGTAGAAGACACTGCCAAGGATGCCGTTTTGCGCGGCAAAGCTGGCCGCCTTTTGCGCCGAGGTCAACGGTGTCGGATTGCCTGTCCCGTCCGTCTGGGCAAAACTGAACCCGCACACTTTATCTGTCACGGAAAACTTGCCGTAGGCATAGGCATACGTGACAGCTACTAAAATATTCGTGCCCGCATGCGCAGCCTGCAGTGCATCGGACTCCGGCAACCAGCCATAGGCTTGCAAGCGCTTTTTCGCGTCCGCCTGCTGCGCCGCCAGGTCGGCACCAGTGAGCAGGCCCTTGGCGGCCAGCGCCGTGCAGCGTCCCGCACTGCCGGCCACTGACGCGATGCACGGTTGATACAGCGCCGCATAGGTCGCATAGTCGAACAGCGCACGGCCGGGACCGGCCACTGCCACCCCGCCCTGGCGCACGCTGTAGGCAATCGATGCGGCAGGCTGGACTTGTGGCTCGCTGGCGGCAACGCCGCTGATCAAGCCTTTGGTATCTTGTTCTGCCGCCAGCAGCGCCGCGCCGGCGCCGTTGGAAATGCTCGAGGCAATGGTGATGGTGTTCTTTGGCGTCAGGCGCACCAGGTGCTTGCTACTGTCGCGCGCCAGCACGCCATAGCGTTCGTTCAAGACGTAATAGGCCATCTCGACGGCCTGCAAGGTTGCCTTGCCCCAATCCTTTTCCGGGTTCTGCTGCGAGTGCGCATGCTTGAAGGCGATGCGGTTCGGGTTGGCGGTGGCAAAGGCCAGCCGCTCGGCGTCGCTCAAGTCCGGTGCGAAGATGGCGTTCTTGGCGGCAGCGGCTCTGCCGGCGCGTTGGCCGTTTTGCAAGTTGACGCTGTCATCTTCGAACACATACAGTCCCGTGCCGGAGCCCTTGTCGGCATACGCCACGGCACAGCCTTTTTTCAAGCCCCATTCGCCGGAACTACCAATGGCGCCGTAGATGCCGCGCGAGCCGCTCGACGTGCCCGTGACGATGCAGGCGCGCTCGGGATCGAAGCTGGCAGGTATCTGCACCATCAGGGTGACGTTTTTCTTGCCCGTGCCATCATCGGCATAGGCGATGTATTCGCTGCCGCCTATGAGCCCTTCGCCCGCGCCCACATTGCCGCTGCTATCGACATTTGGCCCGTACAGCGTGCCGTAGCCGCTGTTGGCGCCGATGTCGAGCACGGCACGGTAATTGGCGTGGATGGCGTTGCGGCGCAACTCTTGCGGCGTCGGCTGGTCTGCATTGGCATACGCGGGAGCCGCTGCAGCCAGTCCCGTCTTGCCCAGGCCGGCCGTCAACAAATCGTTGCTCTTGCCGTCATAGTCTGCCTGCGTGATGCTGCCCAGGTAAGCGGGCAGTTGGTTCAGTTCTTCCGGTGCATGGTTGCTGCCGCAGGCTGTCAATGCCAGCAAGGTGCACAGGCTGCCGCCCGCGCGCGTGATCGTCGTTTGCATGGTGGTTCTCTCCGTTGAGGTAACACTGGACGCACAATGAAAAACGCCGGACTGGCAGTCCGGCGTTGCTGGAAACTCAGACAGCGGCTTTGGCCGTCCTGCCGCCGAAACGGGCGATGGCTTCGCCGACAATGCCGCGCCGGAACATCAGCACGCAAATGACGAAGATGATGCCGGTGACGATGCCCACCGATTCACCCAGCGTACTGAACCACTCGATGCCGGTGTGGGTAGCGAGAAAAGTGCCCACATCGCCCAGCTTGTTTTCCAACGCGATGATCAGCACGGCGCCGAGGATGGGGCCGGCCAGGGTGCCCATGCCGCCCACCAGGGTCATCAGCACGACCAGGCCTGACATGCCCCAGTAGACGTCGGTGAGGGTTTCAAAGCCCAGCACCAGCGTCTTGGTGGCACCGGCCAGCGCGGTCAGCGAGGCGGACAGCACGATGGCCATCAGCTTGTACTTGTTGACGTCGTAACCGAGCGAAATGGCACGCGGTTCATTTTCCTTGATCGCTTTGAGCACTTGTCCGAACGGCGAGTGGATGGTGCGCACGATCAGGGCGAAGCCGGCGATGAAGATGGCCAGCACAACATAGTACAAGACGGTGTCGTTGCCCAGATCGATCATGCCCAGCAAGGTTCCACGTGGAACACCCTGCAAGCCATCTTCGCCACCCGTGAACGGCAGGCGCAAGGCGAGGAAATACACCATCTGCGCCAGCGCCAGGGTGATCATCGTAAAGTAGATGCCCTGGCGGCGGATTGCCAGGCCGCCCATCAGCAGGCCCAGCAAGGCGCCCGTGGCGACGCCGGCCAGCAGTCCCAGTTCCGTCGGCCAGCCCCAGGTGCGCAGCACATAGCCGGTGACATAGCCGGCGCCACCAAAGAAGGCAGCGTGGCCAAACGAGAGCAAGCCCGTGTAGCCGATCAGCAAATTGAAGGCGCAGGCAAACAGGGCAAAGCACAGCAACTTCATCAGGAAGACGGGATAGCCGTAAAACGGGGCGGCCAATGCCAGCAGCAAGGCGATGGCGTAGCCTACATTCTTATTCATCGTGGTAGCTCCAATACATGACTGATGAGAATTACTTTTCTTTGCCGAACAGGCCGGCGGGACGCAGCAGCAGCACGATGACCATCACCACGAAGACCACGGTGGCCGAGCCTTCCGGGTAGAACACGCGGGTCAGGCCTTCGATCACGCCCAGGCCCAGGCCCGTCAGGATGGAGCCCATGATGGAACCCATGCCGCCAATCACCACCACGGCAAACACGACGATGATCAGGTTCGAGCCCATCAACGGTGACACCTGGATGATGGGCGCGGCCAGCACGCCGGCGAAACCGGCCAGCGCCACGCCGAAGCCGAACGTCAGCGTGACCATCAGCGGCACGTTGATGCCGAACGCTTCCACCAGTTTCGGGTTTTCCGTGCCAGCGCGCAGGTAGGCGCCCAGC
Source organism: Janthinobacterium woesei (assembly GCF_051380875.1). Classification (NCBI taxonomy): domain Bacteria; kingdom Pseudomonadati; phylum Pseudomonadota; class Betaproteobacteria; order Burkholderiales; family Oxalobacteraceae; genus Janthinobacterium; species Janthinobacterium woesei. Next base: position 197,657 of record NZ_JBNYXW010000003.1, read on the forward strand.
TTGGTTTTCTCGATGACGAACCAGGTTGCCAGGCAAATCGACAGCGAGGCGACCACCACCCAGGCGCGGTAGTTTGGCAGGATCATGAAGCCCAGGTCCGTCGCGCCGGCCAGCGCTTCGGGCACCGCATACGGCTGGCCCGAGACGCCGTAGAACGAGCGGAACACGCCTTCCATGATCAGGGTGATGCCGAAGGTCAACAGCAAGCCATACAGGTGGTCAAGCTTGTACAGCCAGCGCAGCATGGTCTTTTCGATCAGGATGCCGAACAGGCCAACCAGGACAGGCGCGATGACCAGCATGGCCCAGTAATTGATGTCGAAATAGCTGAGGCCCATCCAGGCCAAAAAGGCGCCCATCATGTACATGGCGCCGTGCGAGAAATTAATAACGTTGAGCAAGCCGAAAATGACGGCCAGACCGAGGGACAACATGGCATAGAACGAGCCGTTGACGAGGCCCAGCAGCAGCTGGCTCATCATCGCTTGTAATGGAACGCCGAAAATTTCCATGGCATCACAGTATAAAAAGCACCGCCGGGTGACGGTGTGGTATCAAGGGAAATACGCCGCCGCTCACTGGCACGGCGACGCAAGGCGAACCCTGCGAGCGAAGAGCGTGCAGGACAGACTGCCCGCGCACAGGCGGGCAATCCGTAGGTGTTACTACAGCGTTACTTCCACAGCGAACACTTCGATTCCGCCTTGGTCACGTACGCTTGCGCGCCGGGCACGGTGGCTACCACCTTGTAGTAATCCCATGGGTATTTGGATTCGGACGGCTTCTTCACTTCCATCAAGTACATATCGTGCACCATGCGGCCATCGGGACGCACTTCGCCATTCTGGGTGAACATGTCGTTGATCTTGGTCTTTTTCAGGTAGGCCATGACCTTCTCCGTGTCGTCCGTGCCGACCGCCTTGACGGCTTTCAGGTAATTGGCGGCGGCCGAATAGTCGGCCGCCTGCAGCATCGACGGCTCCTTCTTCATCTTGGCGAAGTAGCGCTTCGACCAGGCGCGCGTTTCCGCATTCAAGTCCCAGTACCAGCCGTCCGTCAGGTACATGCCTTGCGTCAGGTTCAAGCCCAGCGAATGAATGTCATTGATGAAGATCAACAAGCCGGCCAGCTTCATGGATTTCGTCAAGCCGAACTCGTTGGCCGCCTTGATGCTGTTGATGGCGTCGCCACCGGCATTGGCGAGGCCCAGGATTTGCGGCTTGGCCGCTTGCGCCTGCAGCAGGAACGAGGAAAAGTCGGAAGCGCCCAGCGGATGCTTGACGCTGCCCAACACCTTGCCGCCGGCCGCCTTGACGACCTCGGCCGTGTCTTTTTCCAGCGAATGGCCAAACGCATAGTCGGCCGTCATGAAATACCAGCTCTTGCCGCCCTGCTTGACGATGGTGCCGCCCGTGCCGCGCGCCAGCGCCACCGTGTCGTAGGCGTAATGCACGGTGTACGGCGTGCATTCTTCATTCGTCAGGCGCGAGGAACCGGCGCCGATGGCGATGAAGATCTTTTTCTTTTCCGCCGCCACCTTGGCCATGGCCAGGCTGGCGCCGGAATTGGTGCCGCCGATCAGCATGTCGACGCCCTGCTGGTCGAACCATTCGCGCGCCTTCGAGGCGGCGATGTCGGCCTTGTTTTGATGGTCGGCGGAAATGAATTCCACTTTTTTTCCAGCCAGCACGACGCCAGCATCGGCGATGGCCATCTTGATGGCTTCCGCGCCCCCTAAACCGTCGACGTCGGAGTACACGCCCGACATGTCGGAAATAAAGCCAATCTTGATGGTGTCGCCCGATACCTGGGCGTGCGCCGCAGCGGAAAAGCCCAGTGCAGACAGGGTACACAGGGTGGCGGTGGCAATGGCGATAGCGTTACGTTTCATAGTGTCTCCGTTGGGATTATTGTGTGCTATTCAGACGATTGCTGGACGATGACGGGTACTACATGGGACTACACGCCAAGCAGCTCGGTCAATACCGGCATCTTGGCCTCCAGTTCGGATGCAGCAAAAGTCTCGACGATCTGACCGTGCTCCATCACATAAAACCGGTCCGCCAGCGGTGCGGCAAACCGGAAATTCTGTTCTACCATGACGATGGTGTAGCCCTTCGCCTTCAGGGTGGTGATCATGCGCGCCAGGCCCTGCACGATGACGGGCGCCAGGCCTTCGGAAATTTCATCGAGCAGCAGCAGGCGCGCGCCCGTGCGCAAGATGCGCGCCACGGCCAGCATCTGCTGTTCGCCACCCGACAGGCGCGTACCCTGACTGTGGCGGCGCTCCTGCAGGTTCGGGAACATGGCGTAGATTTCCTCCACAGACATGCCCTTCTCGCCGCTGGCCAGGGTGGGCGGCAGCATCAGATTTTCTTCGGTCGACAGCGATGAAAAAATGCCGCGCTCCTCGGGACAATAGCCGATGCCCAGGTGGGCGATCTTGTGCGTAGGCAAACCGATCGCTTCGACGCCGTTGACCTTGATGGAACCCGTGCGTGCGCCCGTCAAGCCCATGATGGCGCGCAAGGTGGTCGTGCGGCCGGCGCCATTACGGCCCAGCAAAGTCACCACTTCGCCCTGCTGCACCGTCAAATTGACGTCATGCAAGATGTGCGATTCGCCATACCAGGTATGCAGTTGTGCAATTTCCAGCGCCGGTGCCTTGTTAGTAGCCGCCATCAATGCGCCCCTTCCAGTTCGGCCTGGGTCGTGCCCATGTATGCTTCCATCACCTGCGGATTGCGCGACACTTCCGCGTAAGTGCCTTCGGCCAGCATGGCGCCGCGTTGCAGCACGGAAATTTTGTCACAGATACCCGACACCACGTTCATATTGTGCTCCACCATCAAAATAGTGCGCCCGGCCGAGACCTTCTTGATCAGTTCCGTGACGCGGTGCACGTCCTCGTGGCCCATGCCTTGCGTGGGTTCGTCGAGCAGCATCATTTCCGGTTCCATCGCCAGCGTGGTGGCGATTTCCAGCGCCCGTTTGCGTCCATACGGCATATCGACCGTGATGGTGTCGGCAAACTCCGTCAAATCGACTTCAGCCAGCAAGGCCATGGCGCGGTCATTGAGCTGGTTTAGGGCGCGTTCGCTTTGCCAGAAGTGAAACGAGGTGCCTAGCTGGCGCTGCAAGCCGATGCGTACATTCTGCAGCACGGACAAATGGGGGAAAACGGCGGAAATCTGAAATGAGCGGATCACGCCCATACGGGCGATCTGGGCCGGCTTGGCGGCAGTGATATCTTTCCCATTGAACAGGATCTGTCCGGAAGTAGGGACCAGGAATTTAGTGAGCAAGTTGAAACACGTGGTCTTGCCGGCGCCGTTCGGACCGATCAAGGCGTGGATGTGGCCCCGCTCTACTTTCAAGTTGACATCGCTGACAGCGGTGAAGCCCTTGAATTCCTTGGTCAAATTTCTTGTTTCCAAGATTACGTTTGACATCGTGTCTCCTAGTTGTACTTTTTGCACTACTTAGTCATTTTTATAATACACAACTTAAATTTAACGCACAATACAGTATAACTACGGGGATTTTGCGGCGGCCCGAATGGCGCAAACTCACATTTGAGCCTGCTTATTTCCAGGCCGCGTGTATCATTTGCGCCGCTTTTTCCGCAATCATCACCGTCGGCGAGTTGGTATTGCCCGAGGTGATGTAGGGCATGATGGAGGCGTCGACCACGCGCAGTCCAGCCACGCCGAGCACGCGCAGCTGGCTGTCGACGACGCTCAAGGGGTCGCTGGCCAAGCCCATGCGGCAAGTGCCCACCGGATGAAAGATGGTGGTGCCGATCTGGCCGGCCGCCTGCGCCAGCTCTTCCTCGCTCTGGAATTGCAGGCCTGGCTTGTATTCCTCCGGCAAAAATTTCTTCAGGGCCGGCGCGGCAACGATTGCCCGCGTCAGGCGCAAGGCATCGGCCGCCACGACGCGGTCCTGCGGCGTACTTAAATAGTTGGGGGCAATCTTCGGCGCCGCATAACTGTCGGCGGAAGCGATGTCTACCCGCCCGCGCGAGGTGGGCCGCAAATTACAGACGCTGGCCGTAAACGCGGGGAACGCATGCAGTGGCTCGCCAAATTTATCCAGCGACAGCGGCTGCACGTGGTATTGCAGGTTCGGCGTGGCTTGCTGCGGGTCGGACTTGGCAAATGCGCCCAGCTGCGACGGCGCCATCGACATGGGCCCGCTCTGGAATAGCGCATATTGCAAGCCGATCTGCATCTTGCCCAGCAAATTGCCAGTCAGCATGTTCAATGTCTTGACGCCCTGCACTTTAAACACCATGCGCAGCTGCAGATGGTCTTGCAGGTTACCGCCCACGCCAGGCGCGTCAAACACGGGCGCAATGCCGTGCTGCTGCAGCAGGGCGGCCGGACCGATACCGGACAATTGCAGTAATTGCGGCGAACCGATGGCGCCCGCCGTCAGCAGGGTTTCGCGCCTGGCGGTGGCCTGCCATTGCGTGCCGCCGCCCGTAAATACCACACCGGTGCAGCGCGGCCCTGCGTCCGTCGCTTCGAGCAGCAAACGTTCCACGTGGCAACCGGTCATGATGGTCAGATTGGGCCGGCGCGCAGCCGGTTTCAAAAATGCTTTCGAGGTATTCCAGCGGATGCCGCGGCGCTGGTTGACGTCAAAATACGCGCTGCCGCTGTTGTCGCCGCCATTGAAATCGCTGGTTTTCGGGATGCCCACTTGCTGCGCCGCATCGCGGAACGCATTCAGGATATCCCACGACAGACGCTGTTTTTCCACCCGCCATTCACCGCCGGCGCCATGGTTTTCCGAGGCGCCGCCGTAATAATCCTCGCTTTGTTTAAACAGCGGCAAGACTTTGTCCCAGCGCCAGGAAGCGTCGTCCGTCAGGTCGGCCCAGTGGTCATAATCGCCCGCCTGGCCACGCATATAGATCATGCCGTTGATGGAAGAGCTGCCGCCCAGCACTTTCCCGCGCGGATAAATCAGGCTGCGCCCGCCCAGTCCGGCGTCCGCTTGCGTGGAATACAGCCAGTCCGTGCGGGGATTGCCGATGCAATGCAGATAACCGACGGGGATGTGGATCCAGACGTAATCGTCCTTGCCGCCCGCTTCTACCAGCAAGACGCTGGCGTCCTTGTCGCGCGTAAGCCGGTTGGCCAGCACGCAACCTGCCGTGCCGCCGCCAACGATGATGTAGTCATATTCGCCTGCCGATTCCAATGAAGCTCCTTCAAGTATGTCTTGAGTGCTGTCGCACGGTCGCGCGGCGTGTCTCCCCGCCGCATCCCATTACCAGAGTCTGTATTCGTTCATGCATGGCTACTGAGCCGCAAGTGAGATTACCACCAGTGCCATGCGAGGGCGACACTAATCGTGCTGTAAGGCATTTTTGGCGCTGCAAGCGGACAGATAAAAAGACAAGAAAACAGGGCTACAGGCTGTGGATAAGCATATGGATATCCACAGGGACGAAATGTGCGTAAACGAAAAAATTTTTCAGGCGCTTCTTTTTGTCCAGAAACCATCCTGTCGGCATACAGCGCTTACTCAGCGTTTATCCGCGCGCCAAGCGATTGTTTACAAGGATAAATTGAGAGTTATCCACAGAAGTTGTCCGCGTTAACTACTATTACTATGCTTGTATACAAGCTTGTTAAGGTAAACCCGACAACGCGAACTTTGTCCTGTTCGCCATTGTTCGCGTCCACACCCCTCTGCGCTACGCGCCATCAAAAAAAACACTTGCTCCACAAGAAAAAAAAAGCAGGCCAACAAGACGCGACGAAAAGCGGCACGGCCGGTATCGCGCGCACGGCACTACCAAACCGTTTTGCAAAAGACAGATGCAAACGGTCCTGCCAGGCCTACAGGCAAATCGGCAATTTGATATCAATCAGGGGGAATTTGAGACGATTGTGGATAAGTCACTTGATATCCACAGGATGACTTGTGAGTAAACACGAAGTTATGCGCAGGCCCGCATTTTATACAATTTTGCTCCTTGCCTGATACAGCGATTATGCATGCTTTATTTTTAGCGTAAACGCTTGATCCTGTTGAAAAAAAGTGACTTATCCACAGAAAAAAGCGCGTTTACTATTACTACTATTTTTATATATAGATCTATTGTAAACCGACAAAAAAAACAGAAGTCCGGGAATATTTCAAAAAAACATACAAAAAACGTCAAGAAAAATGCCCACGGCAACATCGCGGCTCACTGCAAAACCGTCTTCCAGGAATCACCTGGACACCAACGTCAGCGACAAAACCATGCCGCTGGTTTGCCAACAGGCATTGCCAGGCACTGGCATCGCGCATGACCCGCTACAAACTGACCACTACGGCAAGAAAAACGGTGCTTTTGGCTCGCAGGTGTGGATAAGTGCCTGCATATCCACAGGATGAGATGTGGGGAAACTCCTTCTTTGTCCACAGGCGAACTTTTATCCCAAACAAGTCCTATCTCGATACAATGTTTATGCGCGTACTTTTTTGTACGCTAAGTTGATGATTCTTTGGTGGTATACCGACTTATCCACAAAAAAACAGGCGTTTACTATTACTACTATTTTTATGTATACCTCTTTATTTAAAACACAGAGACAAACGCGAACGGTGGAAAAGTCGCCAAAACGGCTGTTAACACCGTCTTTTAAGTCTTCCAACCTAAAAACCCTGTAAAAAAAGCATGAATTCAAGCAAAAAGATGCGTTTAGGCATCATCAGTGCCTTGCACGAAGAACAGCAGGGGCTGGTAGAAGCCATGCAAGGCCCCCAGAAGCGTTCGCACGGCATGCGGGACTACACCCTGGGAACCCTGTGGAATATCGACGCTGTGTGCGTCCTGTCGCGTCTGGGCAAGGTTGCCGCTGCCATGACAGCTTCTATCCTTGTGGAAAAGTACGGAGTTACCCACATCGTCTTCACGGGCGTGGCTGGCAGTGGAGATAAGAACGTGAAAGTGGGTGATATCGTGGTGGCCGAAGCGTTGCTGCAGCACGACATGGATGCCCGGCCCCTGTTTCCCCGCTTCGAAGTGCCATTGACGGGGCTGCAGCGCTTTGCCACGGACCTGGAACTGAGTTCACAGCTGGCCGCTGCCGCAGAAGATTTCCTGCGCGACGACCTTGCGAAGGTATTGCATGGCGTGGAAATTGCGCAATTTGCGCTGCAGCACGCACAGGTGCACCGCGGCATGATTGCCAGCGGCGACCAGTTCATCAGCAGCGCCGCGCATGTGCGTCAGTTGAAACAGGACTTGCCCGATTTGCTGGCGCTCGAAATGGAAGGCGCCGCCGTGGCGCAAGTGTGTTTTGAACTGGGCGTGCCGTTTACCGTCATGCGCACGATTTCCGACAACGCGAATGAAGAAGCGGCCGTCGACTTCATGCGTTTTGTGCAAACCGTCGCCTCGCCTTATGCGTTTACCGTGATTCAAAAGCTGTGCCAGCGCCTGGCTGGCTGAGTGTATTCAAGCGTGCATAAAAAAAAGGCAGAACCAGCGGTTCTGCCATTTTCTATTCCAATACTTATCTTAAAACCTTTAGACACCCAGCATCATTAGACTCGCATTCCCGCCCGCCGCCGTCGTATTCACGCACAGCGCCCGCTCAGCGACCAGACGCCACAGGGGGATGACTGCATCCTCGGTCGTCGCGATGGTGCCCACCAGGGCGCCCTCACGGGCCGCCAGCAGCGCTTTGAGCTGGCTATCGAGGCCAGGCTCGATCATGGCGATGTGGATGTCATGCCTGAGCGAGGCGATATCGTGGATCACCTGAATGCGGTCTTGCAATGCAGACGGCAGATCGCTGGGAATCAGCGCTGGCGACAGGGCCAGCACCAGGGCCTGGTTACCAGTGGCCAGCACGGCCGCCAATTGATTCATCAGCACACCCGTCGTGGCCGCCGCACACAGGATGGTGCCCCGTGCGGCGAAGCTCAGGGTGTTGCGCTCGCCCGTCGGGCCTGGCAAGACGATGGTGCTGCCCAGCAAGGTCGTGCGGGCGTATTCCTGCGCCAGGTGCTGTACCTTGTCGTGGCCATGCATCTTCGCCCACACGGTCAGCGCGTCGAGCGCCGGCGCCGCCTGGCGCTGGTGCTGCGCACCGGCTGGCGCATTGCGCTGCAAGCGTTTCAGATACAAAGGACCGCCCGCCTTCGGCCCGGTGCCCGACTTGCCTTCGCCGCCGAACGGCTGCACACCCACCACGGCGCCGACGATATTGCGATTGACATAAATATTGCCCACATGCGCACGCTTGGTGATGAAGTCGATGGTTTCATCGATGCGCGTATGGATGCCCAGGGTCAAGCCGTAGCCGCTGTCATTGATCGATTGCACCAATTGCGGCAATTCGGCGCGCTTGTAGCGGATCACGTGCAGCACGGGGCCGAAGACTTCGTGCGTCAATTGCTCCAGTGACTTGATTTCCAGCACGGTCGGTGCGACAAACGTGCCATTAACGGTCGGCAAGTCGAGCGAATAGTGGTCGATGGCCACTGTTTTCATCTTGTTGATGTGCGCCAGCAGATTACCTTGCGCTTCGGCATCGATGACGGGGCCGATATCAGTGGCCAGGTGGTCAGGATTGCCGACGCGCAATTCCTGCATGGCGCCTTTGAGCATATGGATGGTCTTGTCGGCGATTTCCGTTTGCAGGAATAGCACGCGCAAGGCCGAGCAGCGCTGGCCGGCGCTATCGAACGCGGACGACATCACATCCTGCACCACCTGTTCCGGCAAGGCGGACGAGTCGACGATCAGGGCGTTCTGGCCGCCCGTCTCGGCGATCAGGGGAATGTCGATCGACTCGGCCACGGCGCGCGCAGCCAGCTGGCGATTGATCAACTGCGCCACTTCCGTCGAGCCCGTGAAAATCACGCCTTTGACGCGTGCATCATTGCACAGGCCGGCGCCGACTACCTCGCCGCTGCCTGGCAAGAATTGCAGCGCGCCGCGCGGCACGCCTGCCGCATGCAGCAGTTGTACGGCGCGGTGGGCGATCAGCGGCGTTTGCTCGGCCGGCTTGGCCAGCACCACGTTGCCCGCTGCCAGGGCGGCGGCCAGCTGGCCCGTAAAGATGGCCAGCGGAAAGTTCCACGGGCTGATGCAGGTGACGGGACCGAGTGCCAGGGTGTTGGGCGCGTGTTCGACCTGCGCCGCGTAGTAGCGCAGGAAGTCGACGGCTTCGCGGATTTCCGCGATCGCGTTCGGCAGCGACTTGCCCGCTTCGCGCACGGCCAGGGCCATCAGCTCGATATGGTGTTCCTCGAACAGGTCGGCGGCGCGCTGCAGCGCTTGCGCGCGCAGCGACGGCTGCGTGCTTTGCCAATCCATGGCATACGCGCTGGCACTGGCCAGGGCCGTTTCCACGTCCGCCGGGCCCGCTTGCGTGACCTTGCCCACGATATCGTCCTGGCGGGCAGGGTTGTGCAGCGTTTGCGTGGGCGCATTCAGGCTGACGGCGCCATCGATCAGTGGCGTAGCGTGCCATTCGTGCTGCTGCGCCAGGCCCACGGCCAGGGTGCGCAAGGTGTCTTCATTCGACAGGTCGAGACCGGCGGAATTTTTGCGCTCGCTGCCAAACATGTCCAGCGGCAAGGGAATCGACGGGTGCGGCAAACCACCCTGCAGGCGCGCCAGTTCCAGTGGATCGCGGATCAGGCTATCGATGGCCACGCTTTCGTCGACGATCTGGTTCACAAACGACGAGTTGGCGCCGTTTTCCAGCAGGCGGCGCACCAGGTAAGCCAGCAAGGTTTCATGCGAGCCGACAGGGGCGTAGATGCGGCAAGGTTTATCCAGGTTGGCCGGGCCGACAACCTGGTCGTACAGCGTCTCGCCCATGCCGTGCAGGCACTGGAATTCGTAGTCGGCGACACCGTCGCGCTTGGCCCAGGTGTAGATGGTCGACAAGGTTTGCGCATTGTGCGTGGCAAATTGCGGGTAGATCAGGCTGCTGGCGGCCAGCAGTTTTTGCGCGCACACCAGGTAGGAGACGTCTGTGTAAACCTTGCGCGTGTAGACGGGATAGCCTTCCTGGCCATCGACTTGCGCACGTTTGATTTCCGCATCCCAATACGCGCCCTTGACCAGGCGCACCATGAACTTGCGGTTGCTGCGGCGGGCCAGGTCGATCAGGTAATCGATGGCGAACGGGCAACGTTTCTGATACGCCTGGACCACATAGCCGATGCCTTCGAAGCCGGCCAAATCTGTATCAAAAGCAAATGCCTCCATCAGGTCCAGCGACAGTTCCAAACGGTCCGTTTCTTCCGCATCGATGTTGAAGCCGATGTTGTACTGCTTTGCCAGCAACAGCAGCGCTTTGACGCGCGGCAACAATTCTTCCATGACGCGGGCGCGCTGGGCACGGCTGTAGCGCGCGTGCAGGGCCGACAGTTTCACGGAAATGCCGGGGCCATTCCGGATGCCGCGGCCATTCGATGCCTTGCCGATGGCGTGGATCGCCGTTTCATACGAGGCATAGTAGTTGGCCGCATCGATTTCCGTCAGCGCCGCCTCGCCCAGCATGTCGTACGAGTAACGGTAGCCGCGTGTTTCGTTGTCGCGGCTGTTTTTCAAGGCTTCCTCGATGGTTTGCCCCGTCACGAACTGGTTGCCCAGCATGCGCATGGCCAAATCGACGCCTTTGCGTATCAATGGCTCGCCGCCCTTGGCGATGAGTTTGGTCATGGCCGAACCGAGGCCCGATTCGCTGCTGGTACTGACCAATTTTCCCGTAATCAACAGTCCCCAGGTGGCCGCATTGACGAATAGCGATGGCGATTCGCCCAGATGCTTGCGCCAGTCGCCCTTGCTGATTTTGTCGGCGATCAGGCGATCTGCCGTTTGAGTGTCGGGTATACGCAACAGCGCTTCGGCCAGACACATCAATGCCACACCCTCTTCCGAGGACAGGGAGAACTCATGCATCAGTGCATCGACACCCGACGCGCGTGTGCGTTTTTGGCGCACGTTCGATACCAGACGGTGCGCCAGCGCTTGTCCTTCGGCCGTCGTTTCGGTGCTGCTGGCGCGCACTTGTTGCAACAGCCACTGCACGGCGGAAACCTCTTCGCGCCTATAGGCAGCGGTGATGGCGGCGCGTTGTGGCGTCGCTTCGGGCAGGATTTCGGCCTGGAGCGCAGCAAATGGAATCGGGGTAAAAGCCGAAGGACCAGCAGGGTGCATAGGAACTCTTTACAAGAAAAAGGAGACGAAACTTGCGGTATTTTTTGCTCTTTTTTGGTGCAAAAAAATACAGAAAGTCGAACGTTAAGATGATTCGATTGTAAAGGGGATTCTTATGGATTAATTCTGGTAATACAGAGGACTAGCAATAGATAGTTTTTGATGCGACAATTTAACCAAATAATATTTATATGGGGGTGGTTCGAATGCTGGACAAGATAAGTAAGAAAATCTTGATGGAATTGCAGAGCGATGGACGCATCAGCAATGTGGAACTGGCCGCGCGCGTGAACTTGTCGCCGGCTGCCTGCCTGGAGCGCGTGCGCAAGCTGCATGAATCCGGTTACATCATGGGCTATACGGCTCAGTTGAACCCGCAGTTGCTCGACGTGTCGTTGCTGGTATTTATCGAAGTCGTGCTCGATCGCACCACACCGGAAGTGTTCGACGCCTTCAAGCATAGCGTACAAATCATTCCAGAGGTACTGGAATGTCATATGGTCGCTGGCGGTTTCGATTACCTGGTCAAGGCGCGCGTCAAGGATATGGCCGCTTACCGCGAATTCCTGGGCAAGACGCTGTTGCAAAAGGGTGTGCGGGAAACCCACACTTATGCCGTCATGGAAGAGGTCAAAAACACGACTAAACTGCCGATTAAGTGACCGAAGTGTAGCCGGTCCACTTTTCTGATTGAGCTATCGGAACAAATGTTGTAGGGTAGAACTACTATTCTGCTATCCGGTAGCCGCCTGAAACAACGCGCAGACGTCAGTTCAGGGTGCAAGGCGGGCAATTGTGCCCCCCGCATACGGTTACGGCACGTCCCTGCCTGGGGCGTGACGGGTTTTCGCAGCGGGGGACAAATGAAGCAGTTGCAGCATCAGCTGGTGCGTTTCTTTGTATGCACGATCCTGGCCATGGCCGTGGCCTGTTGCCTGGTCTTTCTGCTGCTGGCGCTGGGCGGCGGTGAATATCCCTATCTGATTGCCTGCGTGGCTGCCGTTACCGGCGCCGCGTTGCTGGCGTTCGCCGGCCGCCCGCGCGGCGAGTCAGACTTACTCCAGTTCGCCGGCACCGTCGGCAATGCCATCGACGCCATCATGATCGGCGCGGCGGAAACCTCGTACTTTGTCGATTCCGTCAAACAGAAGGTGGAGCTCGACGTGCAGACGGCCAGCGACATCGCCGACAGTTCTGAACAAAATGCCGTGATGACGGAAAAGATCGCCGCCAATGCGGAACGGGCCGCCAAGGTGGCTGCCGGCGTGCGCGTGGAAAGCGTGGCGGCGCGGGCAGAAGTGGACCAGGGTTTGCGGCGCATCATTAGCGCCCGCGAAGAAGCCCAGGGCGCTTCCAGCGCCATGCTGAGCTTGCAGGAAAAATCCAAACGCATCAGCGGTTTTACGCAAGCCATTTCCGATATTTCCGCGCGCACCAATCTGCTGGCGCTGAACGCCGCCATCGAGGCGGCGCGCGCCGGCGAACATGGCCGCGGTTTTGCCGTAGTGGCCGGCGAAGTGCGGCAACTGGCGCAGCGCACCAAGGAAGCTTCCGATGAAATCAGCGTGATGGTGCGCGAAATCAATGAACAGTCGGAAAAAGCCGCACGCGGCATGAGCTCGCTGGCCCTGGGCGTGACGGAGGCGGCGCGCAATGTGGAAAGCGTGCACGCTTCATTGAGCCATATCGAGGAATCGTCGGGCGTGTCGGAAGACGAGATCGGGCAGATCGCCCGCGCCTCGCGTGAACATGTTGATACGACGCAAGTGATCGCCGACGCCATCTTGCAAATCCGCGACAGCATGCTGTCGACCAATGCCGAATTGCCGCGCGCCACGCAATCGGCGATGGCCCTGGCCGAGCGGGCCGAAGTGATCGCCGGCGCCCTCGGTGAAGCCAAGGTGGCCACGCCGCACGACGAAATCCGCGCAGCCGCCCAGCGTGCCGCGCACGAGGTGGGGAAATTGTTCGAACAAGCCATCGCTGCGGGCCGCATCACGCGCGAAGCGCTGTTCGACCGCCACTACCGCCCCATCCCGAATACCAATCCGCCCAAGCACAACACGAAATTCGACGCATTTACGGACAAGGTCTTGCCAGACCTGCAGGAAGGCGTCTTGGCCGCCCTGCCCCATCTGGCGTATGCGGGCGCCGTCGACAATAATGGCTACTTTCCTACGCACAACAAGAAGTTTTCCCAGCCGCTGACGGGCGATTACGCTACCGATATTGTTAACAACCGTACCAAGCGCATCTTCAGCGACCGCACTGGCACGCGCTGCGGCAGCAACACGAAAGCGTTCTTGTTGCAGACGTACAAGCGCGACACGGGTGAAGTCATGCATGATTTATCCGTGCCCATCCACGTCGATGGCAAGCATTGGGGCGGGTTTAGAGTAGGTTACCGCTCCAGCAGCCATGCATAACACCTGATGAGTGATCATCCGGTGTTTTTATGGGTGCCTGCCTATGGCTTACTCATCATACGGCTTGGGTGCCACGCCGCCGCCGGCGGCCGTTGCCGTACGTAAAGTTGGCGTGTTCATGCTTTCCAGATGGTTGCGCAGCCATTTGTGGGCGGGGCTGCGGGCGTCGCGCTCGTGCCACAGCATGTCCAGGTGGACGGCCGGCAAGGTGAACGGCAAATCCTTGTGCAGCAAAGATTCCGTCATGCCCGTCGAAGCGATCAAATGGCGCGGCAAGACGGTGATCAGGTCGGAATTGGCGACCACGCGCCCTGCCGTGAAGAATTGGTTCACCGTCAGCAAGATGCGCCGTTCGCGGTGGATTTGCGCCAGCGCCTCATCGACCAGGCCGTGGGCGCGGCCGGAAAAGCTCACCAGCAAGTGATTCGCGGCGCAGTAATTGTCCAGGTTGAGTTCCACTTTCGCCAGCGGATGGCCGCGCCGCATCACGCACACATACTTGCCGGAATACAGCCGTTCGTGGCGGATGGGCGAACTGGTGTCGCTCGACAACTGCGCCGCCACGCCGGGAAAGAAGCCCACAGCCAGGTCGATATCGCCGCGCAGCAACATCGGACGCGGTTCGCGCGTGGTCAAAGGCATCATGCGCACGTTCACGCCCGGCGCTTCGCGTTCGATCGAACGCATCAGGGAAGGCAGCCAGAACGCGGCGGTGGCGTCGGCCATGGCCATGCGGAAGGTGGCGTGGGTCTTCGACACGTCGAAGGTTTCCGGCGTGACGGCCGCTTCCAGGCTGGCCAGGGCCGAGCGCACGGAAGGCCACAGCGCTTCGGCGCGCGGCGTGGGCTTCACGCCATACGCCGTGCGGATCAGCAATTCGTCACCGAGGCTCTCGCGCAGGCGCTTGATGGCGTTCGATACCGCCGGCTGCGTCATCGCCAAGTGGCCGGCTGCGCGCGTCAGGTTTTGTTCCGTCATGACGGCGTCGAAAACACGCAGCAAGTTCAGATCCAGCGTCAGAAAACTCATGGAAAGCCCAGATAAAAGTTGAATTCAGATAATCAGATTAGTTAAGAGTGTAAACCGCGCCGGGCACGAATATTTTCACTCGTTAAAAAATATTACACTTTCCCATTCATGATTCATATAATTGGTATCAGGAAATGGAATTAGATTTATATGTTGCACTGCACTATAGTACAGTCAAATTCTATAATGCACTGGAACACTATGTCTACCTTCGCCTCCGCCCTGTACGCAGTATCCGCACCCGTGCTGGAGATTTCCCTGCTCAACGCCCTGCAAATCGTGCTGGTGATCGTCGCCGTGGGCGCGTTCGCCCTGCTGTTCAAACCTTTGCTGGTAGGCATCGCGCGCGCCATGGTGCTGGTGGTGCGCCCCAAGCTGAGCCGCGAAGAGCGCCTGGCCCGCCAGCAGATGCGCGAAGCGCAAGCCTTGCAGCGTACCTTGGGCAAGATGGGTGGCGTGTCGCCGAGCAATGCCGCCGAACTGCGCGCCTTGTCGACCCGCGCCTAAGCTGAAACTGTTGCAGAAAGACAAGCCGGTGTGCGCACCGGCTTTTTTTACGTCCGTAGCTGGCCGGTTACGCTACTTCGCCCAGCAAGTGTGCTCTCAGCTGGGTGTCGGCCGGATGGCTGCCGATCCAGATTTTCAGCAGTGCATTGTAGAAAGCCAGCTCCGGCACCCTGTCGCCCACCTGCTTGCCGTTCAGTTTGCATAAGGTGCCCTCTTCCGGCAGCCAGTCCACCGTCAGGATGTCGCCCTTTTTCAGGCCCGGCACCATCTCGAACATGGCGCCAAACTGCATCGTCTGGCTCAGCAGGCGCGTGCGGTCGGCTTGCTCGGAACTGCGGATCAAGCCCTGCATGAAGGCTTGCCCCAGTTCGTCGGAGGTGATGTCGCGCAGCATGACGATCTCGAGACGGCGCGGCCCGGGCAGCGCCAGGATGTCGGCCAGCTGGGTTTTCTTTTCCGGCAGGTACAGCGCGATCGTGTAGACCTTGAAAATGACCTTGTAGCGCACGCCGGCACCGTTGAGCTTGAGTTCGTGGTTGGCCAGCTGTACCGTGTCGTCCAGCTTGACGCCGCCCACCTCGACGCCCAGCGCGGGCGGCGCCAGGGCGCCGCACAGGCAGGCGGCGGCCAGGCAGCGGCGCAAACGGGATGTGCTGATGTGCATCTTCTACCTCCGTGGAAACCCCGTGCTGTGGATAAGTTTGCACAAGCACACAGTGTAGAACAGTTGGCAGAAGTTGGCGCCACGCAGAAGTGGCGCAGGAGAAAAGCTTAAGTTTTTGCCGCTGGCAGCTCAGCTTGCAGCCGTTCGTACTTGGCCATCAGCTGTTCCGGGCTTTCAAGCCAGGCGGGATTGAAGGGGATACAGCTGACGGGGCACACTTGCTGGCATTGCGGCTCGTCAAAGTGGCCCACGCATTCGGTACACTTGCTGGGATCGATTTCGTAGATTTCCGCGCCCATGTAGATCGCGTCATTCGGGCACTCGGGCTCGCAAATGTCGCAATTGATGCATTCGTCAGTGATCAGTAGTGCCATGGCTTAATTCAACTCTAGCTTATTCGGGTAAGGCAGCATTGGCAGCAATCTTGTTTTGCAGCCAGCGGTTCACCGAGGGGAAGACAAACTTGGAGACGTCGCCACCCAGGGCCGCGATTTCACGCACGATGGTGCCCGAAATGAACTGGTATTGGTCGGACGGCGTCAGGAACATGGTTTCGACATCGGGCAGCAGGTAGCGGTTCATGCCCGCCATCTGGAATTCGTATTCGAAATCGGAGACGGCGCGCAAGCCGCGCACGATGACGCGCGCCTCGTGCTTGCGCACGAAATCCTTGAGCAAGCCGGAAAAGCTTTCCACTTGCACATTCGGGTAATGGCCCAGCACTTCGTTGGCGATTTCCAGGCGTTCGTCGAGCGAGAAAAACGGTTGCTTGTTCTTGCTGTCGGCCACACCGACGATCAGCTTGTCAAACAGACCCGATGCGCGGCGTACCAAATCTTCATGACCGCGCGTGAGCGGATCGAATGTTCCTGGATAAACGGCTACAACCATTGCGGCTCCCTAACGATGCACCAATATAGACGCGCATTATGCCTGAAAATGGTGCCCACTTTGGTGCATCGCCTTGGCTTGGGGCCCTTTTCTGCTTAATTTATAAGCAGATTCAGGCCGTTGACGGCACTTTGTTGTAAGTCAGCAAATGATAGTAGACGGTGCCCGCCTTGTCGGCGCGGATGACTTCCCACGGCGCCATCCACTCCGGCTTTTCCACTTCGCTGTCGGCATCGAAGACCAGCGGCAAGCCCGATTCCGCATACACCATGCCGCCTTCCTTGAGCAGGTTCGCGCACAGCGGCAGGGCTTTCGCCAGGAAATCCTGCTGGTAAGGCGGGTCGAGGAAGATCAGGTCGAAGCGCTGGCCGCGTGCCGCCAGGCCTTGCGCCGTCAGCAGCGCGTCGCCGCGCAGCAGTTGCACATTCTCGGCGCGCAATTTGGCTTTGTTCTCTTCCAGCTGGCGGATCACGGGCGTGTGCGTATCGACCATGGTGACGGACGCCGCGCCGCGGCTGGCCGCCTCGAAGCCCAGTGCACCGCTGCCGGCGAACAGGTCGAGCACCTGGGCATTGGCCCAGTCGCCGTCGCGCAAGTGATTGATCCAGTTAAACACGGTCTCGCGCACGCGGTCCGGCGTGGGGCGCAAGCCCAGTGCCTGCAAAACAGGCAGCACGGAACGTTTCCATTGACCACCGATGATGCGCACCTGGTTCGGTGGCGGCGCGTGGTGGACGGGGACTTTGGCAGGTTTTTTGATCTTCTTTTGCATGGGGGATTTCTTCAATTCGATGGCGGCCACTATAGCATATGGCCTCCTCGCCCATTGCCAGCCCCCCGGCTGGCGAAAGGTTCCACAGGCTCCTATTTAGGTTCGCTGGCGAGGGAATTGAAATCGTCGATCCAGCCCTGCATGCGCTTGATGGCGTGGGCTTTTTGCGCCGGCGTGGCGACCTTGATCACCGTCAAGACCATCTGCGCCGTGCTGTTTTCGTAGGCGTCAAAAAAGGCCTTGCGCTCGGAGTGGTCCAGGCGTGCAAAACTGTCCTTGACCAAGGTGTTGATCAGGGGCACGGTGGCGTCCTTGCCGAGTTTTTCCTGCTGCACTTTCTTGACCAGATTCAACACATTTTGCTGGCGCCGCATGCGTTCGTCGAGCCAGATCTCGTTGTCCAGCGGACGCGCGTCCGAGGCTTGGCGGATGTGGGCTTCCTGCTCGCTGCTGAAGCTGCCGAACCACAGTTCGAATTGCTCCATGGCCTTCTTGTAGCGCAGCTTCTGGCGCTTGTCCTTGTCGCCGCTCAGGTATTTCTTGCGGTAATCATCATTGTTCGACTTGAACTTCTTTTCCATCTGCGCCACTTGTTCGGGTTTCAGCGAACGCGCCAGATCGGCCAGCTCGGGCGCCGCCTTCAGTAGCAGCGCCTGGGTGCGCTGCTTGACCTCGCTATAGTCCGCCAGCAAGTCCGCCTGGGTGACATTGCCCTGCAGCTGCTTCTGGCCCGTACGCAGGATTTCCACGTAATCCTTCAGTTGCGTCTTGCGGTGCCAGTCGAACAGCTTGTCGATATCCTCGCGCACCCAGCCTTTCTGGTCGCGGTCCAGGTCGACATAAGCATTGAGCCACCAGTACAGCACCGTATCGCCATTGTTATAGGCCAGGCGCAAGCCGCTGCAGCCGGCCATGATGACCAACAGCAAGGCCAGCACGGCGTAACGAAAGCGGCTGAAGGGAGTGAAATAAGGGGGCTGCGTGTTAAACTTTTTCATATTCTCAACTTAATAAGTAAATACGGTCTATGAACGTTGTCATTCTCGCTGCCGGTATGGGCAAACGCATGCAGTCTGCCTTGCCAAAAGTACTGCACCCGCTGGCTGGTAAGCCCCTGTTGTCGCACGTAATCGATACGGCGCGCAGCCTGGCGCCGTCCAAATTATGCGTGATTTATGGGCATGGGGGCGCAGCGGTGCTGAAGTTGCTCGATGGCTACAACGCCAGCCATGCCGTGCAGATCGACGCCGCCGAGCAGGCGCAGCAGTTGGGCACCGGCCATGCGGTGCAGCAAGCCATGTCCTTGCTGGACGACAAGGTACCCACCTTGATCCTGTATGGCGACGTACCGCTGACCAGCGTAGTTTCCTTGCAGCATCTGGTACAGGCGGCCGGCAGCGACAAGCTGGCCATCCTCACCGTGGAACAGGATGATCCGTATGGGCTGGGCCGCATCGTGCGCGAGCAGGGCGCCATCGTGCGCATCGTCGAGGAAAAGGATGCCACGCCAACCGAGCGCGCCATCCGCGAAATCAATAGCGGCATCATGGTCGTGCCCACCGCGCCTTTGAAGAAATGGCTGTCGGCCTTGTCGAATAACAATGCCCAAGGGGAATACTATCTGACCGATATCGTTGCCCAGGCCGTTGCCGATGGCGTCGCCGTCACCTCTGCGCATCCGAGTGCCGTGTGGGAAGTGGCGGGCGTCAACAGCAAGGTGCAGCTGGCCCAGCTGGAACGCATTCACCAAAATAATATCGCGCAGGCCCTGCTGGAACGTGGCGTGACCCTGCTCGACCCGGCCCGCATCGACGTGCGTGGCGAACTCATTTGTGGCCGCGATGTCACCATTGATGTCGGTTGCGTGTTCGAGGGCCGGGTGGAACTGGGCGACGGCGTGCGCGTGGGCGCCAATAATGTCATCATCAATGCCAAGGTGGCGGCCGGTGCGCACATCAAGCCGTTTTGCCATATCGAAGACGCCGTCGTCGGCGCCGCCTCCATCATCGGCCCATACGCGCGCCTGCGCCCGGGCACGGTATTGGCGGAAGACGTGCACATTGGTAATTTCGTGGAAGTGAAAAACAGCCAGATCGCCGCGCACAGCAAGGCCAACCACCTGGCATATATCGGCGATGCCACCATCGGTTCCAAGGTCAATATCGGCGCCGGCACGATTACCTGCAACTATGATGGCGTCAACAAGTTCCGCACCGTCATCGAAGACGATGTCTTCATCGGCAGCGACAGCCAGCTGATCGCTCCCGTGACGGTGGGCAAGGGTGCCACCCTGGGCGCCGGCACGACCCTGTCGAAAGATGCGCCAGCAGGCAAGCTGACCGTATCGCGCGCGCGGCAAGTGACCATCGACGGCTGGGCGCGTCCTGTGAAAATTCCGAAATAAGCCGTACCGCGCTCAGTATGCATGACGCCGCCAGCCTGCCCGGGCTGGTGGCGTTTTTTACGCCTGTGGATAATCCTGTGGAAAAATGGCTGGCAACCCGGGATAACTGAAGGATGCATGCGCAACGATTTTTTCAGGTGAAGTTGTGCGTGTGGATAAAGATGTGAACAAGCATGCTGAAAAGTATTGGATAAGCCAGGGATAAGCCAGGTATAAGCGGTGGAAAAGGCGGGATAAGTTTTGCTGGCCATTCGCATTGTTATGGCGATGGCCAGGCTGTACGCACACATCAGGCAGATCTCCAAGGTTGTTTGCCTGGCGTGTGGATAAGTCTGTGTGTAATTCCAGGATAATCCAGGAATAACTTTTAAGTCATTGAATTTGAATGCTATTTAAGAAGCATAACCGGGTGCTGCCTGTGGGTAAATCTGTGCAAAAGCATGTTGCTAACTGGTGGGTAAGCCGCGCATAAGTCGGGATAAGTTTCTTTGGACGTACGTAGTACCGCTTTCTGCCATCCGCAGATTGCCACAGGTGCTGCAGTTGTGAAAATGGATGATTTTCAAACTGTGGATAACAGTGTGCATAAGCAGGCTGAGAAGCGAGGATAACCCGGGATAAGTGTCAGCCAGCTTGCCTCAGACGGCGATGCGCGTCTCGAACTTGCTGCGGAAGGTGGAAAAATAGCTTTTCACGTTGCGCACATTGGCGTGCGCGGCAAACAGGCGGTGCGCCAGCGCATGGTAGGCCGGCATGTCGGCAACCTGTACCATCAGCACAAAGTCGGGCCCGGGCGAGACGCGATAGCATTGCAGCACGGCCGGCTCGCTGGCCACCAGCTGTTCAAATTGCGCCATGCGTTCGAAGGCTTGCACGTCGAGCGTGATTTCCACGATGGCCGTCAGGCGCGCGCCCACTAGTTGCGGCGCAACGATGGCCACTTGCCGCTCGATCACGCCGCTCTCGATCAAATGCTTGACGCGCCGCAAACAGGTGGGCGCAGACACATGCACCGATCGCGCCAGCTCGCTGTTGGTTTGCGATGCATCAACTTGCAGCGCATTCAGGATGCGACGATCGATCTCGTCGAGGATAATGTTGTGCTCGCTCATGGTTTGATGAATTGGCAAATAAATTGAGTTTATATGAAATTATATTTCACCATGAAATATGCGTGAAATATTCGTTCAAAAATACATGGATTTAGAAAGCTTATTTCATGCGCTCTGCATTAGCATGCGTGCATTGATTAAATACTAAACAGAGGTTTCCATGTGCGGCATCGTCGGCGCAGTAGCGCAACGTAACATTACTCCCATCCTGCTCGAAGGCTTGAAGCGCTTGGAATACCGCGGTTACGATTCCTGCGGCATCGCCCTGCACGTCGACGGCCACTTGCAACGTTCGCGCTCCACCTCGCGCGTGGCAGAACTGGAAAAGCAGATCGGCGAAGAAGGCTTGAGCGGCTTCACGGGCATCGCCCACACGCGCTGGGCCACGCATGGTGCGCCTGTCTCGTTCAATGCGCATCCGCATTTTTCCCCAACGGAAGAAAACGCCCGCGTGGCGCTGGTGCATAACGGCATCATCGAAAACCACGACGAACTGCGCGCCGAACTGACGGCCCTCGGCTACGTCTTCCAGAGCCAGACGGACACGGAAGTGATCGCCCACCTGGTCGAGCACATGTATAACGGCGACCTGTTCGAGACCGTGCAGCAAGCCGTGAAACGCCTCGACGGCGCGTATGCGATCGCCGTTTTCTGCCGCGACGAGCCGCACCGCGTGGTCGCCGCACGCCAGGGTTCGCCTTTGATCGTGGGCCTGGGCAACGGTGAAAACTTCGTGGCGTCCGACGCCATGGCGCTGGCCGGCACGACCGACCAGATCATCTACCTGGAAGAAGGCGACGTGGTCGACTTGCAACTGTCGCGCTGCTGGATCGTCGACGTCGATGGCAAACCTGTCGAGCGTGAAGTGAAAACCGTGCATGCGCACACGGGCGCGGCCGAACTGGGCCCGTACCGCCACTACATGCAGAAGGAAATCTTCGAGCAGCCGCGCGCCATCGGCGACACGCTCGAAGGCGTGACGGCCATCATGCCGGAACTGTTCGGCGACGACGCGTATAAAGTCTTCAAGCAGATCGACCGCGTCCTGATCCTCGCCTGCGGCACCAGCTCGTACGCCGGCATGACGGCAAAATACTGGATCGAATCGATCGCCAAAGTGCCCGTCAGCGTGGAAGTGGCCAGCGAATACCGCTACCGCGACAGCGTGCCGCACCCGAACACCCTGGTAGTGACTATTTCGCAAAGCGGCGAGACGGCCGACACCCTTGCCGCCCTGAAACATGCGCGCAGCCTGGGCATGCATCACACCCTGACCATCTGCAACGTGGCCACCAGCGCCATGGTGCGCGAATGCGCGCTGGCCTACATCACGCGTGCCGGCGTGGAAGTGGGCGTGGCCTCGACCAAGGCCTTCACCACGCAGCTGGCCGGACTGTTCCTGCTGACCTTGTGCCTGGCGCAAGTGAACGGCCGCCTGTCCGAAGAACAGGAAGCGGCGCACCTGAAAGCCATGCGCCACCTGCCCGTCGCCATCGCCTCCGTGCTGGCGCTGGAACCGCAAATCATCGCCTGGTCGGAAGAATTCGCGCGCAAGGAAAACGCCCTCTTCCTGGGCCGCGGCATGCACTACCCGATCGCCCTGGAAGGCGCCTTGAAACTGAAGGAAATTTCCTACATCCACGCCGAAGCGTACCCGGCCGGCGAACTGAAACACGGCCCGCTGGCCCTGGTGACCAATGAAATGCCTGTTGTCACCATCGCGCCGAACGATGCGCTGATCGAAAAGCTCAAATCGAACATGCAGGAAGTACGCGCCCGCGGCGGCCAGCTGTACGTCTTCGCCGACGTCGACTCGCGCATCAGCTCCGGCGAAGGCCTGCACGTCATCCGCCTGCCCGAGCACTACGGCGACCTGTCGCCTATCCTGCACGTGGTGGCGCTGCAATTGCTGGCCTATCACACGGCACTGGCACGCGGCACGGATGTGGACAAGCCACGCAATCTGGCCAAGTCGGTGACGGTGGAGTAATTTAAATTTTTACATCAATCGAGTGTGTCGGCAAATAATAAAGTCTGACAAAAAATAATAAAGTTTGACAAAGCGCAGGGGCGGCCGCCCCTGCCCCTATTCCTAATTTGGCCCGTATAACAAAAGTGATTTTTCTTGGCGTTGTGACTAGAGCTAATAAAATTGGTCGGGGTATCGGTCAAGTCGTCTAGCTTGGTTCGTTGTCTGATATGAGTGTGCAGAGCGTGCGTTCTCAAAGACCAAGTGTAATACCTTCTAGTTGTAAGGTGCCGCCATGGAAAAAATCTACAAACCTTTGACTCCTCAAGAGCATGCCGTCGTCATGACCATGCGCGCCGACCTGTGCTTCATCCGGTCCATTGCTTTCTGCCTGCCTGTGAGCAGTCACGATATGCATGACGATGCGCTTGGTACGCTGCGACCTTGAGTGGTTGCACGTTGCTTTTTCCCGGCTTGTAATTGCCTGCACCAGCATTTTCCTGACTGGAAGGCATCCAGGAAAATGAGTTATAAATAAGTTTGGGGCAGCGTGGGCTTACTCGCCGCGTAACTTCGACCAATAGTAGGGCAAGGCAACTCGGCCAGCCACCACAGATGCAGGTGCTGGCCGACGTGCGTCGGCCGTATCACCGCAATGCGAGTCATGCCGATATCGTGGCGGCCTTAGATGGCTGTTGCTTGCACTAAGCTGCGTTTAACGTCCAGCGTCTGGTTTGGCGAGCGTCGGCCTGGCTCGATTTCCATATAGACGTTGCTGAGCAGCTCATCGATTTCTTTCGACAAGAGGCCCAGCCAATTGCGCTTCTCGGGCGCATCGAAGATTCGGCGGCTACCGTCCGGAACGAGTAATTTTTCCGCTCTAGCCTGATCTTTCCAGAGCGCGTCCAAGTGGCGCTGTGTCTCGGCTAGCACGGCCAAGTCGGTGAACTGTCCGGCGCGCAGCGCGTTCACGTCGGCATGGTACATAATCGAGGTAATGTCAAAGCTTGACAGCTGAATGTCTCGATCTGAGTCTGCCTTCACGCTCTTGCACAGCCGAATGGCTTTGCGTAGACCGCCTTGAATTAAATTACATCTGCTGCCTATGAGATGGATGTGCAGGAAGGGTTGGTTTTTGATAGTCTCGCCGGTCTTCTTGTTGTAGATTCGAACTCCACGGTCCTCTTCTCGTTCACTAAGCTGGTATGGCTCAGTATCGAGCCAATGCGCTGGGACGACATCGACGGACCGTTGAAGCGAGCCGCCGGAAATTTTCACAGCCTTGGCCCCCGACTTGTCAACATCGGCAGCAGGAAACGCTTCAGGGAGATCTAATTCGACCTGCGTGCGGAGGGTCGCCAGAACTCTCTCGCTAGACGTATCACTCGAATTACCATATTTCCCCAGCCTCGCCTTCACACCATTCGACGAGTAGGTCAGGAAGTCGGTTCGGATAGTCAACAGATCCACGTCGCTGACGCGCTTAATGTGAACATCCAGCGGTACGGAGCCTTGCAGCTTGAATTCGACTTTGATGCCGGCGGCGGCCAGGCGCCCGCGTAGTTGGTCCGCCACTCGATCTGCAGTGGCCAAACTGACCTTGGTGTAAGTTTTTCCGACAGCCTCCATGGCTCCAATCGTGTATTTCGTCCATTGCTGGGTCGCAGTTCCGCGAATCTCCCACGATTCTGGGCCGGCCGCGTCTTCGGTGATGCTATCGAAGACCGAGCCCGCCTTCGCAAATGCTTCCATGCCAGTAGACATGCCGGTGCGTCGTGCCCTAAGCTGGATCAGGCGCTTGTTGATATCTGTGGTCATTAGTTCCTCTTCGTCCAAGTCATTGTGCCGAAGGTCATTCGACCACGGCCATTAAAGTACTCACCGTCGGCGGATTTGAGATCCTTGGCGATCGTTATCACAGCGCATCCGGTATGCGGTTTTAATTCAACGGCCTCAGGCCGCGGGTCGTTCCGATAGTGGTATAGCAGTACGAAGCCGTCGACGCTATCGTGAGCTAGCGCGGCGGAGATACTGCTCGAACCAGAGGTCTTAGTAGCCAGGCGGATACGCAGCTTGTCCCAGCATTGGACGATCGTAACTTCAGCCTGCCAGTCGAATTTAGTTGATCCATCCGGAGCGAGGGTTTTTCCCTGGCAGTCCCAGGTTCCCGATATATCGGGAACCTTCAGAAACGTACCGATACCGGGCCACCTCCACGCCCATTTGTTCAGTACCCAGTACAGGATGCCGAAGACGGCACCGGCGCCCACCAATGACAACAGGGTTGGTGGTGCGTTGACGTTCCATCCCAATTGTTCTGCTAAATCTATTGCGTAAAGGATTCCAAAGACCAGGCCACCAGAAATCACGCTCGCGGCAAAGCTTAAGAGCCGCCCAACGCCGGCTCGATTGGCTCCTCCCATTACCAAATACTCGTGATCTTGCGGCGCGACCATGTGCCCCTTTCGTCCTGAACAGAATGGTTTCCTGTTGTTAACTTTATATCTTGGGGGGCAGTTGAGGAAATTCAATAGTGCGGCGCGCAGAAACCAGTCGACGTGGTTTTTATGCGTAGATAAATAACAAACCAAGTAGTTGTGATGAACGCTTCAGATGAGGAGCATAATTTTGTCATTTATGTGCATCACGTTCTTAGAACGGGTTCACAATCTATCCGAATGGCCGGATAATGGCGGGATGAGAAAGCCTTACGCCAGCGACATCATTCGAGAGAAGTTTGAAGAAATCCTGCCGCTGCTGCAAAGCGTGAGGAAACGCACGAAGCCGACCACGGTGGACTTGTACGAAGTGTTCTGCGCGGTGCTGTATCTGCTGCGCAGTGGCTGCCAGTGGAGGATGCTACCATGGGATTTTCCGAAATGGAGGACGGTGCATTCGTACTTTGCCAAATGGAGTGAGCCCGACCAGCACGGCATCAGCGTGCTGGAGCGGGCATTAAAAAAATCAGGTTGGCGCGGCCCGCGAGAGACTGGAGCGCAGCGCCAAGCCGACGCTGTTGATCGTTGACGCGCAAAGCGTGAAAAATACCTTCGAGGAAGAGGCTGAGATTGACCTGATGGCTGTGCGCAAGGAGCGCGAGCAACTCAAGGCAGAGCTGGCAGTTTTGGAAGCGAAGATGGCGGTGTACTTGAAGGAGTTGGGCTATGAGTGATGCCAGCAAGCCGATTGTAGACCAAGGTGAATTGGTGCTGTATGCCTCCGAGGATGGTAGTGCGACCTTCTTTTTACGGGCGCAAGGGGGCACCGTATGGTTGACCCAAATGGAATTGGCGGAACTATTTCAGTCCACCAAGCAGAACATCAGTCTGCACGTTAAAAACGTGTTGTCAGAAGGCGAGTTGGACGTCAATTCAGTTGTCAAGGAAGACTTGACAACTGCCGCAGACGGCAAGCGCTATCGTACCAAACTGTTCAATTTGGACATGATCCTGGCAGTCGGCTACAGGGTGAAGTCACCGCGTGGCACCCAGTTCCGCCAATGGGCAACGACGCACTTGCGCGAATACCTGGTCAAAGGCTTTGTCATGGATGACGAGCGCATGAAAGACCCGGTGGGCTGGGACTACTTTGACGAACTGCTCGAACGTATCCGTGAGATACGGGCTTCCGAAAAACGCTTTTATCAAAAAGTGCGCGACCTGCTTGCCTTGTCCGTGGATTACAAAGACAACGCCGAGACATTGAAATATTTCTTTGCAGAAGTACAAAATAAAATGTTGTACGCCGTCACCCAGCAAACCGCCGCAGAACTGATCGTCAATCGCGCCGACTCTGGTCAATCCAATATGGCGCTGACGGCATGGAAGGCGGAGCGCATCCGCAAGACGGATGTCATCGTTGCCAAGAATTACCTCAACGGGGAAGAAATCGATCACCTGAATCGCATGGTCACCGCCTTCCTGGAGTTTGCCGAACTGCGCATCCGCCAGCGCAAGCAGTTGAGGATGGCCGACTGGCGCCAATACGTGGACAACTTCATTCAGTTCAATGAAAGCCCATTGTTAAAAGGCGCTGGACGCATGAGCCATGACGCCATGCTGAAGATTGCCCATGAGCGATATGAGGAGTTTGATGGACAGCGGCGCAAGGCCGATGCCATGGAAGCGGACAGTGCAGATTTTAAAGAACTGGAAAAAGTGGAAAAGCAGTTGAGTAAGAAAGGTGGGCGTGATGCTTCCTAATGGCTGGCAACAATCTACTTTGGGTAAGATTGCACGGATTAGTTCTGGCGGTACTCCAGATCACAACCATGGACCCAAGTTCTACAAAACGTTGGACCGAACCATGCCTGGCTGGCATGGTATTAAAGAAAAGCTGGACAACATGGCTGAAGAGATACTGCGTGCTTGACATACGATGTTGTTGATAGCGTATTACACATCGGTTTTTTGAATGAACATAAAACTGAATTTATCCCCTCTAAATTCAATTTTATGTTCAGCACGACTGTCACCACTCATCACGTTGCCGCACGAAAAGTTCCGCCGCCCATCGCAGGATTGCGCTAGTCTGTCGCTGTTTGCCGTACAGTTAAGCAACTCCCGTAACATCCATCGCCCCGGCGCCCGCCGCTGCCGCTCCTGGCCGCTGTGCCTGCCGGCGCGATGCCGTCTTGACTCCACCCGTACTGACCTGGCCGATAGGACTGCATGATTTCTTTCCGTAACCCCATTCCCCGTTCCACGGGCCGGCCCTGGCGCGGCTGGCTGTTGCCGCTGCTGTTGACCATGCTGCTGGCTTGTTCTTTATCAACACCGCCCGCCTGGTCGCAGCCCGTCGATGATGCCGCCACGGCCGACCAGCGCCTCGATGGCTTGCGCAAGCAGATCACCGGCATCCAGAAGGCGCTCGATGGCGAGGCCGACTTGGACGACGCGACGCTGTCGCAAATGAAGGCCGATGCGCTGGCGGCCAGTGCCGAGGCGGACAAGGTGGCCGAGTCGCTCACGCCGACCTTGTCCAGCGTGCAGGCGCGGCTGGCCGAGCTGGGGACGCCGGCGGCGGGCAGCAAGGAAGCGCCCGACGTGGCGGCGCAGCGCAGCCAGCTCGACCGCACCAGCAGCGCGCTCGATGCGCAGGTGAAACTGGCGCGGCTGCTGGCGGTGGAAGCGACGCAAGCGTCCGAGCAAGTATCGACGGTGCGCCGCTCGCAGTTGCAGGCGCGCCTGGGTGAGCGCACGGCGTCCATTCTGGCGGGTTCCTTCTGGAAGCAGCTGCATGGCGAATTGCCGCAAAATCTGCAGCGCTTGTGGGCGCTGGAACTGGAATTGGCCACCGCGGCGCGCGCCACGCCGTGGTCGGCCTGGGCCGGCTTGCTGGCCGCCATGGTGGCGGTGATTGCCGCCAGCGTCTGGGCGTCGCGCTATTTGCTGGTGCTCACGGCCACGCGCGTGCCGCATGGCCGCTTGCGCCGCTCCCTGCATGCGCTGGCCGTCATCGTGCTGGCGCTGGCCACGCCGGGGCTGGTGGCTGAATTGCTGGCCATGGGCTTGCGCTGGGATGGCAGCCTGTCCGAGAAAACCTCGACTTTCCTCAGCAGCTTGATTGGCATCATCTGTTTTTCCGGTTTTACGGCCGGGCTCGGCCACGCGCTGCTGTCGCCGCGCCGCGTATCGTGGCGCTTGCTGCCGCTGCCCGATGCGCTGGCGCACCGCATGCGCCATTTCCCCTCCATGTTTTCCTTCATCGTGGTGCTGGTGTGGGCGACGGAGCGGGCCACCATCGTCATCAACGCGGGCCTGTCGACGGCCGTGGCCGTCAATTGCATCGTCGCCCTGGTGATGAGCACGACGATCGCCTACGGCTTGATGCGCGCCGAGCGCTGCTGGCGGCAATTGCGCGAGGCCGATCCCGCCAATCTCGTCACGCCGCTGTGGCTGCGCTGCGTCACGGTGCTGCTGTGGCTGGCGCTGGCATCGAGCGTCATCAGCCTGCTGATCGGTTATGTGGCGTTTGGCAGCTTTGTCGCCAAGCAAATCGCCTGGGTCATCGTGGTGCTCTGCAGCACGTATCTGCTGACGGTGCTGGTGGATGATATCTGCATGCTGCTGGCGTCCACGCCGCCGCCGCCGGACGCCACCAACCCCGTGCTGGCCACGCCCAAGGCGCGCGACCAGGCGGCCGTCCTGCTGTCGGGCATCGGCCGCGCCATCGTCGTGCTGCTGGCGCTGATGCTGCTGCTGGCGCCGTTCGGCGAAGGGCCGGGCGAGCTGTTCCAGCGCGTCGGCAAGCTGCAGGATGGCTTGGCCATCGGCGAGGTGGCGATTCGCCCGGCCGCCATGATCCAGGCGCTGCTGGTGCTGGTGGTGGGCTTCGTTGCGCTGGGCCTGTTCAAGCGCTGGCTGCAAAACAGCTATTTGCCGACGACGAATCTCGATTCCGGCATGCAAGTGTCGTTCATTACCCTGTTCGGCTATATCGGCGGCGTGCTGGCTGTGGCGCTGGCCCTGTCGGCGGTCGGCATCGGCCTGGAACGCATCGCGTGGGTGGCATCGGCCTTGTCGGTGGGTATCGGTTTTGGCTTGCAGGCGGTGGTGCAGAACTTTGTCTCGGGCCTGATTTTATTGGCCGAACGGCCCGTGAAGGTGGGCGACTGGGTCTCGCTGGGCGGCGTGGAGGGCGATATTCGCCGCATCAATGTGCGCGCCACGGAAATCCAGCTGGGCGACCGTTCCACGGTGATCGTGCCGAATTCGGAATTCATCACCAAGACGGTACGCAATGTCACCCACGCCAATCCACTGGGCCTGGTGCAACTGAAGCTGCCGCTGCCCCTGGCCACCGATGCGGACGAGGCGCGCGCGCTGATCCTGGCGGCCTTTGTCGATAACCACGACGTGCTGGCGACGCCGGCGCCCAGCGTGCAGCTCGACGGCATCGACAATGGCTATCTGATGTTTAACGCCAGCGGTTATGTTGCCTCGCCGCGCCTGGCGTATGGCGTGCGCAGCAATCTGCTGTTCGACCTGCTCAAGCGCCTGCACGCGGCCGACATGCCGATTTCCAAGCCCAGCACCATGGTGCTGAGCACGTTGCCGGCGCAGCCCGAGGCGCCGCCGATTTCGGCGGCGGCACCGGCGGCGGCCGTGACGCCGCCCCTGAGCACCTAAGCCCGCGATATGGGAGGCATACCGGCGATCGGCTGCCCATCTGGTTTGCGCTGCATAGGTTTCACGTGAAACATCGGGAAGGAAATACTGGTGCGGTGGCGGCAAGCCGACTATGCTGAGCGTGGCGGGCCAGAATGTGCTGGCAACTTCAATTGCACGATTGCATTAATACGCTCCGCTCAATTTCAGGCAGGATAGGGCCCACGGAAGTTTCCAGCGCAAGCAACTGAAGGATCATCATGCTGACCATCGCCATCGCCCAGCTCAATCCAACCGTGGGAGACTTCGACGGCAATGTCGCCGCCATCATCGCGCGCATGGGCCGCGCCAGCGAGGATGGTGCGGATCTGCTGGTGTGTCCCGAGCTGTCGCTATGCGCCTATTACCCGGGCGACCTGTTCGAGGATGCCGCCTTCCTGCAGCGCATGCAGCAGGCATTGGATGCGCTGCTGCACGCTTCCACGCGCTGGCCGGCGCTGGTCACCGTCATCGGCACGGCACGGCCCAATCCCGGCGTCGGCAAGCCGCTGTACAACGCCTTGCTGGCGCTGCGCGACGGGCGCATCGTGGCCGAATACTACAAGCAGCTGTTGCCGACCTACGGCATCTTCGACGAAGGCCGTCATTTTGAACCCGGCCCACCCGGCGCCTGCACGTTGAACAACGCCGGCGGCAAGGTCGGCTTCATGATTTGCGAGGATGGCTGGAACGACGATGGCCGCGCCTACGCCGTCAATCCATTCGAGGCCCTGCACGCTGCGCATCCCGACCTGGTGGTCAGCATCAACGCCAGCCCGTCCGACATCGGCAAGCGCGCGCAGCGCCACGCCGTGTTTGGCGCCGCCTGCACGCGCCTGCACTTGCCCTTGCTGTTCGTCAACCAGGTGGGCGGCCAGGACCAGCTGGTGTTCGACGGCGCCTCGTTCGCCATCTCAGCCACCCTTGGCCTGCAGTTCGAGGCGGCCCGCTTCGTTGAAGATTTTCCATTGCTGCGCTTCGGCGACGGCCGTTTCGCGCAGGGCGATGGCTCGCCATTCCCCGTGCCCGACGCGGATGGCATCGCCGCCGTGGAGTTTGCGCGGCGTCAAATCGTGCTCGGCTTGCGCGACTATGCGCGCCGCTGCGGCTTTGGCAAAGTGGTCGTCGGCTGCTCGGGCGGCATCGATTCGGCGCTAACCCTGGCATTGGGCGTCGAGGCGCTGGGCGCGGACAACGTGGTGGGGATCACCATGCCATCGGTCTTTTCCAGCGCCGGCTCCGTCATCGATTCCGTGGCCCTGTGCGCCAACCTTGATATCGCCCTCTACACGCACCCGATTCGCGACATCGTGGCCCACTATGAAACGGGCTACGCGGCCGCCTTTGACGGCAAGCTGCAGGGGCTGCCGCTGGAAAACCTGCAGGCCAGGGTGCGCGGCACGATCCTGATGGAGTACTCGAATGCGTTCGGCGCCCTGCTGCTCACCACCGGCAACAAGAGCGAAATTTCGGTGGGCTACTGCACCCTGTATGGCGACACGAATGGCGGCCTGGGGCTGATCGGTGACTTGTACAAGACGGAGGTATTCGCCCTGGCGCGCCACCTGAACGCCAGCGCCGGGCGCGAACTGATCCCCGCCGCCGTGCTGGTCAAGCCACCCTCGGCGGAACTGGCGCCGGGCCAGCGCGATACCGACAGTTTGCCGCCATACCCCGTGCTCGATGACATCCTCAAATGGCATATCGAGGGAAAACGCCTGCCGGCGGCCGAAAGCGCGCAAGCTTTGACCCTAGTCGACCAGCTGCGCGAGACAGATGACGGGCGAGCGCTGGTGACGCGCATCCTCGGCATGGTCGCCCGCAACGAATATAAACGGCGCCAGGCGGCGCCCATCATCCGCGTGCGTTCGCGCGCTTTTGGCAGCGGCCGGCAATTGCCGATCGCCGCCCACTACCCCACCGGAGACGACGCATGACACTCGCCTATCCTGCCGACGCGGCCATCCTGATCGGCCGCTTCCAGCCGTTTCATCACGGCCATGCGGGCTTGCTGCAGACGGCGCTGGCCACTGCCGCCCACGTGGTGGTGGTGCTGGGCTCGGCCTTCCATGCGCGCAGCCCGAAGAACCCGTTTACGTGGCAGGAGCGGGCCGCCATGGTCGCCGCCACCCTGCCCGAGGCGCAGCGCGAGCGCGTGCATTACGTCGCCGTGCGCGACTACTACGACGATGGCTTGTGGGCCGATGCCGTGCGGCGCGCCGTGGCGCTCGCCGTGCCCAGGGCGCCGCGCGTGACGTTGGTGGCCTGTTTCAAGGACGCCACCAGCTACTATCTGCACCACTTCCCCCACTGGCAGCTGCTGAACCGGGAAATCGACCCGGGCGCGCCCATCGGCGCCACGGCGATCCGCAACGTGCTGTTCGAGGCCGAGGACGTGGACGTGTCGCTGAGCGCCGTGGCGCAACTGCTGCCGGGCCCCATCAGCCAGTATTTGAAGGCGTGGACCTTGTTGCCGTGGTATGCGCCGCTGGTGCAGGAATACCGCGCCATAGAAGCGTACAAGGCGCGCTGGCGCGCGGCGCCGTATCCGCCCATCTTCAGCACCGTCGATGCGCTGGTGCAGACGGCCGGCCACGTGCTGCTCGTGCGCCGGGGCGGCTATCCGGGCAAGGGCTTGTGGGCGCTGCCTGGCGGCTTCCTGGAACCGCGCGAACGCCTGCTGCAGGGCGCCATCCGCGAACTGGCGGAAGAAACGCAGCTGGGCGTGCTGGCGCCCACCTTGGTCGAGGCACTGGTTGGCGTGGCCGTGTTCGACCATCCGGACCGCAGCCAGCGCGGGCGCACCATCACCCATGCGCATTACTTTGATCTGAAGACGCGCCAGCTGCCGGCCGTGGCGGCGGCCGACGATGCGGCGCTGGCGCAGTGGGTGCCCGTGTCATCGCTGCCGGCCATGGAAGAGGAATTTTTCGAAGACCACTTCCACATATTGAATCACTTCCTGAAGCTGACGTATGAGGGGCGCTGACAGGCTGAGAAGGCTAGTCAGCGCCGCGGCGGGTATCAGGACGTAATGCGCTCCCAGCCATGCTTGACGGCCGCCTTGAAGTCGTCCCACGCCGATTCCGGATACGTATGTTCCCAGGTGCCGCGCAGTTCATCTTCGACCTGCTCCCAGCTTTGCCCCCGGTAACTGTCGCTGCCTGCCATCGAATGGCCATAGCGGTAGGCGGGATCGTAGTCGTCGAAGCGCGTCCCGCTGGCCGCGTACTGGCTGCTCCAGTGGTTGCGGTAATACTGCTCGTCGTCGTAGCTGGTGCGCGGCAGGTTGTCGGCGCCGGGATAGTGGCGTACGGTGGCGCCCGTGCCCGTGCCCGTGCCCGTGCCCGTTGGCGGCGTGGCCGCTGGCATGCTGCCGGCAAACTGCTGCGACCCAGCCGCTGCCTCGCTGAAATTGCCGGCGGGCGTGCCTTGCTGCGACGCCGCGCCCGACTGCATGCTGGCGCCCTGGCGCATCGCGCTGTCGCCCGCTAGCGGGGCGCCTTGCCAGCCACCGGCGCGCCAGTGGTCCGCATGCGCGTCGATATCGATGGGCGTGTAGCGCTCGACGAGGTCGGTGGCGCGCTGGATATCGGCATCGCTGGCCTCTTCCAGGGTCAGCACGATATGCCCGCGCCGCACGGCTTCCGCATACACGTGGTGGTCGGCGTGGCTGCCAAACAGGTCCGAAAAGAAATGCTTCACGCTGTCGAGCAGGCTGTCGTCATCGTGCGTGACTTGCGCGGCGGAAACACCGTCGCTGCCCGCATCGTGCAGGCGGATGTTAGCGCTGGGAAAGCCCGCCACGATCAAGTCTTGCCGCGCCTGCTCGGCCATGTCGCGTTGCGCGAAAACTGCTGCCAATGTGTGTGCCATGATAGTCTCCAATCGATGAACTACGTCCTTTCAGTGTAGGCCGTTCAACGCGAAAAGGGCGTTCGTTTGCCTCTGGAAATCGTTATGTTCATCAATTATTGATGCGTTGCAACTCGCTGCGGCGCCACGTGCAACCTCACTCCGGCGTCCCCACGAAGGCGCGCAGGAAGTCGATGAAGGCGCGCACTTTTTCCGCGATATGCTGGGTGTTCGGATACACGGCGTACACGCCCTGCTCGGGGAAAATGACCTCGGGCAGCAAATGGCGCAGACGTCCCGCGCGCACGTCCCCTTCCACCTGCCACTGCGGCAGCAGGGCCACGCCGCAGCCACCCAAGGCAAAGCCCAGCAGGGCCGAGGCGGAGTCGGAATGGATGGCGGCATCGTCCTGCGCGGCAAAGCCCATTATGCCGTCCGGCGTCTGCACTTCCCAGCGCAAGGGCGCATTCAGGCGGCTGTGCGCCAGCCAGCGCGCGCGCTGCAAGTCGTCCAGCGTGGCGATGCCCTTGCCGGGCAGGCTGGCCAGATACGCGGGCGAGGCGACGGGCCAGATGGCGTAGTGTTCCACCAGCGAAGCGCGGTAGCTCGAATCGCTGAGTGAACCCATGCGGATGGCCACGTCGTAGCGCCCGGAAATCAGGTCTTCATGCGAGGACGACGACGAATGTTGAATCTGCAGCTGCGGGTGGGCGGCGGCGAAGGCGATCAGCGCGGGCACCACGGTGCGGTTGCCATACTCGACGGTGGTGGTCAGGCGCAAGGTGCCGCGCAAGCCCTGGTGGCCCTGGCGCGCCGTCTCGATGGCGCCATGCGCTTCGCTGAGCACGCGCTGGCAATCCTCGTAAAAACGCCGCCCTACGTCGGTGAGGGACAGGCTGCGCGTGCTGCGCGTCAGCAGCGACACGCCCAGCTCCGCTTCCAGCTGTTTCAAATTGAAGCTGACGACAGCCTTGCTCTGGCCCAGTACGGCGGCGGCGGCCGTCAGCGAACCGGCATCGACGATGGCGATGAAAATACCCAGACGGTCGAGACTGATCATGGCAAAGAATGAGGAGGCATGCGTGTTCCACGGGTTTGTCAAAATATGTTTGACAGTGTAATCGGGGCTGGCCCGTTACGCAAATGGCCTGTGGCGCTTAAGCTGGCCGTTTGCCATTCGGAGCACCATGGACTATCGCAAAAAAGTCGCGGCCATCTACCTGCTGGGGTTTTTCGTTGACCTGATCAACATGTTCATCACCAGCGTCGCCTACCCCGACATCGGCCACGCCTTGGGCGCCTCGGTGGCGCAGCTGGCCTGGATCAGCACCGCCTATATCCTCGGCCTGACCATCGTCATCCCCGCCAGCGCCTGGCTTGCTGCCTATTATGGCAGCAAAACGGTGTTTATGGCCTCGTTGCTAACTTTTTTATGCGCCAGCGTGGGCGCCGGCCTGGCGCCGTCGATCGAGGCGCTGATCGCCTGGCGCTGCGTGCAGGGCCTGGGCGGCGGCTTGCTGATCCCGCTGGGGCAAAGCATGACGTATCAGCTGTACCAGCCTGCCGAGCGCCCCGGCCTGTCGTCCGTCATCATGCTGGTGGGCTTGCTGGCGCCGGCCCTCTCCCCCGCCTTGGGCGGCGTGATCGTCGACAGCCTGTCCTGGCGGGCGATTTTTTACCTGAACGTGCCGTTTGCCGCCCTGGCGCTGCTGCTGGCCGCCTGCTGGCTGCGTCCTGATTCGCCGCGCGTCCCCGGCGCCGTGCCGCGCCTCGACGTGGGTGGCCTGCTGGCGGGCAGCGTGGCCATTTTGCTGCTGTTGCTGGGCCTGACCATGCTGGGTACGCCAGGCGAGGCGTGGACCGGTGCTGGCGTGCTGGCGCTGGGCGCCGTTTGCGCCGCCTTGTATGTACGCGGGGCGCTGAAGAAATCGGCGCCCCTGCTCAAGCTGCGCCTGGCCAGCGAACCGCTGCTGCGCATCTCCATGCTCATGTATTTGCTGGTGCCGGGCGTGTTCATGGGCGTGAGCTTGCTGGCCATGCTGTATTTGCAGGGCGTGCTTGGCCTGTCTGCGTCGGCGGCAGGCGCCCTGATGCTGCCGTGGGCATTCGCCTCGTTTGCAGCCATTTCGCTGACGGCTAAAAGTTATCGCCGCGTGGGCCCGCAGCCGCTGTTCATCTTTGGTGCGCTGCTGCAGGCGGCGGGCATGCTGATGCTGCTGCGCGTGGATGGCGCGGGCCAGATTTTCTGGCTGGCCGGCGCGTATGCCGTGATGGGTTTTGGCGGTGGTTTGTGCAGCAGCACGGCGCAAAGCACGGCCTTTTTGCGCACGCCCGACGCGCAGCTGAGCCAGGCCAGCGCCTTGTGGAATATCAACCGCCAACTGGGCTTTTGCCTGGGCGTCGCGCTACTCAGTGTGCTGCTCAATATCCTGCTGGCGGCGCAAGGTATTTCGTCGCTGGACGACCCCGCCCAGCATGCGCGTGTGGCGCAGGTTTTTCACTGGTGTTTTGCACTGGCCGCCAGCGCGTGCGTGCTGCCGCTGGCGCTGTGCATGCGCATCGATAATCGCGCTGTATTGAACCTCTTATCCCATCCTCAGGAAAGCTAGAAATGAATACGACGAATGCTTATTTTGACGACGTGTTGTCGACCCATGTTTTGATCCGCGAATGGCTTAGTGGCGAGGCTTCTGCGCCGGACATTCTCGCCACCTTGCTGGTGCGTTTTTCGCCCGATTTTTCGATGGTGGCGCCCGGCGGCAGGCAGCTCGATTCTGCCGCAGTGACGGCGTTTTTCCGCGCCGCCGGTGCCAGCCGTGCGGGCCTGGAAATGCGCATTTATGCGCTGGTGCTCATCCAGGAAAGCGCCGCCGGCGCGACCGTGTCCTACCGCGAGTGCCAGTCGCTGCCCGGCGGAGAAAACACCGAGCGTTTATCCACCGTCGTCTATGACAAAACACCGGCTGGAATGCTGCTGTGGCGCCATTTGCACGAAACATGGGTGGCGTCAAAGGACGCTTGATTTAACTTAAATCATGCAAGTCCCGCGAATGGCGCGCGGATGGTCTTTTGCGCGATCAGCGCCAGCGTCTGGCGCACGTCGCCCAGGGCCGCGT
This sequence comes from Janthinobacterium woesei, assembly GCF_051380875.1. Classification (NCBI taxonomy): domain Bacteria; kingdom Pseudomonadati; phylum Pseudomonadota; class Betaproteobacteria; order Burkholderiales; family Oxalobacteraceae; genus Janthinobacterium; species Janthinobacterium woesei. Next base: position 234,741 of record NZ_JBNYXW010000003.1, read on the forward strand.
CGCGCGCGGCCAGCGCGCTGTCCAGCTGCTCCTGCGTGGCGGCCTTTTCGCTGACCATCTGGCGCAAGCGCGCATGGCTGCTTTCCGCGTTTTCGCCCACGCCCGTAAAGTAGCGTTCCTGCGTGGTCAGCACGACGGGCAACAGCGCCACCTTGGTGGCGCGGGGCGCGGGGCCAGATGCCAGCGCGGAGGCGCCGGCGATTTTCGTATGCATGATGAAGTCTTTCATGAGGAGGTAACAGATGCGCAGCGCAGGCTGATCAGGTCCGCGTTGAAGAGAAAGAACAGCGCCAGGGTCCACAGCAGCAGCACCAGATGCGTCGTCTGCAAGCCTTCCTGCGCGATCCAGTAGCCAAACCACAGGCCGCCCAGGTGCATCAGCAGCAAAAAGGCGGCCATGGCGCACAGGGCCAGGTTCAGCCAGGGAAGGGCATCCATCAGGCCGGCGCCGAAGAACAGCGCCACGCCCGTCCAGGCGGCGATGGCGGCGGCCAGCTGCAGCGCCAGCACCACGCTCAGGGCCAGGCGGTGCAGCAGCAGGGAAGTTCGCGCGCGGCGCAGCAGCGGGGTCTGGATGGTCGGGTCCTGGCGCAGCGGGTCCATGCGCATGGTGTTGCCGATGGCCCAGACGGCATCGTGGAAGGCGTGCAGGTTGTTGATGGCGGCCAGGCTTAGCCAGGTGGCCAGGCCGGTGGCCAGGATGGCGTGAAACAGCCAGATGGTGTGCTGCAGCTGCATGGGATTCCAGTCCAAAGAGTGTCTTGCCGGCATGCGGACGTGGAAACTCCTCGACAGCGGGGAGCTACCGGCCTATTATGCAAGCAATTAGTTGGTTAACTAGGCCCATGATAGTTGAGTGAAATGAATTACACAAGTAAACGTTTGGATAATAAAGAGGCGCCGCAAACCACGGAGCGCATCCTGTATTTCATCAAGACCAAGGGACCCGTCTCCACGGCAACCGTGGCCAAGACCCTGGAGATGACGGGCGAGGCGGCGCGCCAGCAGGTGCAAAAGCTGGTGGCGGCAGGCCTGATCGAGGGACGCCAGGAAGGGCAGGCGGGTGCCGGGCGGCCGCGCCAGAACTGGGTCTTGACGCAGGCGGGCAATGCGCGCTTTCCCGACACGCATGCGCAGCTGACGGTCAAGCTGATCGGCTCGGTACGCCAGCTGTTCGGCGAAGCGGGCCTGGATAAACTCATCATGCAGCGCGAAGAGGAAAGCCGCAGCGCCTACGCCCTGGCATGCCCGGCAGCGGACTTGCCCACGCGTTTGCAGCAACTGGCGGCCGTGCGCGATGAAGAGGGCTATATGGCCCGCGTGGAAGCGGACGGCGAGGACTGGCTGCTGATCGAAGACCACTGTCCCATCTGCGCTGCCGCGCGCACCTGCCAGGGCTTTTGCCGCTCCGAATTGCAGCTGTTCCAGGAAGTGGTGGGGCCGACGGCGAGCATCGTGCGCGAGCAGCATTTATTGACGAATGCGCTGCGCTGTATCTACCGCATTTCTCCATTGCCCTAAGGCTTGGGAAACAGCGGCCGGGCAGCGAGCGCCACCAGCCCCGCAGCTCACCACACGACGGGCCAGCTGCTGGCGGCCAACAGGTGCGGGAGGGTGATCGGCGTGAGGAACAATCCCACATACACGGCCGTATTGGCCATGCCCAGCGCGGTGCCCGCGCTGGCGGCGCCCGATTCGGTGGCCAGTTCCGTATAGGCCACGCCATGCCAGGCCGATACGGCGATACCGGCGGCCACGACGGCAGCCATCAAGAGCCAGCCCGGCGCATTGCACGCGGCGGCAATTCCCAGCAGCACGAATGCGGCCAGCGCCACCAGGGCCGAGCCGCGCAGGTAGGCGGGCCGGTTGGCATGGCGGTCCGTGTGGCGTCCGCTCCAGAGGCGCATCACCATGGCACCCGCCTGCAGGGCCACCATCACGGCCGTGATTTCCGCCAGGCCCAGGTGGCCATGGTCGTGCAGGAACACGGTGGCATAGCTGAACACGGCAAATTGCGGCACGCACAAGAGGCCGATGGCGGCCACCATGTGCCAGACGCGGGCGTTTTTGAGCGGGCCAGGCAATGGCGACGCCGCCTTGCCCTTAATCAAGCCTTTGGACGCGTTTTACGGGCTATTGGCGGCCTCGGCAGTGAAAAGGGGTTCATGCATCCATCTCCAGGTAAAAAACGCCGACAGGGCGCATGCGAGGGCCAGGGCGCCGAAGACGGGCATGAAGCCGTAGCGCGATGCCAGACTGGGCAGGATCAGTGCGCCCAAGCCGCCCGTCGAACGGCTGGCGGCCCTGCTCATCGCCTCCTTGCAAGGCGGCGTGGTGTAAATACGCTGCGGCGCACCCGGTGCGGCCAGAATGGGAAGTGATAAGCTTGCACAATTCCAAAAATGGGAAGCATCGCGAGGCCGCCATATGTTGAATCGACTGGAAATGTTGCGTATTTTTTGCTGCGCTGCCGAGCTGGGCAGTTTCAAGGAAGCCGCCATCCGCCTGGCCATTTCCCCGCAGGCCGTCACGCGCGCAGTGCAGGAGCTGGAGCGCTTGCAGGGCGAACTGCTGTTTCACCGCAATACGCGGCAGGTGCAGCTGAGCGCATTTGGTGCAAAATTGGCCATTCTTGCGCAGCAAGCCGTGCAGCAGGTCGACCAGCTCTTCGAGCACGACGACATCGGCAGCGGCGATGAACCGGCTGGCCTGGTGCGCCTGACGGCGCCGGCCTCGCTGGCGCGCACCGTGATCCTGCCGACCTTGACGGACCTGGCCCTGCGCCACCCGAAAATCAATTTCGACTTGCGCCTCAGCGACGAGCTGGTCGACGTGGTCAATGAAAAGATCGATATCGGCGTGCGCATCGGCGTGCTGCGCGACAACCGTTTCGTCGCACGCAAGGTAGCCAAGACGCAACTGTACGTGGTGGGCACGCCCGCGTGCATCGCGCGCCACGGCGCCCCGCGCGCGTTCGAGGACTTGAACCGCCTGCCCACCACCGCCATGCATGACCGCAACACGGGGCGCGCCTGGCCGTGGATGTTTGCCGACGGCCAGCATATCTATCCCACCGGGGCGCGCTTCATGTGCGACGACGCCGAGGCGGAACTGTCGGCCGTGCTGGCCGGCCTGGCGTTTGGCCAGCTGCCCAGTTTCCTGGCAGATAGCCACATCGCCGCCGGCCGCCTGGTGGCTGTCATGCGTGAAGTGGAACCGGCGCCATGGGACATCTACATTTACCGCCCGCAGCGGGGCCCGCTGGCGCAGCGGCTGCGCCTGGTGTTCGATGCCGTGGGCGATGCGCTGGCGAAGGTTTGACTGGCTGCTCGCCGTCCGCTGGGGCGCGCAGGCGCGTAAAAAGCCGGTGTAGAATCGGCGGGCAGCAGTGATCGACCCCACTTCAAGGAGACATGATGGCCCGCAAAATCTTTGTCAATCTGCCCGTCCAGTCGCTGGAACGTTCCGTGGCGTTTTTCACGGCGCTGGGCTTCAGTTTCAATGCCCATTTCACCGATGAAACGGCAACCTGCATGATCGTTGCCGAGGATATTTTCGTGATGTTATTGACGCACGACAAATTCAGGCAATTTACGCCCAAAGAGCTGTGCGATACGAAGGTGGCGACGGAAGTGCTGCTGTGCCTGTCGGCCGAGAGCCGGGGCGAAGTCGATGCGCTGGTGGCGAAGGCCGTCAAGGCGGGCGGCAGCCTGTACAAGGAGCCGATCGATTTCGGCTTCATGTATGGCCACAGTTTCCAGGATCTGGATGGACATCAATGGGAATTGATGTACATGGAACCGAACGCCGTGCCGCAATAGCTAACGGCGTTCGTTGCAACGGTTAGCTGGCCAGCGCCAGCAGATCGACCACGGCCAGCCCTGCCAGGTCTTGCGTCGTGTTGCCCGCAAACGCGGCGCGGCTAGGCTGGCCGTTTTTCAGCCAGGTGCGCGTGACATCCTTGATCTGGCTCAAGGTGCAGGTCAGCACGCCGGTGCGGAATTGCTGGCGCACGGCTTCCGTCGTGCCCCGTTGCAGCATGTTCCACGCCGTCAGCGCTTCCGCGTACGGCGAGTGCGGCTTGTCGAGGCCCTTGATGACGCAGATGATGGCTTCTTCCACCTGCTCTTGCGAGAAATCGCCATCGAGGATCTGTTCGAGCGTCGTGCCGAAGTCGGCAAACGTGCCGGCCAGGCGCGGATCGCGGTAGGAACTGAGCGTAAACGTGCCGGCACCGGCCGCATAGCTGGCGCTGCCGCCGTAGGCGCCGCCTTTTTCGCGCAGGGCCGTATGCAGCACCTGGTTGGTCATCAGTTCGGCGGCGACGGCCAGGGCCGCAGCGTCCGGATTGTGGACGCCGGGCACGGCCCAGGAAACGAAGCAATGGTTGATCTGGCTCGTCGCATGCAGGGCCGTATTGGCCAGCGGCAATGCTGCTGGCGCTGCGGTCTCGGCCAGTGCTGCCACTCCCTTGCTGGCCGCTGGCAATTCCAGCAAGCGGGCCAGCACTTCGCCATCCTGCTCCAGGCCGGCGCACAGCACGGTCGGCAGCTGGACGATGATGTGCGCGTGCAGGGTGTCGAGCTCGCGGGCGATTTCCTGCAAGCCTGCCGACGTCTTGCTCAGTTGCTGCAGGCGGCGGTAGAACGGCAGCGCGGCCGGGCCACCGACGATATCGTCGAAGCGGCGCATGGCCGACAGCGGCGCCGTCGAGGCCAGCATGGCGTAGCGGTTGCCCGATTCGGCCAGGCTGGTCAATTTATCCTGCACCAGGCTTTCGATCAGGAAAGCCAGGCGCTCTTCTTCATCGAAGCGGGGCTTGGCGATCCAGGCCGACAGCACGGCGGCAATCGCCACGTGTTCTTCACGCAAGCCGCTGGCCGAGAACGACAGTTCCACGCGCATCGCCTGCTCAGGCCGGGGAATGGCTTCCAGGCCGATGTGGAAGGACGGCACCATGCTCTGGCGCCAGGCGCTGGCGTCGTCAAACGACATGTCGCCCACGCCCAGTTCCGGCGCCAGATCCGTGTACAGGCGTAGCCACGGCCACGACGCTTCCGGCAGGCTCGATACGTCGTACAGCACGTTGGCATAGCTGATGCCGTTCGAGGCAATACTGAACGCCACGGCGCCATCGACGGCCGGGGGAATCGGCAAGGCCGGGCGCGGCAGCGCGCTGACGTCGCCGGGGCGGATGCGCGGCAAGACTTCCGAATTCGACGGCAATTGCTGATGCGCTTCCAGCGCGGCGGACTCGGCCACGATGTGCTCGCGCTCGGCATCCGTCAGGCGTGCCTGCAGGGCCGCCAGCCTGGCGTCTTCCTGGGCGGCGCGGTCCGTGAAGTAGGCGGCATCGGGCACCACCTGCGTGGTCAAGCGGGTCGGATTGGCGATCAGTTCACGCACCAGTTGCTTGAAGAATTGCGGGTCCTCGATCTGCTGTTCCAGCGTTTCCAGGATGGCCGCATTGTCGAACGCATCCATCACGTCGCCGCCATACATGGCCAGCGGCAAGGCGTGCAGCAAGCGGCCCAGGCCGTAAGGTGTGCGCCCGCTGCTGATTTCGCGCTGGCTGTACTTGATATCGCGCAATGCCGCGTGCAGCACGGCGGCCGGAATGCCCTCTTCCGCCGTTTCTTCCAAAGCTGTCCAGATGCGCTGATGGGCGTCGGCGATCTGTTCCTGCGTCAAGCCTTCCATGCCGATGTGGAACACCATCTGGCGGATGCCCGCGTCGCGGCCATTCATGTCCGATGGACGGCCATAGCCGGCCGATTCCATGGCGCGCATGACGGGTGCCGACGATTCGCCCAGCAAGCCGTGCGACAGCAAATGCGCGTGGTAGTAGGCGATCGGGTCGCTCGATTCGCCCATCAGCCAGGCGAATTGCAAGCCGAACTCATCGTCGCGTGCTTCCTGTGAAGGAATTTTGACAACATTTTCCTGTGGCGCGCTCCACGCGGGCGCCAACTGCGGCAAACGGCGTTCGGAAAAACCGCTGAGTTTTGACAGCACGCGCAGGGCCACCTGTTCCTGCACGGCCGACGCTTCGATATTGCCGGCAGTCATGATCACGGCTTGCGACGGGTGGTAGTGGCTGGCGTGGAATTCTTTCAGCATTTCATGCGTCAGTTCCGGGATCACCAGTGGGTCGCCGCCCGATTCCACTTCGTAGGTCGTGCCCTTGAGCAAGGTGCTGGCGATGCCGCTGTCGAGCGCACGCATGGGGCTGTTGAAGGCGCCCTTCATTTCATTGAAGACGATGCCCTGGTACACCAGCTTGTCGCCTTCGAATGCGTGGCGCCAGCCTTCCTGGCGGAAATTGAGGTAATCGAGGTTCGGGAAGAAGGCCGCGTCCAGGTAGACGTCGAGCAGGTTGAAGAAATCCTTGCGGTCGGTGCTGGCGAACGGGTACACGGTGCGGTCCGGGTAGGTCATCGCATTCATGAAGGTAGCCGTCGAGCGGCGCAGCATCGAGAAGAAGGGGTCGCGCACCGGGTAGCGGGCCGAACCGCACAGGGCCAGGTGTTCCAGGATATGCGCGCGGCCATCGCTCACTTCAGGCACAGTGGGAAAGGCCACCAGGAACACCATTTCAGCCTGTTCGGTATGCATGTGGATGTGGCGCATGCCCGTTGCCGGGTCGACATATTGCTCGATGGTCGCCTGCAAGACTGGAATGAAGTTGCTGCTGACTTTTTCAAATGTGCTCATGCGGTATGGGATCTCTTCGGTAGATGATTCGGAATTGCGCTGGACGTGCATCGCATCTGGGGGCAAAGCGGCGTAATGCCAGGGCTAGGCGCCAAGGCGGGGGACCACTTTGATGCCGGTGTAACGTCTTTGCCTATTGTACTAGGAGTAGTCATGCGCCGCCGCTGGAGGCGGCTTGGTAAAGATGGCAATGTTATTATATGTGTCACTTTCGGTGGGCGGCGTCCCGCAATGGGCGCTTAGCGTACCATGCGCCTTTTCCCCCTGCTGACTGCAGCGAAGGCCCGTATGGTGTCCAGACTTTCCTTTCGCCAACTGTTATTTGCCGCCTTCATCCTGACGGCAGGCATTTTGACGGCCACCTCCGTGCAAGCCCTGCTGACCCTGGAACACCTGGCGCGGCTGGGGCGCGAGACGGCGGCGCAGGCGATTACCCTGACGGAACAGTCGCAGCGCCTGTCCGAGCGCACCCTGGCCATGGAGCGCAGCGCGCGCCAGTTCCTCGTGCTGGACGACCCGGTCTTCCGTGAACGCTACGCGGCCGCCCGCGCGGAAGCGGCGGCGGCGCTGCAGTTACTCAATCGCGCCACGCCTGAGTTCGCACCGCAACTGGCCGACGAGTGGCTGGTGCAGGCGCAAGCGGCGTGGGAAGTGTTGCAGGCGGGCAAGCGCCGCAAGCGCGATGGCCACGCCGTCGTGTACCGCGCGTTTGCGCGCATGACGCAGATCAATGACACCCTGGCGCGCGAGAGCAAGACGGAAATCGGCAGCCGCAACGACGCCTTGCTGGTCGAACTGGAACGCCAGCGCGGCGTGCTGGGCGCGCTGGTCATCGGCGCCGTGCTGCTGGCGGCCGTGCTGGCCACTTGCTTCGGCTTCTTGCTGTCGCGACCGCTGCGCCGCATCGAGACGGCCATCGAGCGGCTCGGCGAGAAACGCTATGACCAGCGCATCGTCGTCGGCGGCCCCGCCGACACGCGCCGCCTGGGACAGCAGCTGGACTGGCTGCGCCAGCGCCTGGCGGACCTGGATGCGGACAAGGAACGTTTCCTGCGGCATATCTCGCACGAGCTGAAAACCCCGCTGGCGGCGCTGCGTGAAGGCGTGGCCCTGCTGGAAGACGAGGTGGCCGGCAAGCTCAGCGATGGCCAGCGCGAAATCGCTGGCATCCTGCAGCAAAACACGGCCTCGCTGCAAACGCAGATCGAAGACTTGCTGCGCTACAATACCGCCGCTTTTGACGCCCAGCACCTGGCGCGCAGCAAGGTGGACTTGCTGGTCTTGCTGCAAGATGTGGTGGCCGGCCAGCGCTTGCAGTGGCAGGCGCGCCGCCTGAGCGTCGAGGTGCAGGGCGAGTCCCTGACCGTGCAGGCGGACCGCGACAAGCTGGCCACGGCGCTGGCGAATATCCTGTCGAACGCCGTGCGCTTCAGTCCGGAAGGCGGCAGCGTGCGCTTTACGCTGTCGTGCGACGGTGGCCGCGCGCATATCGACTGCATCGACGCAGGCGCGGGCGTGGCGCCCGAGGATGCCGAGCGCATCTTCGAGCCGTTTTACCAGGGCGTGCGCCAGGCAGCCGGCGCGCGCAACGGCAATGGCATCGGCCTGTCCATCGTGCGCGAATATATCGCCGCCCACGAAGGCAGCGTCACTCTTTTACCGCGCCCGGCCGGCGCACATTTTCGGATAGAACTGCCCTTATGATGACGAGAATTTCTATGGCTGGCATGGCCGCCTGCGCGGTGCTACTGGGCGCTTGCGCCACCAAGCCCACACAGACGCCCGTGCTGGTGCAAACGCCGCCGCGCGTGGTGCTGGTGACCGATCCCCAGCTCAGCGAACTGCTGGCCTATCAAAACAGTGTGCGCCTGATGACGCCGTCGGAACTGGCGAAGGCGCAGGCAGACCTGGCCAAGGCCGACAGTGCGCCGCACAACACGCTGCGCCGCGCCATGCTGCAAGCAAGCGTGCACGGCCCCGGCGACCTTGCGCGCGCGCAAGCGCTGCTCGAACCGCTGGCCACGGCCACGGGCAAGGAGGCGCAACTGCTGGCGCCGCTGGCGCAGTTGCTCAGCAGCCATTATGCGGAGCTGCGCCGCCAGGAAGACAGCATCGACAAACTCAACACTCAGCTGCGCGAGGCCCAGCGGCGCATCGACCAGTTGAATGAGAAGCTCGAAGCGCTGAAAAACATCGAGCGCAGCCTGTCCGTGCGCCCTGCCGTGGGAGCGCCGAAATGAGCGAACATGCGCATATCCTGCTGGTCGACGATGACCCCGATCTGCTGCGATTGCTGACCATCCGCCTGCAAGCGGGCAACTATCGCGTCACGGCTGTCGGCAGTGCGGAAGCGGCGCTGGCGCGCCTGGCCGTGGAATTGCCGGCGCTGGTCATTACCGACGTGCAATTGCCGGGCCGCGACGGCCTGGCCCTGTTCGATGAAATCCGCCGCCAGCACTCGGCCCTGCCCGTCATCTTGCTCACTGCCCACGGCACCATACCCGACGCCGTCGAAGCCACGGCGCGCGGCGCCTTTGCCTACCTGACGAAACCGTTCGACGGCAAGTTGCTGATGGAAAAAGTGGCGTATGCCATCAACCTGTCCACTGTCATGCCGGCCCCGGCGTCCGGCGACGAGAGCTGGCGTGCCGAGCTGATCAGCCGTAGCGCGCAGATGGCCGAGCTGCTGGCCGAAGCCAAGCTGGTGGCTGGCTCGGATGCCAGTATTTTGATACGCGGCCCCAGCGGCACCGGCAAGGAGTTGCTGGCGCGCGCGCTGCACAACGCCAGCCGCCGCGCCAAGGCGCCGTTCATCGCCGTCAACTGCGGCGCCATCCCCGAGCAACTGCTGGAATCGGAACTGTTCGGCCACGTGAAGGGCTCGTTTACGGGCGCCGTCGGCAACCGTGAAGGCCTGTTCCTGGCGGCCGATGGCGGCACCCTGTTTTTAGATGAGATCGGCGACATGCCCTTGCCGCTGCAAGTCAAACTGCTGCGCGTGCTGCAGGAGCGGGCCGTGCGCCCCGTCGGCGCCGACCAGACGCGCCCGGTGGACGTGCGCCTGCTGTCGGCCACGCACCGCGACCTGGACATGGCCATGGCCGAGGGGCAATTCCGCGAAGACCTGTATTACCGCCTGAACGTGGTCACCTTGACCTTGCCGCCGCTGGCCGAGCGCCGCGAAGATATCTCCCTGCTGGCGAATCATTTCCTGCAGAAACTGGCGGCCAAGTACCAGAAGCCCCTGAACGGCTTCGCCCCGGACGCCTTGACGGCCCTGGTGGCTGCGCCATGGCCCGGCAATGTGCGCCAGCTGGTCAATGTCGTCGAGCAAGTGTGCGCGTTGGCCACGGCGCCGCTGGTGCCCCTGAGCCTGGTGCAACGGGCCTTGCGCGTGCCGTCGCTCGAAGCGCTCAGCTACAACGAAGCCAAGCAGCGTTTCGAGCGCGACTACCTGATCCAGCTGCTGCGCCTGACCGATGGCAACGTGGCCGACGCGGCGCGCCTGGCCGACCGCAACCGTACGGAGTTTTACCGTTTGCTGCAGAAATACGAGCTCACGCCAGCCCTATTCAGGCTTGACGGCGACCCTGTCGCTGAATAGCGACAAAAATAAAGTCTTTGGAATCAATGGCTTGCATTAAAGCATTGATAATGTTGCTACAAGCTGTCGCTGTCAGGCGACAAAAAGCCCGGATTTCCGGGCCAGATCGCTGCGAAACGGCGCGGAAAAATCAAGTTTTAAACTAAGTCGTTGATTTTAAAGGGATTTTAAAAGCTGGCACGGTGCTTGCTGTAAGGGTAGATGTGACGCTTCAAAGTGTTGCTTTATCCAAGTAAGAAGCTTTTAAACTCATTGAGAGGAACTACCATGCAAACATCGAAACTGTTCAATACCCTGGTTGCCGCCGTCCTGCTGTCGGGCGCTTCGATCACCGCTTCGCATGCAGCTGACTCCGCACCAAAAGCAAAAGCTCCTGCCGACACCGTGGTCGCCGCCAATGCCGCCGCCGCCGTACCAGATGAAACCATCACTTCCTCGGCCAAGGCCGCCCTGAGCGCCGATGCGCAAGCCGCCGCCCTGCCAGTCAAGGTTGCAACCCAGCAAGGCGTAGTCGTCCTGTCGGGCGACGTGCCGAGCGCCGAAGCGGGTGACCGCGTCGTGCAGATCGTCGCTTCCGTCAGCGGCGTGAAAGAAATCAAGAACCAACTGAAAGTCAAAGCCGCCGGCTAATCGCCTCGCGGTAACGCCACGCGGTAACGCCTCGCGCTGTACTTTACTCCGGGTTGCCCTGTCTGCGGACAGGGCATTTTTTTGCCTGGAATATTTGCCTGAAGAGCTTACGCTGGCAGCGCCTCCGCAGGTGTTGCTGCCTCTGCTTCCAGCGCCAGCGCCCGCCAGCGCGCGCGGTAGGCCGCCAGGCCGGCCAGGTCCGGCGCATTGGCCGGCGCTGCCTGCAGTGTGGGCGCCTTGCCCCAGTGATGCAGCATCCAGCCGCCGCAGGTGGTGCCGCTGGCGTCTTGCGACACGGCCACCGCTTGCCCCGGCCGCAAGGCTGCCAGCAGGGGCGCAAAATGCGGGTTGTCCGTGAAGCTGCCTTCCACGGTGACCGGCCCCTGGGCACCCAGGGCGTCGAGACAATAGTCACTCATCAGGGCGCAATACAGGGTCGCCAGCGCATAGTGTTCCCCGGGCGAGCGCGGCGCCGGTCCGACGATGCGTCCGGCCTGCCCCACGAACGGGCCGCCGGACTCGGCAAAACACGGCAGCGCCAGCGTGCCCTGTTTGACCAGGCGTGCCAGATCGTCGATGCCGCACATTTGCGGCGCCGTGCCCGCCAGGATGGAAAACTCGCGTCCGCCCATGAAGCGCATGCAGGCTACGGGCCGGCCCAGCGCATCGACATTGGCCAGCATGTCGGCCGTTTCATCGAGCTGCTGCAAGGGCACGCCAAACGCTGCGGCAATCAGCCAGGTGCCGCTCGACAATACCGTGCGGGGCCGGGCTTGCGCGCCCGTATCGAGATAGCGCAGCAGCGACGCATTGCTGTCATGGATACCGCACAGTACCTGGCAATCGGGCGGCAAGCCATTGTGCTCGCGCCATGCCGGCAATACCGGCCCCAGCGCGTTCCATGCCGCTTGCTGCGGCGGGAACAAGGTGCGCCAGCCCATCTTTTCGACCAGCGACGAATAATCCCCTTGCAGCGGCTGCCATAAATCCGTATGGCAGCCCAGCGACGTCACTTCGCTGGCCGCTACGCCCGACAAGCGCCAGGCCCAGTACTGGGGATAGGTCAGGATATGGCGCGCGCGGGAAAATTCCAACGGGAACGTTTTGGCCAGCCAGAACAGTTGCAGGCCCAGGTTGAGCCCGCAGGGCAGTTGCGGCGACAGGGTGTCGGCAAATGGTGGCCGCAGCGCGGCATACTCAGTTGCCAGAGACTGCGGCAGCGTGGATTCATAGTCGAGCACCGGCAGCACCAGGCCGTCGTCATCGACCAGGGCCGCCGTGGCGCCATGCGTGACGGGCACGATGGCCTGGATGTGGGCCAGCCGCGCAAACGCAGCCAGCGTTGCCTGCAGCCATGCCCATAGCCGCTCCGTATCATGGTGGGGGTACGGTGCGGCGTTGACGATGGTGTTCGCGCAGCGCTGCTCGGCCAGGATGGCGCCGGCAGGATCGAGCAGGGTCAGCTTGGCATTGGTCTTGCCGATATCGAGTACGACAGTCGCTTGCATGGGCGGGTGAGGTCCTTAATCCTGGTGAAATACGGGCAACAGCGGCACGCAGACGGGCGCCGCGTCGGCCTCGGTGTGCATCAGGTCGGCCATATGCAGCCACCAGCGGCGCATCACGGGATGCTGCGCCAGGCTGGCCATCGCATGGTTGTCGCTGCGGCGCAGCACGGCAAACAGCGCGCCACTGCCGGCGTCGAGAAAGATGCTGTAGTCATGCACGCCCGAGTCGTGCAGCAGGGCGGCCAGCTCGGGCCAGATGGCGTCGTGGCGGCGCTGGTATTCGGCGGCGTGTCCGGGCTTGAGCTGCATTGTGAAGGCGATCTGTTCCATGGTCTTTATTTCTTGCCTTGCTTGCGCTGGATCAAACGTGGCACGGCAATCGTGACCAACAACAGGATGCCGACAACGATGGTCATGATGACGCCGGGAATATTCACCAGCGCCAGGCCATAGGTGACCATGCCCAGCAGCAGCACGGCCAGCATCACGCCGGCGATGCTGCCCTTGCCGCCGGCGATGCTGACGCCGCCCAGGATGACCATGGTGATCACTTCCAGTTCCCAGCCCATGGCGATGTTCGGGCGCGTGCTGCCGATGCGCCCCGTCAGCAGCCAGGCGGCCAGGCCAGCCATGGCGCCCGTCGCCATGAACAGGGCAAAGCGGTAGCGGTCGACGGCGACGCCGGAAAAGCGCGCCGCGCCGGGATTGCTGCCGATGGCATAGATACGCCGGCCCCAGCTGGTGGCGTGCAGCAGCACGGCAAACAGCACGGCGAACACCAGCAGGATCACGAAGGGGCGCGGAATCAAGTCAAAAAAGTAGCCCTGGCCCCAGTCGATCAGCAGTTGCGGATAGCCGGTATAGGCCTGGTCGCCCAGCATCACGCTGGCCAGGCCGCGGAACAGGGCCACGGTGCCTATCGTCACGACGATAGAGGGCAGGGCAAAGCGCGTCACCAGCACGCCGTTCAGGCAGCCGCAGGCCGTGCCTGTGGCCAGCGCCACGAACAGCAAGGCGGGCGGCGGCACGCCGGCGTGGTGCGCATAGCCCATGGCCACCGAGGACAGCGCCAGGATGCCGGAGACGGAAATATCGATCTCGCGGCAAATGATCAGCAAAGCCATGGGCAGCGCGATCAGCGCCTTTTCGCTGAAATTGAAGGTGCTGTCGGCCAGGTTGTAGGCGTCAAAAAAATGCGGCAAAAACACGCTGTTGCCGACGAACACGGCCACCAGCAGCAGCGCCAGCAAGGCTTCCCAATGGGCCAGGTAGTGGCCGATGCGGTGCGCCTTGCGGTCGAGGATGGTGTAGCGCGAGCGCGCGGGGACCGGGACCGGGGCCGGAAGCGTGTCTGGCGCGCCGCTGTGCAAGTTTTGGGAGGTGGCGTTCACGTGGCGTTCCTGGTGGTCGGTTGTAGCATGGCCAGCGGCAAGATCTGGCGCCCGGCCTTTTTATTGCCGCGTGCATTGATCAAGACGGCCGTGAGGATCACGATGCCCGTCAGCGCGCTTTGCCAGAAGGGCGATACCTTGACGATCGGCAAGGCATTGTTGATGACGGCCAGGAACAGCGCGCCGAGCACCGCACCGCTGACCGTGCCGACGCCGCCGGCGATGCTGATGCCGCCGATCACGCAGGCGGCGATCACGGTAAATTCAAAGCCGTAGGCAATTTCCGAATACGCCACCGCGTAGCGGGCCACCCACAGGTAGCCGCACAGGCCGGCCATCATACCCGACAGGCCATACGTCCACAGCAGGCGGCGCGCGGTGGCGATGCCGACATAGCGCGCCGCCTGCGGCTGGTTGCCGATCGCATACAGGTCGCGGCCAAAACGCGTGTAGCGGGCCAGGTAGCAGGTCGCCAGGATGGCCGCCAGGGCGATCCACACCAGGTGCGTCACGCCCAAGAGGCGCGTCAGCGGAAAATCGATGAAGGCGGCGGGCATCTGGTGCGATGAGACCCACGCGCCGCCCGACAGCACGAACACCAAGCCCCGGTACACGCTCATGGTGCCCAGGGTGACGACGATGGGCGGCAAGTCCAGGTAGCCGATCATGTAGCCGTTGAGCAGGCCCAGCAGCAGACCGATGCCCAGCGCCGCCAGCACCACCAGCGCCAGCGGCAAGTGCGGGTAGTGCACCGCCAGCAGGGCCGACAGCATGCCCGACAGCGCCAGGTTCGATGCCACCGACAGGTCGATGCCGCGCGTGATGATGACGAACATTTGCGCCAGCGCAAGCATGATCAGCAAGGTGCTGTCGGTGAGCAGGTTGGCCAGGCTGCCCACGGTCAGGAAAACGGGCGAACGCAGGCCCACCAGCAGCACCAGCAGCACAATGAGCAGGGCCAGCTGGATTTCGCGTTGTTTCAGGTAGCGCATGCCAACTCCTCGCTAGTGTGGCTGCTGCCGGACGCGGCGGCGACGACGTTTTCCGGCGTCGCTTGCGCGCGCGCAAAGACGCGGTGGATGTGGCCCTGGTGCATCACCACGATGCGGTCCGCCATGCCCAGTACTTCGGGCAGCTCGGACGACACGAGGATCACCGACAGGCCTTGCGTGACGAGCTCGCTGATGAAGCGGTGCACGGCCGCCTTGGAGCCGATATCGATTCCCTTGGTGGGCTCGTCGAGGATGATCACCTTGGGTTTGGTGGCCAGCCACTTGGCCAGCACCACTTTTTGCTGATTGCCGCCCGACAATTCCGACACCATCTGCGTAAAGTGGCTGGCCTTCAATTCCAGCTGCTCGCTCAACTGGCGTGCGATGGCCGTTTCCTGGGCGCGCCGTGGCCACAGGAAGCAGCCGATGCCGTCAAGAATCGGCAGCGTAATGTTGTGCACGATGGACATCGACAAATGCGCGCCCTGGTGCTGCCGGTCTTCCGGCACATAGGCGATGCCGTGTTTGATGGCGTCGCTGGCGCAGGCGATGGCCACTTGCCGCCCGTCGATGGCGATGCTGCCGCTGACGCCGGGCGTCAGGCCGAACAGCGCCTGCATCACTTCCGAGCGGCCGGCGCCCACCAGGCCGTAGAAGCCGACAATTTCACCTTGCTTGACGGAAAAACTGACATCGCGAAATTCCGTCGGATGGCAAAAATTCGACACTTCCAGCAAGGTCTTGCCGAGGGCAATGTCCACCTTCGGGAACACCTGCTCGATGGTGCGGCCCACCATCAGCGACACCAGTTGCGGCTCGGTAATATCGGCCAGTGCGCCGGCAGCGACGAAGTGGCCGTCGCGCAGCACGGTATAGCTGTCGGCGACGGCAAAAATCTCGTCGAATTTATGCGAAATGAAAATGACCGCCGTGCCCGCCGCGCGCAGCTGGGCGATGATGCGGTACAGCTCGTGGATTTCGCGCTGCGACAGCGACGCCGTCGGTTCATCCATGATCACCACGCGCGCATCCTGCGACAGGGCGCGGGCGATTTCAACAAAGTGGCGCTGCGCTACGCTCAGTTCCCTGACCTTGGCCAGCACCGGCAACTGCACTTCGAGGCGGGCGAAGATCTGCTGCGCATCGGCCGCCATGCGGGCCCAGTCTATGCGCGCGGGAAACCCCGTTTGCGGCTGGCGTCCGATATAGATGTTCTCGGCCACGCTGAGCTCTTCGAACATCACGGTTTCCTGGTGCACGGCCGTGATGCCGGCAGCCATTGCCTCTTGCGGGCTGGAAAAAATGACGGCTTTCCCGTCCAACTGCATGCTGCCCGCATCCGGCTGATAGATGCCCGTCAGGGTCTTGACCAGGGTGGACTTGCCGGCGCCGTTTTCACCGATCAGCGCCATTACTTCGCCGGCGCGCACCGTCAAGCCGACCTCGTGCAGCGCGACGACGCCCTGGAAATGCTTGCAGATGCCGGACAGGCGCAAGACGGGGAAATTCGCCTGCTGCGCCAGCCCTGCCTGCGGGAAACTACTGGAATGCAATGACATGGTTTGTGCACCGAAAACGATGGAGTAAGGCTGGCCGCCACCGTCAGGCAGCCAGCGCAGGCGGTCGACAGCTTGCCTTAGAAAATCTTGGAAAACTTATCGACGTTATCCTTGTTGTAGGTGAATGGCGGCGCCAGCGCCGCTTCACCGTTGGCGTCCAGGGTCAGCTTGCCCATGCGGCCGACGGCGATGACTTCGCCGGGCTTGGCGCTGGCCTTGCCGGTGACGAATTGATGCGCGGCATAGGTGGCGGCGTAGCCCAGGTCGATGGGGTTCCAGATGGCAAAGCTCTTCACGGCGCCGCTTTTCACGTGGCCGGCCATTTCCGATGGCAGGCCCAGACCCGTCACATACACCTTGCCCACCAGTTTTTCATCGACCACGGCCTTGCCGGCCGCATTGATGCCCACCGTGGTCGGCGCGATGATGGCTTTCAGGTTGGGATTGCTGCGCAACAAGCCGATCGCTTCGCGATAGCTCTTGTCCGACTGGTCGTCGCCATACACGGTGGCCACCAGCTTGAGTTTGGAATACGCAGGCAGGGCCAGCGTCTTTTTCATTTCGGCTATCCAGATGTTTTGATTCGTCGCCTGCGCGGTGGCCGACAGGATGGCGATCTCGCCAGCGCCGCCGATGGCGTCGGCGGCCATTTCAATCTGTTTGAGGCCGATCAGGGGCGGGCTCGATGGATTGAGCTGCATCAAGCGCCCTTCCTTGGCCAGGCCGCTGTCAAACGAGATCACCTTGATGCCGCGCTGCATGGCTTTCTTGGTGATCGGCACCAGCGCATTGGCGTCGTTGGCGGAAATGACGATGGCGTTGACCTTCTGGCTGATCAGCGAGCTGATGATCTCGATCTGGCCTTCGGCCGTGGCCGTGGTGGGGCCCGTATAAATGATTTCCACGTCGCCCAGCTGCTTGGCCGCTTCATTCGCGCCCTCGTGGGCGGCGTCGAAAAAGCCGTTGCCCAGGTTCTTGACGACCATCGCGATCTTCAGCTTGTCCGCCGCCTGGGCACTGCTGGCCAGGGCGCCGATCATGCACATGCTCAATGCCGTCACCATCATCTTGTTCAGTTTCATGCCACGTCTCCTTTTATGGTTCATCGTGGTGGTCGACACCATGTCGCCAGCCCTCTGCTTATGCTCCTTGCCACTCCCGTTCCGCTTGGGACAGCGGCAAGGTCGGTTCCGCTACAACTTCGGGTGCTACCGCCAGTACCCTGACGCCGGATTGCTCCAGCATCTGTACTGCGGCGTCGGACGCGCCGGTGTCCGTGATGACGCAAGACACGCGGTTCAGGCCACACAGGATCAGGCCCGCCTTCCTGGCAAACTTGGAACTGTCGGCCAGGACGATCAACTCTTCAGCCTGGCTGATCAGGCGCTTCTCCGCCTGGATCAGCAAGGGATCCGCTTCCATCAGGCCCAGCATCGACAGGCCATACACGCCCATGAACATCTTGCCGGCGTAATGGTGCTGGCTGATGTCGTTGTCGAACGGACTCAAGATGACGTTTTGCTCACGATACACTTTGCCACCGGGCAAGATGATTTCGTTTTCGCTGCTCATCAGCAGGCGCTCGGCCATCAGGAAGGAATTGGTGAGGATTTTCAGGCGCTTGTCGACCAGGAATTCGACCATGCGGTAGGTCGTGGTGCCGCCATTGATGATGATGGTGTCGCCATCGGCGCACAGGCCGCAGGCGTGCCGGGCGATGGCGCGTTTTTGCGCGGCACAGCGGTCGATATTGTTTTGAAACGTTTCGCCCGACAGCGCAAACGTGCGCTGCTTCTTGGGCGGCAGGCTTTCCGCGCCGCCACGGCTGCGTACCAGCAGATTGCGCTCGGCCAGCCAGGCGATATCGCGCCGCACCGTCGCTGGCGAGGAACTGAGCCAGTCGACCAATTGATCGACGCTCGCCACGCTGTGTTCGGCGAGTAGTTTCAGCAAGCCTTTGCGGCGTTTGTGATTGACCACGTTGTCTCCTCATTGAGTCCTCTCCTGGCCTGCGGCTCAGGGACGACTTCTTTATCGGTGAGTCAGCCTAAGCAGTTGAGCAGTGCATGTCAACATTCAATCAATCAACATGGTGATTATTTGCCCAGCGCGCAAATCACTGAGCGGTACTCCGATCAACATGATGATTATTTGCGTTTCACTCATCATTTTGATTGCTTGTTGATTGACATGATGGGGCCGCTGATTTCTACTGAGTGCTGCTGCCGTCATGCTGCTGCGCGCACACAGGCGGCCATTGGCAGGACGCATTCATAACCATAATGGAGACACCGTATGACCGCCACGATAGACACCAAGCCGCCAGCGCCCATGGCCTCGCTGTGGGATGATGCGCATGCCGCGACCTTGAGTGAGCCGGAGCGCCTGCTGTACCGCTCCAACCTGCTCGGTTCAGACATGCGCATCACCAATTTCGGTGGCGGCAATACCTCGGCCAAGATCGCCATGACCGATCCCCTGACGGGCGAGCAAGCCGAGGTCTTGTGGGTCAAGGGTTCCGGTGGCGACCTGGGCAGTATCAAGCTCGATGGCTTTTCCACCCTGTACATGGACAAGCTGCGCGCCCTGAAGGGACGCTACCGTGGCCTGGTGCTGGAAGACGAAATGGTCGCCTACCTGCCGCACTGCACTTTTAATTTGAATCCGCGCGCGGCCAGCATCGATACGCCCCTGCATGCCTACATTGCGCGCAAGCATGTCGATCATATGCACCCGGACGCCGTGATCGCGATTGCCGCCTGCGCTGCCAGCCGTACGCTGACGCAAAAGATTTTTGAAGGCGAGCTGGGCTGGCTGCCGTGGCAGCGCCCCGGCTACGACCTGGGCTTGAAACTCGAAGCGTTGTCGCAGGCGCAGCCGCAGTTGAAAGGCATCATCCTCGAAGGCCACGGCTTGTTTACCTGGGGCGACACGTCCAAGTCCTGCTATGAAACCACGCTGGCCATCATCAAGCGGGCCGAAGACTGGCTGGCGGCGAACAGCCGGCAGCCGGCCTTTGGCGGCGCCCGGGTCGCCCCTCTGCCGGCGGCTGAGCGGGCGGCGCTGGCCCAGCGCCTGATGCCATTGCTGCGCGGCAAAATCAGCAAGGACGAGTACAAACTGGGCCACTTCGACGACAGCGCCAACGTGCTCGATTTTGTCTGCAGCGCCGACTTGCTGCCCCTCGCTGCGCTGGGCACTTCCTGCCCCGATCATTTCCTGCGCACCAAGATCCGTCCTTTCGTCATCGACTTTGATCCGGCGCAAGCCGACTTCGACAAGCTGGTGGCGGGCCTCGACGCCGCGCTGGCGGCCTACCGCGCCGACTACCTTGCCTATTACCAGCGCTGCAAGCACGACAACAGCCCCGCCGTGCGCGACGCCAACCCCATCATTTACCTGATACCCGGCGTCGGCATGCTGTCGTTTGCCAAGGACAAGGCCACGGCGCGCATCGCTGGCGAGTTCTACGTCAATGCCATCAACGTGATGCGCGGCGCCAATGGCGTCGACACCTATGTCGGCTTGCCGGAACAGGAAGCCTTCGACATCGAATACTGGCTGCTGGAAGAAGCCAAGCTGCAGCGCATGCCCAAGCCGAAGAGCCTGGCCGGGCGCATCGCCCTGGTGACGGGCGGCGGCGGCGGCATCGGCCAGGCCGTGGCGCGCCAGCTGCTGCAGGAAGGCGCGTGCGTGTTGCTGACCGATATCGACGGCGCCGCCCTGGAAGAAGCCGAGCAGAACCTGCTGAAAGTGGCCGGACGCGACAATATCGCCACGATACGCGCCAACATCACGGGCGAGCACGAGGTCGAAGCGATCCTGAACGCGGCCGCGCTGCGTTTCGGCGGCATCGACCTGCTGGTCTCGAACGCCGGCATCGCTTCCTCGGCGCCGCTGGAAGAGACCACCCTGGACATGTGGGAGCGCAACCAGTCCATCCTCGTCACCGGTTATTTCCTCGTCAGCCGCGCCGCCTTCCGCATCATGCAGCAGCAGCAATTGGGCGGCAGCATGGTGTTTGTTGCCAGCAAGAATGGCCTGGTGGCTTCCGGCGGCGCCTCGGCCTATTGCACCGCCAAGGCGGCGGAAATCCATTTGGCCCGCTGCATCGCACTCGAAGGCGCGCCGCACGGCATCCGCGTCAACGTCGTCAATCCGGACGCCGTCATCCGCGGTTCGCGCATCTGGGACGGTAAATGGAAGGAAGAGCGGGCCGCCTCGAACAAGATCGAGACGGGCGACATCGAGGAATTCTACCGCCAGCGCAGCTTGCTCAAACGCAGCGTGTTGCCGGAAGACATAGCCGAAGCCGTGTATTTCCTGTCCAGCGAAAAAGCAGCCAAGAGCACGGGCAATATCCTCAATGTCGACGCGGGCAACGCCGCCGCCTTTACCCGATAATCCCGATAATTGCACCCAAAAAAAACGCAGCCGGCCAGCGCCGGACTGCAGATAACGGAGACACAGCATGCACCCCATCATCGACAGCGGCCTGGTGGCCGAACACAATGCCACGCTGCAAGCTAACCTGGACGCCGACTATGCAGCCCTGGGCGGCGTGCTGGCACGCCGTGGCCAGGATATCGAACAATTGACTGCGCTGGCGCAAACCTTTGCCGTGGCCGTGCCCAGCTGGGGCGCGGGCACGGGCGGCACCCGCTTCGCCCGCTTTCCCGGGCTGGGCGAGCCGCGCAACGTGTTTGAAAAGCTCGAAGACTGCGCCGTGATCCACCAGCTGACGCGCGCCACGCCCGCCGTTTCCCTGCATTTTCCATGGGACAAGGTCAGCGACACGGCGGCCCTGCGCGAAATTGCCCACGGCCATGGGCTGGGTTTTGACGCCGTCAATTCGAATACCTTCCAGGACCAGGCGGGACAGGCGCAATCGTACAAATACGGCAGCCTGACTTCGCACAGCGCGGCCGTGCGGGCGCAGGCCGTCGAGCACAATATCGACTGCATCGAATTGGGCCGGGCGCTCGGTTCCAAGGCGCTGACGGTATGGGTGGGCGACGGCGCCAATTTCCCGGGCCAGCACAATCTGCGCGGCGCACTGGAGCGTTACCTGGACAGCATGCGCGACATTTACGGCGCCTTGCCCGCCGACTGGAATATCTTTATCGAGCACAAACTGTTCGAGCCGGCCTTTTACGCCACCACTATCGCCGACTGGGGCACCAGCTTCGCCTGCGCCAGCGCGCTGGGGCCGAAGGCCAAATGCCTGGTCGACCTGGGCCACCATGCGCCGAACACGAATATTGAAATGATCGTCGCGCGCCTGGCACAGTTCGGCAAGCTGGGCGGCTTCCATTTCAACGACAGCAAGTATGGCGACGACGACCTCGATTCGGGCAGCATCAACCCCTTCCAGCTGTTCTTGGTCTTCAACGAACTGGCCGACGCGGCCGCCCGCGACGGCGCCGCCTTCAAGCCCGCCTACATGCTGGACCAGTCGCATAACGTGACGGACCCGATTGAAAGCCTGATGAGCAGCGCCGTCGAGGTGCAGCGCGCCTTTATCCAGTCCGCGCTGGTCGACCGCGCTGCCTTGCGCCATCACCAGGAGGCAAACGACGTGCACGCCTCGGCGCAGGCGCTCAAGCAAGCGTTTCGCACCGACGTCGGCGCCATCCTGGCCATGGCGCGCCTGCGTTCGGGCGCCGCCGTCGACCCGGTGGCCTGCTACCGCGCCAGCGGCTACCGCGAGGAAACGGGGCGTGCGCGGCCAGCGAAGGCTGGCGCCAGCAGCAGCGGCATCGTCTAAGGAGGACATTAATGCTTCCAGGCAAGCTGCCTGGAAGCGGGTAGAATAGCCAGCACTGGCGCCGTTTCCGGCGCTTTTGTCATCCCAGGCACAGTGTTGCACGGCTGCGCCGCTACCAGGCTACTGCATGTCTTCTTTCTCTCCCGCCGCCCTGCTGCGCAATCTGAAACCCGATAATTTCACCATCGCCCTGCTCGTTACCGTGGCGTTGGCCAGTTTCCTGCCCTGCACGGGCACGACGGCCGTGGTCTTCGGCAATATCACCACCATCGCCATCGGCGCCCTGTTTTTCCTGCACGGCGCCAAGCTGTCGCGCGAGGCCGTGGTGGCGGGCGCCATGCACTGGCGCTTGCACCTGCTGGTGCTGGCCAGCACGTTTATCTTGTTCCCCCTGCTGGGCCTGGCCCTGCGCCCGCTGGCGCTGACCTTCCTCACGCCCGACCTGTACATGGGCATTTTGTTCCTGTGCGCCCTGCCGTCCACTGTGCAATCGTCGATCGCCATGACGGCCATGGCGCGCGGCAACGTGCCGGCCGCCATCTGCAGCGCCTCGGCCTCGAATTTCATCGGCATCTTCCTCGCCCCGATACTGGTGGGCTTGCTGGTGGCCAAGGGCGCGGAAAGCAAGTCGTCCATCGACGCGGTGTTGTCCATTGTCATGCAGTTGCTGCTGCCGTTTTTGGCTGGCCAGTTCCTGCGCCGCTGGATCGGCCGCTGGGTCGACCGCCACAAGGCTGGCCTGAAATTCGTCGACCAGGGCTCGATCCTGCTGGTGGTCTACACCGCCTTCAGCGAAGCCGTCAGCGAAGGCCTGTGGCATACCATCTCGGTGGAAACCCTGGTCGCCCTGGGCCTGATCAGCATCTTGCTGCTGGCGCTGGTGCTGGGTATTTCCACTTTTGTCAGCCGCCGCCTGGGTTTTAGCAAGGAAGACGAAATCGCCATCGTCTTTTGCGCCTCGAAGAAAAGCCTGGCCAGCGGCGTGCCGATGGCCAAGGTACTGTTCTCCACCCGTTCGCTGGGCATGGTGATCCTGCCGCTGATGCTGTTCCACCAGATCCAGCTGATGGTGTGCGCCGTGATCGCGCAGAAATATGCGCGGCGCGACGAAGAGGTGGCAGTGAGCAAGTATGGCTGAGGCCGTGTCTGAGTGGCAGGCCTTTGCTGCGCAATGGCGCATGCTACTATCCCCGTTTTATTGCACCGGTGAACCATGGAACTAAGGCAGCTCCGCTATTTCATCCGCGTCGTCGAATTGGGCAGCATGGGCCGGGCGGCCGCAGACCTGGGCGTGGTCACGTCTACCCTCAGCCAGCAAATCAGCCGGTTGGAGGGCGAACTCGCCACCCGCCTGTTACGCCGCACGACGACGGGCGTCGTCCCCACTGACGCTGGCTTTGCCTTCTGGCGCCAGGCGCAGCTGGCATTGCGCCATGTCGACGAGGCGGCCCGCGCCGCGCAGCACGCGCGCCTGTCCGGGCACGTGAGCGTCGGTCTTGCGCCATCGACGGCATCGGTGCTGGCGCTGCCGTTCATGAACGGCTTGCGTGCCCGCTACCCCGACATCCGTTTGCATCTTGTCGAAAGCCTGTCAGGCAACCTCGCAGCCATGCTCAATGCGCGCCAACTCGATCTGGCGATCGTGTTCGAGACGGACGGGGCCAAACGCCTGAGCGCGGCGCCGCTCCTCGATGAAAGCCTGTTTGTCATCGGCTCCCCGCAGCTGGTTGGCATGCCGAAGGGCAAGCAAGTGCGCCTGCGGGAGATCGGCGCCTTGCCCTTGGCCATGCCGAGCGGCACCCACGGCTTGCGGGCGATCGTGGCAACCGCGTTTGCGCAGGTCAGGTGCGAACCGAACATCGTCGCCGACATCGACGGCCTGGCCATCTTGATGGATGTCGTGCGCGCCGGGCTGGCGGCGACCATCCAGCCCGGCGCGGCAACCTCGCGCCTTCCCGCCTCCGAGGTGCGGCTGGTGCAGGTGGTGGACGCCGGCGTGCGCCGCCGCAACCTGCTGGCCAGCCTGCCTGAGGATGAGCTCTCGCCGGCGGTACTGGCCACCCGCATCGTGCTGCGCGACGTGGTGCGCGAACTGGTCGCCGGCGCCAAATGGCCTGGCGCAAGTCTTCACGAATCCTGAACGCGGCTTGTGTAAGCGGCGACTACCGGAGTTGAACCAGTCCACCTAGAATTTACCCCACAACAAGGAGGTAAATGATGGTGGATGTACTGGTCATTGGTGGCGGCAATGCGGCACTGTGTGCGGCCCTGATGGCGCGCGAAGCGGGCGCTTCGGTCCTGCTGATCGAGGCGTCGCCGCGTGAATGGCGCGGCGGCAACTCGCAACACACGCGCAACCTGCGCTGCATGCATGACGCGCCACAAGACGTGCTGATCGACGCTTATTCCGAGGAAGAATACTGGCAGGACCTGCTCAAGGTCACTGGCGGTATCACCGACGAAAAGCTGGCGCGCCTCGCCATTCGCGCTTCGTCGAGCTGCCGCGACTGGATGCGCCGGCATGGCGTGCACTTCCAGCCGCCATTGTCCGGCGCGCTGCATGTGGCCCGCACCAACGCCTTTTTCATGGGCGGCGGCAAGGCCCTGGTGAACGCCTATTTCCGCAGCGCCGAACAGCTCGGCGTCGAGGTGCGCTACGACACGCCGGTGGTGTCCGTCGAGCTCGACGGCGACCGCTTTGTTGCCGTGCATACAGCCAAGGGCGAACGCATCGCCGCGAAAAGCTGTGTGCTGGCGGCCGGCGGCTTCGAGTCGAACCGCGAATGGCTGCGTGAAGCATGGGGCCAGAACGCACGCGGCGAATGGCCGTCCGACAATTTCCTGATCCGTGGCACGCGCTTCAACGAAGGCGTGTTGCTCAAGTACATGATCGCTGCCGGCGCCGATGCGATCGGCGACCCGACCCAGGCCCACATGGTGGCGATCGACGCCCGCGCGCCGCTCTACGACGGCGGTATCTGCACCCGCATCGACTGCGTCTCGCTCGGGGTCGTGGTGAATCGCGAAGGCGACCGTTTTTACGACGAGGGCGAGGACTTCTGGCCCAAGCGCTACGCGATCTGGGGCCGCCTGGTGGCGCAGCAGCCGGGCCAGATCGCCTACTCCATCACCGACCAGAAAGCCATCGGCCGCTTCATGCCGCCGGTGTTTCCCGGCACCGTGGCCAACACGCTGCCCGAACTGGCCCGCCTGCTCGGCCTGCCTGAACAAGCCTTCGTGCAGACCGTGCAGGACTACAACGCCGCCTGCTGTCCCGGCAACTTCGATCACACCGCGCTCGACGACTGCCGCACCGCCGGCCTGGCGCCCGCCAAGACGCACTGGGCGCGGCCGATCGATACCGCGCCGTTCTACGGTTACGCGCTGCGCCCGGGCGTCACCTTCACCTACCTTGGCCTGAAGGTCGACGAACGCGCCGCCGTGCACTTCGGCGGCCGCCCCAGTCCCAATCTCTTCGTCGCCGGGGAAATGATGGCCGGCAACGTGCTCGGCCAGGGCTACACCGCCGGCGTCGGCATGGCCATCGGCACCGCCTTCGGGCGTATCGCCGGCACTCAGGCAGCACTCGCTGCAAAGAAAGTACAACATGCAACAGCTTGAATCCCTGATGCGCGAAGCCAGCACGCTGGCCAAGGGCAGCTATCCGACGATCCCTATCCTGAGCGCGAATGAGGCCGAAGTCGGCCGCCAGATGACGGTCTGCAATTCCTGCCGTTATTGTGAAGGCTATTGCGCCGTGTTCCCCGCCATGACACGGCGTTTGGAATTCAGCAAGGCCGACATCAACTACCTGGCCAACTTGTGCCATAACTGCGGCGCTTGCCTGCATGCCTGCCAATACGCGCCGCCGCACGAATTCGCCATCAACGTGCCGCAGGCCATGGCCAAGGTGCGCCTCGAAACCTATACCGACTACGCCTGGCCGCCCGCCCTGGGGGCGTTGTACAAACGCAACGGCCTGGCGCTGTCGCTGGCGCTGGTGGCCGGGCTGGCGCTATTCCTGGCGCTCGCCGCCAGCGGCCAGGGTTCGCTCTTGCAGGTACCGATGGGCGGCAGCTTTTATACGATCTTTCCGCACAACCTGATGGTGAGCCTGTTCGCGCCCATCTTCCTGTTCGCACTGCTGGCGCTGGGCCTGGGCGTGCGGCGCTTCTGGCGCGACGTCACGCCCGGGGCCGCCTCGGCGGCCGCCGTCGGCGACGCCGCCGGCAAGGTGCTGCGCCTGAAATTTTTGGGCGGCGGGCATGGCGCCGGCTGCAACAACGCCGACGATGCCTTCTCGGTGGCACGGCGGCGCTGCCATCACCTCACGTTTTACGGCTTCATGCTGTGCTTCGCGGCGACCAGCACGGCCACCCTGTATCACTACCTGTTCGGTTGGGAGGCGCCCTACGCTTTCGGCAGCCTACCCAAGCTGCTGGGCATCACCGGTGGCGTCGCGTTGCTGCTCGGCACCGCCGGCCTGTTCGTGCTGAACGTGCGCCGCCATCCCCTGCAAGGCGATGCCGCCCAGAAGCCGATGGACCGCGGCTTCATTGCGCTGCTGTTCCTGACGGCCGCGAGCGGCCTGATGCTGATGCTGGCGCGCGGCACCCCCGCCCTGACGCTGGTGCTGTGCATGCACCTCGGCACGGTGATGGCACTCTTCCTCACACTGCCATACGGCAAGTTTGCCCATGGCATCTTCCGTAGCGCGGCCCTTCTCAAGTGGGCGATCGAGAAGCGCCAGCCGAACACGCTGCAGCTGGGAGACGACTGAGCAGCAAGCGTTTTACGTCCGATGACGCCTTTGCCCGGCGCATCGCGGTCAGGACCAACGGCATAACCAAAAAAAAACGGAGACACCAACATGACCGGCAAAACCAGCCACACAGGCGCAACGGTTGCTGCGCCCCCATCGAAGTTCGGCGCCGTACTGCGTGTGACCAGCGGCAACTTTCTCGAACAGTTCGACTTCTTCCTGTTCGGCTTCTACGCGCACTATATTTCGAAGGTATTCTTTCCAGTCGATAGCGAATTCGCGTCGCTGATGCTGACGTTCGCGGTGTTCGGCGCCGGTTTCCTGATGCGCCCGCTCGGCGCGATCATCCTCGGCGCCTACATCGACAAGGTTGGCCGCCGCAAGGGATTGATCGTCACGCTCTCGATCATGGCCAGCGGCACGGTCCTGATTGCCCTGGTTCCAGGGTACGCATCGCTCGGCCTGTTCGCGCCCGCGCTGGTGCTGATCGGTCGCCTGCTGCAAGGCTTCTCGGCCGGGGCCGAACTGGGCGGCGTTTCAGTCTACCTGGCGGAGATCGCCACGCCAGGCCGCAAGGGCCTTTACACCGCGTGGCAATCGGCCAGCCAGCAGGTCGCCATCGTGATGGCGGCGGCGCTGGGATACGGCTTGAATCAGTGGCTGTCGCCGGCTGAGGTGGCCGCGTGGGGCTGGCGCATCCCGTTCCTGATCGGCTGCGCGATCGTGCCTTTCATCTTCATTCTGCGCAGAAGCCTGCAAGAGACCGCCGAGTTCCAGGCGCGCCGCCATCATCCCGACACCCGCGAAGTATTCGACTCGATGCTGCGGAACTGGCGCACGGTACTGACCGGCATGCTGTTCGTCGCGATGACCACCACCACTTTCTACCTGATCACCGTCTACACGCCGACCTTCGGCCGTACCGTGCTGCATTTGAGTACGGCCGACAGCCTGCTGGTCACGCTGCTGGTGGGACTGTCCAATTTCGTCTGGCTGCCGATCGGCGGTGCGCTATCGGACCGCATCGGCCGCAAACCCATCCTGGTCGGCATCTCCCTGCTGGCGCTGCTGACCGCTTACCCGGCGATGTCGTGGCTGGTCGCCAACCCCAGCTTCGGACACTTGCTGGCGGTGTTGCTGGTGTTCTCGTTCTATTTCGGCATGTACAACGGCGCCATGGTGGTAGCGCTGACAGAAGTCATGCCTGTCAACGTCCGGGTAGTCGGCTTCTCACTCGCCTTCAGCCTTGCCACCGCCGTCTTCGGCGGATTCACTCCTGCCATATCGACCTATCTGATCGAACTGACCGCCAACAAGGCTTCGCCCGGCCTGTGGATGAGTTTCGCGGCACTGTGCGGGCTGGTGGCGACCTTGATGCTTTACCGGCGAGGTGGCGCGGCGAGCCGCGGCGAGCGGCAGGAAAGCGCCGGCCGCCAAGGCCGGTCAGCCGCACGCGCCTGACTACTTCGCGAAGCGCGTCGGGGTCTGCCTATCAGACACGGCCTCAGTCATACTTAGGAGCCGTTCAAAAATGACTGTCACATTTGGATCGTCTCTGGCCGGCGCGCTGCGGCGTTGCTCGTCGTCGCCATAGCTCGCTATGGCTCCTTCTCCCGCCTTGCATCGCATCCCGCCAGAGTCCCCCAAACGTAACACTTATTTATTCCCGGCCCCTTAACTGCTAAAGTAGCAGCACCAACGGATGCCACAATCATGTCTATCGCTCAGTGAATCAAGCAATGTCTGCTTTTAAAGCACGATACACGATAGGCATAAGGCGAGTTCAGGCTGAGATCATGTCCGAATGGCAGGCTTCTGGCTAGGAAGGGCTAGATGGGTGAGGACCCGTTCTGGAATAGCGTCGCCAGCCAGTCGATGAACACCCGCAGCCGGGGCGTCATGTGGCGATGGT
Source organism: Janthinobacterium woesei (assembly GCF_051380875.1). Classification (NCBI taxonomy): domain Bacteria; kingdom Pseudomonadati; phylum Pseudomonadota; class Betaproteobacteria; order Burkholderiales; family Oxalobacteraceae; genus Janthinobacterium; species Janthinobacterium woesei. The sequence continues at coordinate 263,580 of NZ_JBNYXW010000003.1, forward strand.
GCGGATACAAGGCCGTTATCGTTAGATCGGGCGGCCGGTACTGAGGCAGCAATTCGACCAGTTCCCCTTCCTGAAGCTGACGAGCGACATGGTAGTGCGGCACTTGCACGATGCCGTAGCCGGCCTCGCAGGCGGCCACATACGATTCGCCATTGTTGACCGCCATGCTGGCGCGCAGTGTTCGGGTCTGCACCTGGCCATCGACGCAGAATTCGAGCGCCTGCAATTTGCCGGTGGTGGAGGAGAGGTAATCGATGCTCTGAAGCTGTTCGAGCTGCTCGAGGCTATCCGGCAGTCCGTGCCGGGCCACGTAAGCGGCGCTGGCGCAGCTCACCTGCCGCAGTGCCGTCAGGCGCCGCGCGACCAGGGTCGAGTCGTCCAGTTCGCCGACCCGCACCACGCAATCGACGCCTTCGCGCACCAGGTCGATCATGCGGTCGCCGGCACCGATCTCCAGCACGATCTCGGGATAGCGCTGGTGGAAGTCGGGCAGCGCGGGGATCACCACCAAGCGTCCCAGGGAGGCCGGCAGGTCGATTTTCAGGCGTCCGCGCGGATGCCAGGCGGCCTGGGAAAACACGCTTTCGGCCTCGTCGATGTCGGCCAGGATGGCCACGCAGTGCTGGTAGTAGGAGCGCCCGTCCAGTGTTGCGCTGACCTGGCGGGTCGTGCGCTGCAGCAGGCGTGCCCCGAGATGGGCCTCTAGCTGCTTGATCAGGGCGGTCGCCGATGCGCGCGACAGACCGTGCTGCTCCGCCGCCTTGGTAAAACTGCCCAGTTCCACGATTCGGGTAAAGAGCTGCATTGCTTGAAAACGGTCCATGGCGTCGAAACTTTGTTCAGTTTTTCTGAATAGAGTTGCAATTTTACGCCTATTTATCAATTACTCCTTAGCAAATATACTTCGTTGTCCATGCTAGACGCGGCTATCGTTCAGCATGCCTGCCATGCATAAAACAATACGGAGAACAATATGATTCACAAGGATTTTTCGATCTCGGCCATAACGGCGGGTTTCCTGGCGGTGCTGATTTCCTATTCCGGTCCGCTGATCATCTTTTTCCAGGCGGCAAAGAGCGCCCAGGTCGCGCCCGAGATGATCGCCTCCTGGGTCTGGGCGATTTCGATCGGGGCGGGGCTGTCGGGCATTGCGCTGAGCTGGTGGTTCAAGGTGCCGGTCGTGACTGCATGGTCGGCCCCAGGCACGGCGCTGCTGGTGACGCTGTTTCCCGAGATGAGCCTGAACCAGGCCGTCGGCGCCTACATCACTGCGGCCGTCATCCTGTTCCTGATCGGGATGTCCGGCTATTTCGACAAGCTGATGCGCGCCATTCCCAAGGGCATCGCCTGCGCCATGATGGCCGGTATCCTGTTCCAGTTTGGCGTGGGTGCCTTTCAATCCGTGAAGTCGGCGCCGGCACTGGCTTTCGGCATGATCGTCGCCTATATCTTCTTTAAGCGCCTGTTTCCCCGCTATTGCCTGGTGCTGTTGCTGGCCACCGGCGTGGCGCTGGCCGTTGGCCTGGAGGGAGCGAATCTGCATGGCGTGACGATGACGCTGGCCAAGCCAATATTCATCCAGCCGGAATGGACTTGGCATGCCACCCTGAGCCTGGCGATTCCGCTGGTCCTGGTCAGCCTGACCGGGCAACTCTTGCCAGGCATGGCGATTTTGCGCAGTTCCGGTTACAACACCCCGGCACGGCCGCTGATCGCCAGCCTGAGCCTGGTATCGGTGGCGGTCGCTTTCTTCGGCGGCATCACCATCGTGATCGCGGCGATCACTGCCGCGCTGTGCACCAGCAAGGAGGCGCATGAAGACCACGACAAGCGCTATATCGCAGGGATCGCCAATGGCGTGTTTTATCTGCTGGGCGCCTGTTTTGCAGGAACCATCGTACTGCTGTTCACGTCCTTGCCGAATACCTTTATCGCCGTGCTGGCGGGCTTGGCGCTGATCGGCGCAATCAGCAGCAATATCCTGGGCGCGGTGCATGACGCCGATCACCGCGAAGCGTCGATGATTACCTTTCTCGCCACCGCCTCCGGCATGTCGATTGGCGGCCTGGGCTCGGCCTTTTGGGGCGTGGCGATCGGTTCGCTGGCATACCTGGTGCTGCACAAGCCCTGGCGCGCCCGGCCTGCGGTGGCCGAAGTAGCCGGCCCGGGAACGGATGGCGCTGCCGTGCAATCGACAAAAGTTTAGTCTGAATGCAAACCGTCGCACCGCCGAGGTCGAGGTTTGCCATTCGCTGGCCCTTATCCCGGAATGCTTGACCTTCGCGATGGCAAGGCGCTATATATAAGTGTATATTACGCTCCTTGTTCTCTTCTCTTCAAGGATACGACCATGCGCCTCACTTCCATCGCCAAACTCCTCGGCGCCGCTTTGCTGGCCACTGCCGCCTCGTCCGCCTCTGCCGGCGAAGTGGTGGTGTCGGCTGCGGCCAGCCTGACGAATGCGTTCAAGGATGCGGCGCAGGGCTATGAGGCGCAGTATCCGGGCAGCAAGGTGTCGCTGAATTTTGCCGCCTCGGGCGTGCTGCTGCAGCAGATCGTCAAGGGCGCGCCCGTCGACGTGTTTGCTTCGGCCGACCAGGAAACCATGGATACGGCGCAAAAGCAGGGGCTGGTATTGCCGGCCGACCGCCATGATTTCGTCAGCAACAGCCTGGTGCTGATCGTGCCGCACGACAGCCGGCTGGGCATCAAGAGCCTGGCTGACCTGACGCAGAAGGGCGTGACCCGCGTGGCCATCGCCAATCCGGCCAGCGTGCCCGTCGGGCGCTATTCGGAAGGCGCGCTGAAGAAGGCCGGGCTGTGGGAAGCCGTGCAGGCCAAGGCCATCAGCACGCAAAACGTGCGCCAGTCGCTCGACTACGTGGCGCGCGGCGAAGTCGATGCCGGCTTTGTCTACGCCACCGACGCGGCCATCATGCACGATAAAGTCAACGTGGTGCTGGAAGTGCCTTTGGCCACGCCCGTGCTGTACCCGATCGCCACCATCAAGGACAGCAGCAATGCGGCCGAGGCGAAGCGTTTCGTCAGCTACCTGCAGACGGCGCCGGCGCAAGCGATCCTGGCCCGCTATGGATTCAAGCAAGCTAACGGTTTCAAGAAGCCATAAGCTGACGCGCGCGCATGGATATCGCCTGGACCGCGCTGGCCCTGTCGCTGAAAGTGGCGGCGTGGGCCACGGCGCTCAATTTGCTGCTCGGCATCGGTACCGGCTATCTGCTGGCGCGCACGCGTTTTCCCGGGCGCGAGCTGCTCGACGCCCTGTTGACCTTGCCGATGGTGATGCCGCCCACCGTGCTCGGCTATTACTTGCTGGTGTTATTGGGCCGGCGCGGCACGCTCGGCATCTGGCTGCAGGACAACTTTGGCATCAATCTCATCTTCACCTGGCAAGGCGCCGTGATCGCCTCCACGGTGGTGGCCTTCCCCCTCGTCTTCAAACCGGCGCGCGCCGCCTTCGAGGCTGTCGATGGCCAGCTGGAGCAGGCTGCCCGCGTGCTGGGCATCTCGGAAATGGCCATTTTCTTCCGCGTCACCCTGCCGCTGGCGTGGCGCGGCATCCTGGCCGGCGTGCTGCTGGGTTTTGTGCGCGCGCTGGGCGAGTTTGGCGCCACCCTGATGGTGGCTGGCAGTATTCCCGGCAAGACGCAGACTTTATCGGTCGCCGTGTATGAAGCCGTGCAGGCAGGCCAGGACGATGTCGCCAACACGCTGGTGCTGATCACCTCCTTTGTTTGCATCGTGGTGCTGCTGTCGGCCGGCCGCCTGGCGCCCGGGCGCATCGCTCACAAATGACCGCCATGCAACTTGATCTCGACATTCGCGCCACCTTGCGCTCCGGCAAACGCCGTTTTGACTTGCACGTGCAATGCACGTCCGGCAGCCAGCGCATCGCCATGTATGGCCCGTCCGGGGCCGGCAAAAGCATGACCCTGAAAGCCATTGCCGGTTTGTATACACCGGACGCAGGCCATATCCGCCTGAATGGCCGCACCCTGTTCGATTCCGCCGCCGGCATCAACCTGCCGCCGCAGCAGCGCAACGTGGCCTATCTGTTCCAGGATTACGCCCTGTTCCCGCACCTGACGGTGCGCCAGAACGTGGGCTTTGGCCTGGCGCGGGGCTGGTTCAATCCGCGCGCGCGCGAAAAGCTGGCCAAGGTCGAGCATTGGCTGGCCGCATTTGACCTGCTGGAACTGGCGCACCAGTTCCCCGACGAGTTGTCCGGCGGCCAGCGCCAAAGAGTGGCGCTGGCGAGGGCTTTGGTGGCCGAGCCTGCCGCCCTGCTGCTCGATGAGCCATTTGCCGCCCTCGACCCCGACCTGCGTGTCAAAATGCGCCTGGAGCTGAGCCAGTGGCAGCAGCGCCTGGCCGTGCCCATGATCCTGATCACACATGATCCGGAAGATGCGCGCATCCTGGGCGAACATGTGCTTTACTTGCGCGACGGAAAAATCGACAGCATGGACAACAAGGTGGCATTGGTGGATAAATTCAGTGGATAAAACAGCGGAAATTGGCCTGCAAGGCTCGGTATGGATGACGGTGGGCGGCGAACACCTGGGCGGCGCCGGCCGCGTGGCGTTGCTGGGCGCCATTGCCGAGTGCGGCTCCATCACGCAGGCGGCGAAAGCCGTCAAGATGAGCTACAAGGCGGCCTGGGACGCCATCGACGCCATGAACAACCTGGCCGGCGAGCCGCTGGTCGAGCGCCTGACGGGCGGCAAGGGCGGCGGCGGCACACACCTGACGCAACGGGGGCGCCAGCTGGTCGACAATTTCCGCATCATCGAGCGCGAGCATGCGCGCTACCTGCGCCAGCTGGGCAGCCAGGCGGAAGGCATTGCCGACGATTTGTTACTCATACGGAGAATGGCCATGAAAACCACGGCACGCAATCAATTCCTGGGCAAGGTTGCCGAACTCAAGACGGGCGCCGTGAACGACGAAGTCACCCTGAAATTGCCGGGCGGCCAGCACATCGTCGCCATCGTCACGCAGAGCAGCAGCGAAAGCCTGGGCCTGGCCGCCGGCGTGGAAGCGTTCGCGCTGATCAAGGCCTCGTCCATCATCCTCGTGGCCGACAGTGACGGCGCGCGTTTTTCCGCCCGCAACCAGCTGGCCGGCAGCGTCATCCGCGTGCAGACGGGCGCCGTCAACACGGAAGTGGTGCTCGACTTGCCGCGCGGCGGCACGATTGCCGCCATCATCACCAACCAGAGCAGCACGGACCTGGGCATTGCCATCGGCAGCAGCGTGACGGCGATTTTTAAAGCTTCCAGCGTGATCCTGGGCGTGCCCGCTTAACGCTAATCGTGCAGGTGTGCTAGCCACTCGCGCGCGGCCGCCAGCGCCTGTTCCAGTTCCTCTCCCACGGCCGCCAGCAGTGCCGGCACCTCGTCGATGCGGCCCGCATCGATGGCTTCCTCGGTGGCGAACGCGGCGCGTATCAAGCGCTTCGTGCCCAGGGTGCCCACGGAGCCGCGCACGCCGTGCAAGATGCGCGTCACGTCGCTGTGGCGGCCTGTCTGCAAGGCTGTTTGCGCCTCCCGCACGGGCGTCAGGCCCTTGTTCAGCGCATCTTCCACCATGCGCCGCAGCACGCCGCGCCCCTTCGCATCGCGTCCCATCACGCGCATCAGCGCGGCCATGGAAAACACTTCGTCGTCGACGGGCGCCGCCGCACCGGCCACCTGCGCGGGCGGACGTTTCGGCAGGTGGCGCAGGATGACTTCCATCATCTCTTCCACCACCACGGGCTTGGCGATGAAATCGGTGATGCCGGCCGTCATGCAGCGTTCGCGCTCGGAGGCCAGCACGCCGGCCGTCATGGCGATCACGGGCAGGTTCAGGCGCAGTTCAGTGCGGATCAGCTGGGTGGCGCTGAAGCCATCCATGACGGGCATCTGCATATCCATCAGCACGATGTCGTAGCGCAGCGCTTCCGTGCGCAGCCGTTCCACCGCCTGCAAGCCGTCGCCCACCACGTCCAGGGTGGCGCCCATGTGTTCCAGGATGCCGCGCGCCACGGCCTGGTTCAAATGATTGTCTTCCACCAGCAGGAAATGCACGCCGGCCAGTTCCGTGCCCAGCGGCGGCTGCAGCATGCGCTGCTCGCCGCCCACCTCCTCCTTGGCGATGAGCGCCTGGTGCAGGGCGTCGAACAGGCTCGACCCGGTGATCGGCTTCATCAGGACGACATCGGCCTCGGCCGCGCTGGAAATTTCTTCCAGGCGATTGCGCGCGAAGGCGTTGACCATCACCACGATGGGTTGGCGCTGGCCGGCAGCGGCCTGGCGGATGGCCTTGGCCGTGGCCAGGCCGTCCATCACGGGCATGTGCCAGTCGGCCAGCACCACGTCGTAGGGCTGCTGCTGGGCCAGGCGCTCGCGGTACAGCTCGATGGCGGCAAAGCCGGAGTCCACTTCATCGGCACTCCAGCCCCAGGCGTGGATCAGCTTGACGATCAGCTCGCGCGTGGTGCGGTTGTCATCGGCCACGAGCAGGCGCAGCGGACCCAGGGCCGGCGTGCGGCGCGCCCCGGCCGGCTGTTCGAGCACCTCGAACGGCACGCTGAACCAGAAGCGGCTGCCCTTGCCCTCGCTGCTGGCCACGGCGATCTCGCCGCCCATCATGTGGATCAGGTGCTTGCTGATGGCCAGGCCCAGCCCGGTGCCGCCGAAGCGCCGCGTAATGCTTTGATCGCCCTGCGAAAAGGCCGTAAACAGCTGGGCCTGCTGCTGGGCCGTCATGCCGATGCCCGTGTCGCGCACTTCGAAGCGCAGCCAGGCGCGCCCGTGCTTGCTTTCGGCCAGGCTGACGGCCACCACCACTTCGCCGCTGCCGGTAAATTTGATGGCATTGCCGGCCAGGTTGACGAGGATCTGCTGCAAGCGCTGGGCGTCGCCCACCAGGCGGCGCGGCACGTCCGGTTCGACGGCGATGGCCAGTTCCAGTTCTTTCTCGCCGGCATTCATGGTCATCGTCGTTGCCAGCGTATTCATGACTTCATCGAGGTCGAACTCGACGGGCGAGAGATCCATGCGGCGCGCCTCGATCTTGGAAAAATCGAGCACATCGTTGAGGATGCCCAATAGCGACTGGCCCGCCACGCGTACCATGGTCAGATACTTGCGCTGCTCGGTGTTGAGCTTGGTATTTCCCAGCAGATACACCATGCCCAGCACGGCGTTCAGGGGCGTGCGGATTTCATGGCTCATGTTGGCCACGAAATCGCTCTTGGCGCGGTTCGCCGCCTCGGCCCGGTCGCGTTCCCGCTCCAGCTCTGCCGCGCGCGCCTCGAGCTCCTGCTGCAGCCGGTCGCGTTCGCTCATCAGGCCGTTGAACGCTTCCGTCAGCTCGCCGATTTCGTCGCGCTGCAGCACCGGCACGGGCGTGAAGCGGCTGCCGGAAGCGCGCAGCGACAGCAAGGTATTGCGCAGGCGCACCAGCGGCGACAGCAGCCGTACGGTCAGCCAGGCCAGCACGGCAGCGGCCAGCAGCGAAGCGCAGATGCTCCACAGCACCAGCCGGTACAGCACGCCGTTGAACGGTTCAAACGCGTCGGTCACGGGCAGCGAGGCGGCCAGCAGCCAGTTCACGGATTTCAGTCGCTTGAAGCTGTTGACGGCCGTGGTGCCACCGCTGTTGGTGCTGACCATGCTGCCTTCGCCACCATCCTTGAGCAACTGCGTGGTGATCTGGTTGGCGTTGGGCGCGCGCGGCTGCAGCAGCCGGCTGGCATCCGGGTGTAGCACGTAGCGCGGCACGGCCTCGCGCGTGAGGATGAAGAAATAGCCGCTCTTGCCCACCTTGGCCGTGCGCAAATGGCCGAGCATATTGTCCTTGTACAGGCGCAGCACGCCGATCACGATGCCGGCCACCTCGCCATCCTTGTCGAGCACGGGGGCGACCATCTGCACGATGGGCAAATGGCTGGTCTTGCCCAGCATCGGCTCGGTGATCATGGCTTTTTTCGTGCGCATCACCGTCTGGAAGTATGCGCGGTCGGCCACGTCCGTGCCGTTGCGCCCCTGCACTTCGGGCACGTCGGCGACCACCTTGCCCTGCGTATCGAGCACCAGCACGTCGTCGAACAGGGCCAGCATGGCGCGCTGCGTGTAGTAGTGGCGCAATTGCGCCGGGTCATCCATCAGGGCGGGTGGCTGGTGGCGCGCGGTCTGGGTGATGATGTCGAGCAGCATGGCCAGCTTGTCATCGAGTTCTTCGGCCGTGCGCTCGATCAGCGCCGTTTGCTGGCTCAGCAAGACTTGCGTGAAATCGTCGCGCATGTGTTTCACCTGGACCATCGTCACCAGGGCGATCATGGCGATCGAGGTCAGGCTGGTGGCCAGCGCGACTTTTGCTTTAATGCCGAGAGGCTTCATGATTTCCTTTTGAGTACCGGGCGGTACAGGCGGCAGATAATGCTGTCAGGAATTTTCCTATCAATACATCAACTTGGCAAGCGTGGGGCGTGTAATTTTGCGCTGTGGAGCAGGCTTTAGAGGATGTCGGCATAAAATTAAATGCAGAACGTCGTTTATTCAGCGAAATTAGGGCGAATTGCGGTGAATTTCCGCGAAATTGGCACATGGCAACGCACTATGCAGTAAACTTGTTATTGCATTTTATAAAAGGTACTGACATGACAGAAGCGCTACTCTCTCCAGCCTTGCCCGCAGTGACCGTGGAGGCGTTGCGTGCCCGATGCTCGACGTGCAGCATGCATCAATTGTGCCTGCCGATGGGGCTCGATGTGGGTGATATGGACCGGCTGGACCAGATCATCGGCCGGCGCCGCAAGGTCGCGCGTGGCGCCTTGCTGTTCCGCATCGGCGATTCGTTCCAGAACCTGTACGCGATCCGTTTGGGCCACTTCAAGACGTACCAGATCAATCCGGGCGGCGACGAGCAGGTGACGGGTTTCCAGATGGCTGGCGAATTGCTGGGCATGGACGCCATCAGCGCCGACCGCCACCATTGCAACGCGGTGGCGCTGGAAGACAGCGAAGTGTGTGAAATTCCGTTTTCCAGCCTGGAACAATTGCTGGGCAGTATACCGACCCTGCTGCGCCATTTCCACCGCATGATGAGCCAGGAAATCACGCGCGAGCAAAGCGTCATGCTGTTGCTGGGCAATATGCAGGCGACGCAGCGCTTTGCCGCCTTCATCGTCAACCTGGCCTCGCGCTACGAGGCACGCGGCTATTCGGGCAGCAACTTCCAGCTGCGCATGTCGCGCGAGGAAATTGGCAATTACCTGGGCTTGACCATCGAAAGCGTCAGCCGCTTATTGTCGAAGTTCAAGAAAGAAGGCTGGCTGCGCGTGTCGAACCGCGAGATTGAAATCCTGCAGCCAGCAAAATTGAAGGCCATTACGGCCGGCACGGACACCTGCAAATAATAACGGTGCTGTACCTTATAGTTCTTCATCCGCATGCAGCGCGATGCTGCGCTGCAAAGGCCAGGTCCAGATGCCTGACAAGCGCCATTCGCGCGCGTTGTTTTCCACCAGCACTTGCCAGCGGCTGCGCTCTAACATCGGCAGCGCCACCGAAAAGTTGCCGGCCGCATCGGGCTGCACCAGCAGCTTGATATCCTTTTCGGGCAAGGTGGCATGCGCCAGGTGCAGCAGCAAAGGCGCCGGGTAAGCCTTGCCGAAGCTTTGCACGGAACCGGTCAGGCGCGCTGCAGCTACATCATAGGTCAGGCTGGTCGACATGGCCAGGTTGCTGGCGGCCGTATCGCGCCGCAAGTCCTGGTTGATCGCCTTGCCCTGCTTGTAATAGTCGCCCACCACCAGCGCGTCCGGCTGCGTAAACGCGATATAGCCCATGAAGCTGCCGACGATGACGGACAGCCCGGGCCCCACCATCAGCAGCCACGGCCAGCGGTGCTTGTACCAGGGTTCCACGGGGGCTTGCAGCTTGATACTTTCCGACATGCTATTTCTCCTTGTGGCGGCATATTCTGGGGTCAGCCCTCAAAAACACGCCTTTCCTTGTTAGCGCGGCACGATGAACACGGCGCTTTCGCGCACATGCAGCGATGGATCGTCCAGCGATTGCAGCTCGATGCTGATCTTGTTCGAACCCTTTTCCCCGACGCCGTGCGGCACGCGCAGGCGGATGGGCCAGCCCAGCGTTTCGGTCGGCTGCAGGGTAACTTCATCGCGCGTCAGCAGGGCCAGGCCGGGCAAGCCGGCAACGCTGATCCTGAAGTGCTGGCGCTGCTCCGAGGTATTCATGATCTGCAGGCGGTAGACGTTTTCGATCATGCCATCTTCCACTTCGCGTCCCATCGAGCCACGGTCGCGGATGACGTCCATTTTCAGCGGCGTGCGCAGGAACAGCGAGGTCGCCACGGCGATGATGATCAGGGCCAGGATGGCGGAATAGATCAGTACGCGCGGGCGCATGGCGCGCTGGCGGATCTGCTGCGCATTGAAGTTGTTTTCCAGCGCGTGGTCGGTACTGTAGCGTACCAGGCCGCGTGGCCGGTCGACCTTGTCCATCACGCTGTTGCAGGCGTCCACGCAGGCGGCGCAGCCGATGCATTCATACTGCAGGCCGTTGCGGATATCGATGCCAGTCGGACACACTTGCACGCACAGGGTGCAGTCGATGCAGTCGCCCAGCTTGTCGTTGTTGCCGGCTTTCTTGCTCAGCGCGCCGCGCGGTTCGCCCCGCTTGGCATCGTAGGTGATGATCAGGGTATCCTGGTCGAACATGGCGCTCTGGAAACGCGCGTAGGGGCACATGTATTTGCACACCTGCTCGCGCAGCCAGCCCGCGTTGCCGTAGGTTGCCAGGCTGTAGAACAAGACCCAGAACCATTCCCAGGGACCGAAATTCAAGGTGGTGACCGCGTGCGCCAGTTCCTTGATGGGCGTGAAGTAGCCAACGAAGGTAAAGCCCGTCCACAGGGCGATGGCGCCCCACGCCAGGTGCTTGGCCGTCTTCTTAGCTGCCTTGTGCAGCGACGGACCCTGCTTGTCGAGGGCCATGCGGGCACTGCGCGTGCCTTCGATCTTGCGTTCGACCCACAGGAAGATTTCCGTGTACACCGTTTGCGGGCAGGAAAAGCCGCACCACACCCGCCCGGCAATGGCCGTGACGAGGAACAGTAAATACGCACAGATGATCAGCAGGGCCGCCAGGTAGATGAAATCCTGCGGCCACAGCACGACGCCGAAAATGTAGAACTTGCGCGTGGTCAAATCGAACAGCAGGGCTTGCCTGCCATTCCAGGTCAACCACGGCAAGCCGTAGAACGCCAGCTGGGTAAGCCAGACGCATACCCATCGCCAGGTAGCGTAGCGTCCTTTGGCCTCGCGAGGGTAGATCTGCTCGCGGGCCGCATACATCTGGATGACTTGAGGTTCCATCACATCATTTCACGGGCGCCTGGGGATTCGACAGGCTCCAGACATAGGCCGACAGCACATGCACTTTTGATTCCCCAAGGAAATCGTTAAAGGCCGGCATGGTGTTGCTGCGCCCCTTGCGGATGGTTTCCATAATGGTATCGGCGCTGCCGCCATACAGCCAGGTCTTGTCCGTCAGGTTGGGCGCGCCGAGCATCTGGTTGCCCTTGGCGTCCGCACCGTGGCAAGCCATGCAGGCGCCGAACTTGGCCTTGCCCAGCACCGACTTGACGGGGTCGGCGGTGGAACCGGACAGGCTCAGCACATAATGGGCCACGTTCTCGACATCCTTTTCCGAGCCCAGGGCGGCACCCATCGGCGGCATCTGGCCATTGCGGCCATGCAGGATGGTGGTCTTGATGACGTCTGGTTCGCCGCCATACAGCCAATCCTTGTCGGTCAGGTTGGGGAAGCCCTTGTTGCCGCGCGCATCCGAACCGTGGCATTGCGCGCAATAGGTGAGGAACAGGCGCTGGCCGATGGCTTGCGCCTGCGGATCGGCGGCCACCGTCTTCAAGTCCTGGCCCAGATACTTGTTGAACAGGGGGCCGTAGTCGGCTTCCGCCTTTTTCAGCTCTTCTGCGTACTGGCCCGTCGATTTCCAGCCCAGGCTACCGGCGTAGTTGCCCAGGCCCGGATACAGGTACAGATAGGCCAGTGCGAAGACGATGGTGATGTAGAACAGCCACATCCACCAGCGCGGCATGGGCGTGTTGAGTTCCTTCAAGTCCTCGTCCCAGACGTGGCCCGTGGTGCCGTCGGTGGGCGCGCCAGGGATCAGCGTGACCTTCGACTGCGAGTACAGCAGCACGCCGCAGCCGATGATGCCCAGCAGGGACAGCACGATGATGTAGATATTCCAGAAACCGCTGGTAAAGTCAGCCATGGTTGCGCTCCTTTTCTGGCACTGGCGCGGCCGCAGCCGGCTGGTCCAGCGCGTCGTCGGCGAACGGCAGGTGCGCCGCCGCGTCGAAGTCGCTATTGCTGCGGCTGAACGTCCACCACAGGATGCCCATGAAGGTTGTAAAGGAAACTACCGTCATGACGCTGCTGGCGCTGTCAAACAGGTTGTCGATTGCCATGCTAATTCCTTGTCTTGATTAATGTACCGAGGCCTTGCAGATAGGCAACCAGGGCGTCTTCTTCCGTCTTGTCTTGCAGCTGGGCCGGTGCGGCGGCGATTTCCGCGTCGCTGTACGGATCGCCCAGGCGGCGCAGCGCGCGCATCTTCGGCATGATCTCGTCGGGCACCAGCCTGGCTTTCGCCAGCCACGGGTAGGACGGCATGTTCGACTCGGGCACCACGTCGCGCGGGTTGTTCAAGTGCGTGCGGTGCCATTCATCGCTGTAGCGCGCGCCCACGCGGGCCAGGTCGGGCCCCGTGCGCTTGGAACCCCACTGGAACGGCCGGTCATACACGAACTCGCCGGCCACCGAATAATGGCCATAGCGCTCCGTTTCCGCGCGCAGCGGACGTATCATCTGCGAGTGGCAGTTGTAGCAGCCTTCGCGCACATAAATGTCGCGCCCCGCTAGGCGCAGCGGCGAGTATGGCTTCAAGCCGGCGATGGGTTCCGTGGTGCTCTTCTGGAAGAACAGGGGAACGATCTCGACAGCGCCGCCGATGCTGATCACTACCGTGACCAGGGCGATCAGCAGCCAGGGGTTTTTTTCAATCCATGCATGTGAAAATTTCATTTGCTTTCGCTCCTATCAGGCGTGCGCCGCGTTCAGTTCCGGGATGCGGGCGACGGGCAATTTGCTGCCGCGCAAGGTCATCCAGGTGTTGTAGCCCATGACGCACATGCCGGCCAGGTACAGCAGGCCGCCGCCGACGCGCACCACGTAGTACGGATACGTGGCTTTCACGCCTTCGACGAAGGTGTAGGTCAGGGTGCCGTCCGGGTTGACTGCGCGCCACATCAGGCCCTGCATCACGCCGGCGATCCACATGGCGGCGATATACAGCACGATGCCGATGGTGGCCACCCAGAAGTGCACGTCGACCAGGCGCGTGCTGTGCATCTGCGTGCGGCCCGCCAGGCGCGGCAGCAGGTAGTAGATCGAACCCATGGTGATGAAGCCGACCCAGCCCAGGGCGCCCGCATGCACGTGGGCAACAGTCCAGTCGGTGTAGTGCGACAGCGAATTGATGGTCTTGATCGACATCATCGGACCTTCGAAGGTGGCGATGCCGTAGAACGACAGCGAGACGATCATGAATTTCAGGATCGGGTCGGTGCGCAGCTTGTGCCAGGCGCCCGACAGGGTCATCATGCCGTTAATCATGCCGCCCCAGCTTGGCGCCAGCAGCACCAGCGAGAAGACCATGCCGATCGATTGCGTCCAGTCCGGCAAGGCCGTGTAGTGCAAATGGTGCGGGCCGGCCCACATATAGGTGAAGATCAGCGCCCAGAAGTGGACGATCGACAGGCGGTACGAGTACACGGGGCGCTCGGCCTGCTTGGGAATGAAGTAGTAGACCATGCCCAGGTAGCCGGCGGTCAGGATGAAGCCCACCGCGTTATGCCCGTACCACCACTGGATCATGGCGTCCTGCACGCCGCTGTAGGCGGAATACGACTTGGTGGCCGAGGCCGGCATGACGGCGCCATTGACCACGTGCAAGATCGTCACGGCCAGGATGTAGGCGCCGAAGAACCAGTTGGCCACGTAGATGTGCTTGACCTTGCGCTTGATCAAGGTGCCGAAGAAAACGATGGCGTAGGCGATCCAGACGACAGCGATGAGGATGGAAATGGGCCACTCCAGTTCGGCGTATTCCTTGCCGCGCGTGAGGCCCATCGGCAGGCTGACGACGGCGGACAGGATCACCGCTTGCCAGCCCCAGAACGTGAAGGCGGCCAGCTTGTCGGAAAACAGGCGCACCTGGCAGGTGCGTTGCACAACGTAGTACGAGGTGGCGAACAGGCCGCAGATGCCGAAGGCGAAAATCACCGCATTCGTGTGCAGCGGACGCAGGCGTCCATATGTGAGCCACGGTATGTCGAGGTTAAGGGCAGGCCAGGCCAGCTGTGCGGCGATGATGACGCCAACCAGCATGCCGATGATGCCCCATACCACAGTAGCGACCGCGAATTGCTTCACGACCTTGTAGTTATAGTTCAGCGATTGATCCACAAACACTCTCCCTGGAATTACTATTTATGATGATGGCCAGAGAGTAAGTGTTTGACCGCTAAAAAACTTTGATGTGGATCAAAATTCCCCAGATGAAAGTAGCGTAGCGAAGTGGCATCGAAATAAAACGCGATGCCGGTAAAAAAGCCAGGCAAGATCTCCGCAACAGCTTGCTTGATATGGCGTAAAACGTGCGCATGAGCAAGGGCTTAGACTGGTCAGTCCAGCCACGATGAAGGCCAGCCATGGGTGAGACGGAGCGCCGCGATCCATTTGATCCAGAGGTTGACCTGGTCGTGGGCATGGCCGAGGGTACGACGCTGTTCAGCCACTGCCTGCTCGATTGCCTGCAGCAAATGCCGTCGCCGGGCATCATCATCTTCGTGCATGGCGTCAATTCCGACGGCGAGTGGTACCGTGCGGCCGAAGAGGGCTTGTGCAAGGGCTTGAATACACGCATGAAGCGCTGCGATGAGCACCTGTGCCATGCCACGCCGCAGGCCGGGCAATTGACGCCGCTGCGCTACAGGAGCGAATTGAGCGATGATGGCTATGTCGATCCCGATTACGCGGCCAGTACTTTTATCCAGGCGCAGGCACATTTTTCCCCCGTGATCCAGTTCCGCTGGGGCTACAAGGCCAGCGCCAAGGAACTACAGAAATATGGCGATTCCGTCTACCTGAACGAATTTGATTACTGGGGCGGCGGCCCGTTCGCGAATGGCTGCTCTTCGCTGCCGGACCTGTGGGGCGAAGGCTTGTCGGACGCCCTCTTCCTGTTCATCCATATCGAGCATCTGAACCCCGTCAACGACCGCATCGTGTATGCCTGTCCGCCGCGGCCCTACTTCGTGCTGGCCGCCTTGCGCCTGGCGCACCTGGTGGCGGCCATCCGCCAGCAGCAGGCCGATGTGCCCATTACCCTGGTTTGCCACAGCCAGGGCAATATGGTGGGCATGGCGGCGGCGTTTCTTGGCAACAAGATGGCCGATGTGCAGGATGCGGCGGGAAAAAGTGGCCGCTGCGTGGCTGATACCTATGTCTTGTGCAACCCGCCTTACAGCTTGTTGCGCCGCAATGACACGGAAGGCTGGCTGCAGGGGCAAGTCAGGGATGTCGATGGCAATGTCGGCCGGCAAAGCGGCAAGGCGCGCCGCAAGACCATGGAGGCGTTCTTCGACATCGTGCGCGGCCAAGCCAAGGAGCCGCCCCTGTCCGCCGCACTGGCGCGCATGGCCGCCAATGTGCGCCATGATTTCACCCTGGAGAAGGACAAGGCGGCCTATGCCTGCGGACCACAGCCATCGACGCGCGGGCGCGTCACCCTGTATTGCAATCCGCACGATCAGGTCATTTCCGCCACGCCCATTCAGGGCATCGGCTGGCTGGGCCTTTGCGCCGAAGAAATCAAGGCCACGCGCGGCGACGGCGTGTTTACCCAGCGCGTCTTTGCGCAGGGCTATCCGGTTGGCCAGCACGGCGATTATGATTATTGGAGCAACCATTACCGCCAGCCCAAGCGGGGCAGCCCGGACTTCTGGTTTCCGCATTCGCCGATGTCCAAATACGATCCAGACAAAGGCGTGCGCGCCAGTATCAGCGCGGAAGGCAAGGCGGCCACCGTGCGTACTGCCGCCACCACGTCCGCGCTGATGAAGTGGCTGAAGATCCCCATCCACGCCGTGCCGCCCGACGATTGGCGTATTCCCGTGACGGCACCTGTCTTGCCGGAAATTTTTACACCGCAAGCTGTGCGCTTTGGCGTGCCCAGCCCGCAGTTCGACCAGGATATCGACCCACCCGGCACGCATCGCCATGCGGATAAGGCGCGCAGCGCAGATGATCCTTATGCAAATGCGGAACTGGGCGGCACGCCGGCAGGCAACCGCGATACCGAAGCGGGGCTGCGCTACGAAGACCATGCGCGCCTGCGCATGAAGGCCCGGCGCGAGAAGCTCTATAGCAATGGTGCCAAGGTGGGGATGGAAGATGACCTGTCCACCGCCACGCCGGACTACCGGCAATGGCGCAGGCAGGAAATCGAGCGCCAACTGGTGGCGACCTGCGACACACATGCGACCGACCATTCCACCATTCTGACGAATCCCAGGCATGCGGAGCAGGCGCTGGCGTATGACGTGGCCATTGGGGTGTGTCATATCGGTGAAGAGGCGATGCAAGAACTGAGGGTGATTGCGGATTGGCGGTTGTTGAAGGAGTTGGAAAAAAGGGGTAATTCAAACAGAATTTTTTTTGAATATTTCAAGCGTGGTTTGTTTAAAAAGATGCCTTTATTGGAGTGGGTTCAAAGTGATGGCAGCACAGGGGGCATGCCTTCTGAAATTGTGGACGAGCGCATGTACAAGCGTCCGGAGACATCTTGATGCGCAATTTGATTGCTACCTTTCCGCGCCGGCTGGGCTGGTGCATGTTCGTATTCAGCCTTGCATTTGGCATTGCACTCTGGTCTGTATTGCAGGCCTCGCCACCCGATGCTCCTCTTGAAGAAGGACTCCTAATGAAACGACTATTGTTGATGCCAGCCTTGCTGGCGCTTGCCGTCCTTTTTTTAACGTCGGCCTGCGCCAGCAAGGCGCCTGTGGCCGCACCGATTGCCGCTGTCGCGGCCGCTGCGTCTACGCAGCCATACATGGCCCAAGTGGTGGGGGTGCAATGGCTCAATCCTCTGCAGCGGCGCGACTATCCTACCGAATGGCAATTGCTGTGGACACTGGGCTTGGCCAAGCCGAACAAGGACGATAGCAAAGTTAAAGACAATCCTGTGCGCTTTGGAAAGGTGCAATCGATCGGCATGATTGCTTCGGGTAACAATGGTCGAGAAACATTAGACGGATATCACGAAAAGTACGTGGAGGAACTGATCACGTTGTTTCATGACATTTACTTTTCTAACGAAGATTATTTTTACAATGCCCATTCGCTGACCGACAAATCTACGCGACGCGAACTGGCTGGCATCCATGTCGAATATGCCTTGCCCGCTGGACGCCTCGATCCAGTGGAAGCGGCAGAATATGTGC
Organism: Janthinobacterium woesei; assembly: GCF_051380875.1. NCBI lineage: Bacteria > Pseudomonadati > Pseudomonadota > Betaproteobacteria > Burkholderiales > Oxalobacteraceae > Janthinobacterium > Janthinobacterium woesei. Next base: position 281,208 of record NZ_JBNYXW010000003.1, read on the forward strand.
GCGATGAGATTGTCGATACATTCAGCATTGGCAATCCCCATGCACCCGATTCCTGGACCACGGCCACGCCGCCCGACGTGCGCGTGACCATGGGCGGCGCCAACGCGGGATTTACGTCACTGGCGGCGGGCCTGGCCTATCTGCAAGCCCATCCCGACAAGACGGTGTGGGTGATGAACTGGGATGCGCCCAGCTATCCGCCCAAGGATGAGCAGATCAATGAAAACATGGTCTTGCTGGTGCTGGCCGGCCCCGGCTACAAAACGCAGCGCGCACCGCTGGCGTGGCTGGGCTTTCCTGCCACGCGCAGTGTCGCCGATTTCAAGGCTGAAAAGGGGCAATCTCCGCGCGCCGTGCAGGCGTGGAGCAGCGCGATTGAAGATGCCGCGAAGAATGCACAGCTTTCCGACAGCGCCATCGGCTATGTCATCCACGATGCTGGCACCACCTTTCCGGCGTCGTCCGAACGCATCGGCCCTCTGGCGCAAAGCCTGACGCAGCAATTGCCCGACTTTGATTTCAATCAACAGACCTTTAACATGCCGGCCTTGCTGGGCGAAACGGGCGCCGGCACGGCGCTGACGAATGTGGCGCTGGCCATCGCGCATGCACACCACGTGGGCCGGCCCGTGCTGGTGGCGGGCACCAGCGATGCGGCGCAAGTCACGGCCCTGGTGGTGGCGCCGCCAGCCGTGGTGCGGCCCGTCGATCACGACAAGCCCTGGTTTCGCGCACGCGGCGGCAACACCGTCTTCCTGCCCTGGTGGGGCTTGCGCTTCGATGCGCGGCCCGGTTCGCAAGGTTATTCGCGCTGAGGCGCCGGTGGTACCGCTGGTGGCGTATCGTCATCCTGCAAGACGCGCAGGCCGGGTCCCACCAGGTCGTCGAACTGGCCGCCATCCGAAGCCGTGAAGAAGACCCACAGGGCGATGAAGACGACCACGATGCTGAGGGGGATGAGGAGGTAGAGGGCTTCCATGCTTCAACTTTTCCGCAGGCGCAGGGCGTTGGCGATGACGACGGCCGAGCTGGCGGCCATGCCGACGCCGGACAGCCACGGGTTCAGGAAACCCAGCGCGGCGGCCGGGATGGCGGTGACGTTGTACAAGGTGGCCCAGCCCAGGTTTTCGTGGATGATGCGCATGCTGCGGGCGGCCGTTTGCGCCGTGTCGAGCACCGAGCGCAGCTGGTTTGAGAGCAGGACGGTATCGGCATGCGCCTGCGCCAGCGCGGCGCCGGAACCCATGGCGAACGAAACGTCGGCTGCGCTCAGCACGGCGGCGTCGTTGATGCCGTCGCCCACCATTACCACCACGGCGCCAGTCGCCTGCAATTGCTGCACGAAATCGAGCTTTTCATCGGGCAGGCACTCGCCGCAGGCCGTGACGATGCCCAGTTGCGCCGCCACGGCCTGCGTCAGCGCTTCCTGGTCGCCGCTCAGCAGCACAACCTGCTTGCCGCGCGAGTGGAAATAGTCGACTACTTCGCGCGCTTCCGGGCGCAGCGCATCGCTGAGTAAAAAGCGCGTCAGCCACTGCCCCTGCATGCCGAGGTACAGCGGCGTCATGCCCTGCACGCCGACGGCCGTGTCGCCCAGCGGCGGCCCGGCGATGGCGGCAACAAAGGCTGCATTGCCCAGGCGGTAGCGCACGCCGCTGATCACGCCTTCGAGGCCCTGCCCCTGCACTTCCTGCAAGTGCTGCGCATGCGCGCGCGGTTGCTCGCTCGGCGTGCCTGCGCTCGGCGTGCCTGCGCACGCCGCATCGAGGATCGCTTGCGCCAGCGGATGGGCGCTGCCCGCTTCCAGCGCCGCCGCCACTTGCAAACAAGCATCTTCCGTCATGCTGCCCAGTCCTTCGATTTGCTGCAGTACGGGCCGGCCCAGCGTCAGGGTGCCCGTCTTGTCGAAGACGATGTGGGTGGCGCGGTGCAGGGTCTCCAGTACGTGCGGCTGGACGATCAGCACGCCGCGCCGCAGCAGGCTGTCGGTGGCGGCCGCCAGTGCCGACGGCGTGGCCAGCGACAGCGCGCACGGGCACGAGACGACCAGCACGGCAATGGCCACGGGCCAGGCTTGCGCTGGATCATGCCAGCTCCAGAAAGCGAACACGGCGGCGGCAAACAGCAGCAGGCCCAGCACGAACCAGGCAGCCACCTTGTCCGCCCACTGGGCGATCTGCGGCTTGCCGCTGCCGGCCCGTTCGATGAGTTTCAGCAAATCGGAGAGGGTGCTGTCGCACGCCGGTTTCAATACGCGCAAGATGAGTGCTGCGCTGGCGTTGATCGCCCCGCCCGGCACCCGTTCGCCGGTTTTCCTGCGCTGCGCCGCGCTCTCGCCCGTCAGCAAGGACAGGTCGAGCGCGCTGTTGCCATCGACGATGACGCTGTCGGCGGCAATCGCTTCGCCCGGTTTCACTAAAATGATGTCGCCCACGGCAAGGCTGCCGGCCGGCACCAGGGTGGTGGCGCGGCTGTCGGGAAAGCCGGCCATCAGCGAAGCCGAGGCGGGCAAGGCGTGCTGCAGCCGTTCCAGCGCGGAAGCGGCCTTGCGGCGCGCCTGCAGCTCGAAATAGCGGCTGCACAGCAAAAGGAAGATGAACATCGTGGCCGAGTCGTAATACACCTCGCCGCGGCCCGTGAAGGTGGCCACCACGCTGCCGAAAAACGCCGCCAGGATGCCCAGCGCCACGGGCACGTCCATGCCCAGGGTGCGCGCACGCAGGCTGGCCCAGGCACCCTGGAAAAACGGCATGGCCGAATAGCAGATCGCCGGTAACGTCAATAGCAGGCTGGCCCAGCGCATCAGGCTGGCCATGTTGTCGTCCAGCGTGCCATCCTCGGCCAAATAGGCGGGCGCCACGTACATCATCACCTGCATCATCGACAGGCCGGCGACGAACAGCTGGCGGCCCAGGGTCTTGCTGGCTTGTTGCAGGCGTTCGCCATGGCGCACGGCGTCGTACGGATAGGCCGTGTAGCCCACCTGGCGCACGGCTTGCAGGATATCGCCCGGTTCGCACTGGGCGCGGCTCCAGCGTACGTACAGGCGCTCGGTGGCAACGTTCAGGCTGGCCGCCTGCACGCCGGGCAAACGCGTTAGCTGGCGCTCGATCAGCCAGACACAGGCGGCGCAGCGGATGCCCTCGACCGACAGGGTTGCCTCGCAACTGCTGGCGTCGCGCGCGAATTGCGCATCGTCATTGCTGTACAGGCGCAATTCGGGTGGCAGCATGGTGGCATCAAACGCGTTGACGGCGTATTCGTCGCGCTCGCGGTAGTACGCGCTCTGGCCGATGTCGACGATGGTTTGCGCTACCGCCTCGCAGCCGGGGCAGCACATGGCGCGCGGCGCGTCGTCGATGCTGACGTTCCAGTTGGAGCCGCTGGGCACGGGCAAGCCGCAGTGGAAGCAGGCTGAGAGTTTTAAAACAGCATTCATGCGATTCTTTTCATGGATGGCCCGTGACGCACAGGGCGTCGAGCCAGCCCAGCGACACGCCATTGACGGCGCGCAGCAGGCCCAGCAAGCCAAAGCCCAGCACCAGCACGCCGCTGGCGATGCGCACGGGACGGCGCTGCAGCTGCGCGCGCAAACGCGTGCCCAGCAGTCCCATGCCGAACAGCATGGGCAGGGTGCCCAGGCCGAAGGCGGCCATGGCGGCTGCGCCGTTCAGTGCCGAGCCTTGCAGCATGGCCGTTAGCAGGGCGCTGTAGACCATGCCGCACGGCACCCAGCCCCACAGGCCGCCCACGGCCAGCGCTTTCAAGGCGGTATCCATCGGCATCAGCGGTTTCAACAGGGGACGCACGCGGCGCCAGACGATATTGCCGGCCGCTTCCAGGTGGGCCAGGCCGCGCCAGGCATCCATCAAATACAGGCCCAGGGCGACCAGCATCAGGTTCGCCAGCCAGTAGCCGGCCATTTGCAGCGTAGCAATTTTGAGCATGCCGGCGCCGGCAATACCACCGGCCACCGCGCCTGCCAGCATGTAGCTGGCGATGCGCCCGCCGTTGTACGCGAGCACGCGCAGCACGTTTGTTTGCAGCGTTGCCTGCAGCGCGGGGCGCGCCAAGGCGATGGCGATCACCGCGCGACCGGGGAACGGTGCCGGCGTGGCGCTGCCACTGAGCGACAGCGCACTGACGATGCCGCCGCACATGCCGATGCAGTGCACGCTGCCGGCCAGGCCGACCATGAACAACGGCAAGAGGCTCAGGGCGCTCATCGCGTGGCCTTACACCGTTTTCGAGTAGCGCAGCGGCTGCACAGCATCTGGCGCGGCATTGGCGCGCGCCAGGGTCAGGTAGCGGTCGAAGACCATGCAGATATTGCGGATCAGCAAGCGCCCTTTCGGCGTCACCGTCAGCCAGTCTTCCTCGATGACCAGCAAGCCGTCGCGCGCCAGTTCGCGTAGCTTGTCCAGTTCGCTGGCGAAATAGCTGCGGAAGGTCACGGGATGGGCCTGCTCGATGCTGGCGATCGACAATTCGAAATTGCACATCAGCATCTGGATGATGATACGGCGCAATAAATCATCCGTGTCGAGCTTGATGCCGCGCGCGATCGGCAGCACGCCTTCGTCGAGCTTTTCATAGTAGGCGTCCAGCGTTTTCTCGTTCTGGCTATACACGGCGCCCACCGAGCTGATGGCCGACACGCCGCAGGCGATCAGGTCCGCTTCGGCGCGCGTGGAATAGCCCTGGAAGTTGCGGTGCAAGCGGCCCTGGCGCTGCGCCACGGCCAGGTCGTCCGTTGGCTTGGCGAAATGGTCCATGCCGATATACACATAGCCGGCGGCCGTCAGGCGCGCGATGCACAGGCCCAGCATGGCCAGCTTGGTGGCGCTGTCGGGCATGTCGGCGTCGAGGATGCGGCGCTGCGGCTTGAACAGGTGCGGCATGTGCGCGTAGTGGTACAGGGCGATGCGGTCGGGGCTGGCGGAGATGACCTTGCGCAAGGTTTCCGTCATCGTCGCCAGGTTTTGCTTGGGCAAACCGTAGATCAGGTCGATACTGATCGAGCGAAAACCGGCGTCGCGCGCCGCCTGCATGATGGCCACCGTTTCCGCTTCCGGCTGGATGCGGTTGACGGCTTTTTGCACGTCGGCATCGAAATCCTGCACGCCCAGGCTGATGCGGTTGAAGCCTTGCGCGCGCAGCGAAAAGACGCGCTCGCGCGACACCGTGCGCGGGTCGATTTCGATCGAATATTCGCCATCTTCATCGGAGGCGAACTCGAAATGCTGGCGCAGATGCGCCATCAGGTCGTCCATCTGCTTTTCGCTCAGGTAAGTGGGCGTGCCGCCGCCGAAGTGCAGCTGCTCGATCTGGTTCATGCCGGCAAACAGCTTGCCCTGCATGGCGATTTCCTGCTTCAGATAGCTCAGATAAGTAACGGCCTTGCTGCGGTCTTTGGTGATGATCTTGTTGCAGGCGCAGTAGTAGCACAGGGTGTCGCAGAACGGCACGTGCACATACAGCGACAGGGGGCGGCGGCCGCCACGCAGGCGCAGCGCAGCCAGGGCCTCAAGAAAATTGCCGTAGCCAAAGTCGGCATGAAAACGGTCGGCGGTAGGGTAGGACGTGTAGCGTGGGCCGGACTGGCTCATCTTGCCGATGATGACCGGGTCGAATTCGACGACGGCGTCCAGTTCGGTGGAAGCACTGCTGAGTAGTGTAGGCATGGTATGGGGGCAGTCTTGAAAGGTTTAGGCGGCCAGGCGTTTCAGGCCGGCGCTCTTGCCGGCATGTGCTGAACCTGCGGCGCCTGTCTTGCCGCCGGGCATGGCGACACGGCGCGGTGGCGGCATCTTGCCGAAATTGAACAGGCTCACGGCTTGCGACAGGCTGGCCGCTTCTTCCGCCAGGCGCGTGGCGGCTGCGGCCGCTTCCTCCACCAGGGCCGCGTTTTGCTGGGTTACCTGGTCCATGTGGGCGATGGCCTGGTTGACCTGGTCGACGCCGATGCTCTGTTCGCGCGAGGCGATGGAAATTTCCTGCATGATGGCCGTCACCTGCTTGACCGAGCTGACCACCTGCTCCATGGTGGCGCCGGCGCGGTTGACCTGCAGCATGCCTGCGCCTACCTTGCCGACGGAAATTTCAATGAGTTGCTTGATATCTTTCGCCGCCACCGACGAGCGCTGCGCCAGGTTGCGCACTTCGCCCGCCACCACGGCAAAACCCCTGCCCTGCTCGCCGGCGCGGGCCGCTTCCACGGCCGCATTCAGGGCCAGGATATTGGTCTGGAAGGCGATGCCTTCGATCAGGCCGATGATGTCGACAATCTTCTTCGACGAGGTATTGATTTCGTCCATGGTGGTGATCACGTCGGCGACGATTTCGCCACCCTGCACGGCCACTTTCGAGGCGGCCACGGCCAATTCATTTGCCTGCACGGAATTATCCGCATTCTGTTTCACGGTGGACGAGAATTCCTCGATGCTCGACGCCGTCTCTTCCAGGCTGGCTGCCTGCGATTCCGTGCGGCCCGACAAATCCATGTTGCCGACGGCGATTTGCCTGGTTGCCACGGCCATGGTTTCCACGTTGATGCGCACGTCGCGGATGGTGGCGATCAGGTTGCTGTTCATCTGCTGCAGCGCGCGCAGCAATTGCCCCATTTCATCGGTGCTTTCCGTCTCAAAACTGCCCGACAGGTCGCCGGCGGCAATCGCCCGCGCACCGTTCAGGGCCTTGCCCAGCGGTTTGAGCACCGAAATGCGCAAGGTGTACCAGAGGAAGACGTTGATCAGGAAACCGACCAGGGTAGCGCCGAAGATGGCGTAATTGGTGATCTTGCCGCCGCTGGCGAACAGGCTGATGATGCACACCAGCAATTGCATGCAGTTGACGATGGACGTCGCCATCCAGATGCGCAGGTTGAGCGACATGTGCGTCAGGCTGTGCAGCAGGTGCGCCAGGCCCGGGCGCACGATCTGCCCGTTCTTGATGACGATCTTGCCGCCTTGCTTGCTGCGGATGGCCGCGTAGGCTTCTTCGGCCGCCTTGACCTGATCCTTGTCGGCTTTCACGCGCACCGACATGTAGCCGGTGGTCTTGCCCGCTTCGCGAATCGGCGTGACGTTGGCGCGCACCCAGTAAAAGTCGCCGTTCTTGCAGCGGTTCTTGACCAGTCCCGTCCACGGCGTGCCCGCCTGGATCGAGGCCCACAGGTCGGCAAACGCCTCGGCCGGCATGTCCGGGTGGCGCACGATGTTTTGTGGCGCACCGAGCAGTTCTGCCTCGCTAAAGCCGCTGACCTGGCTGAAGTACGGGTTCACATACACGATATTGCCGTTCATATCCGTTTTCGACACGATGGCCTGATCGTCCAGGACGAGGACTTCACGGTTAGTCACTGGCAAATTTTGGCGCATGGTCGCGGCTTCCTGATCAAATGAATAGGTAATTGGTGAATGAGACTTGCACGATTGCAAGAACGAAGATCAGTGTAAGGAGTCGTCCAGGCAAATTTATTGATGTAGATCAAAATCCTCCAGATTGGCTTGCCTAATTTGCCGTGGCAAACCAGCGTGTGCCAGTTTCGCCGGGCCAGGTTTTCGTTTACAGTGCCAATTTGCCAATTTGCCTATTTCTTTTGCCAAGCATCATATTTTTAGTGCGGTCATTACTGGAGCAGCATGGGTTTTTTCGATTTCTTTCGCGCCCGCCCGACGCCTGACGGCTTTGCGCACGCCGTGCTGCGCCAGGTTCGCCAGCGCCACCCGGCGCGGCAATGTCTGTACGAAGCGCAGCCGTTTCGCATCGTATTTGGCAGCGATGCGCAGCAGATTTTCAACCTGGACCATGCCTACCGCGATTACTGCGCCGCGCCGCGCAAGCTGCGCACGCAGGTGCTGCAAAATCACCTGGCCGGCATCGACGTGCCAGCCTTGCCGGCCAGCTTTGCCGAGGCCCGCGAGCACCTGATGCCGATGATCCGCAGCCGCAGCCAGGGTGATTATCTGCGCCTGCTGGCGCTGCAGCAGCCGCCGCGCCCGGCGCTGGCCGATGCCTGGCGTGCGCTCGACGACGATGCGCTCATCTTGCTGGCCCACGACACGGCGTCGTCCATGGCCACCATCGGCCAGGCCACGCTGGCGCAATGGGGCGTGACGTTCGAGCAGGCGCTGGCGGCGGCGATGGACAATCTGCGCGCGCGCACGCCGCACAGCTTCCTGGCGCTGGGCGATGGCTTGCTGATGGGCGAATGGCACGATGCCTACGATTCCTCGCGCCTGCTGCTGCCCGACCTGCTGTACCGCGCCTGCCAGGGCGGCGAGCCGCTGGTGATGATCCCCACGCGCGGGCGTTTCCTGCTGGCGTCATCGCATAATGTGGCGGGCCAGCTGCAGATGATTGCCCTGGCCGACAAGCTGATGCAGGATGAGGGCCGGCAGGTGTCGCCCGCCATGTATGGCGTGCGCAATGGAAAAATTGTCGCCTGCCAGCCCGCGGACGCGGCGGTCGCCGCAGCGCTGGCGCGCCTGCAGGCGATGCTGCGCGCACATCACTATGGCGAGCAGAAGCAAGAGTGGGACCAGCTCAACGCGCAGCGCGGCGAGAACGTGTGCGTTGCCGCCTGCATGCTGTTCCAGTCGAAGGGGGGCGAGCGCGAGGGTGTGGTCTCGCTGGCGACCTGGACCCGTGGCGTCGATACCTTGCTGCCGCGCACCGATATCGTGGCCATGGTGGTGCCGGCGGACAATGGCGGCGACAGCGCCACCAAGTTGCTGGCGTGGGACGATGCGCTGGCCATCGGCGGCGAGCTGATGCAGGAAGTCGAATGCTATCCCGTGCGCTACCGCGTGCGCGGCTTTCCTGCGCCACACGCGCTCGCCGCTGCACCGGCCTGGGACAGCTGACGCTGCATTCCTGCAGCGCTTACTCGATTAGTCGTTTAATCGCTTAGTCGGCGCCCGCCGTCCGGCAACACGCCGACCACCTTGTCGCGGTCAGATAGACGCGCGGGCGCGGTTTAGGTTCCCGGCGCCTCGGTGGGCGTGGCTGGCGCAGCGCGTGTCACGTCGCGCACATTCTTTTGCACGGCCACGGCTGCAAACAGGCTCAGCAGGAATGCCATGGCATAGAAGCCCTTTTCACTGTTTTGCAAGCTGGCGTTCCACAGGCCGACCGTCAGCAGCAGCAAGGCCAGCAGCACGGAGATCCAGCACAGGCCAACATAGATGCCCGTGACGGCAATGCCTTCCGTGCGGTCGCGCACGCATTTTTGCAGCGAGATGGCGGCGAACAGGCCATACATGAGGAGCGTAAAGTAATAGCCCTTCTCGTTGAGCGCCATCGTGGCGTTCCACAGGCCGGAAAGGTAGGTGATGACGCCAATCAGCATGGCAGCCCAGGAGGCGCCGATAAAGGCGCTGCTGGGGCGTTGGATGGGGGATGGCAGCATAGAGTCTCCATGGACGGGCAGGCGCCGCAGGCATGGCCGGGGCGGCAGGCACGGATGCGCCTGCCGCTCCATCAGAACAGAAAGCTTATTTGCCCGGTTTGAGCCGGCGCAACAAAGCCGACACGGCCGTGACGCCAGCGAGCACCAGGCCGCCGGCGATGAGGCCAGCAATGGCGTTGATCAGGCTGGGCGTGACGGCCGCCAGCACGGGACCGATGCCAGCGACGCTGCCAAGCGCCACTTCGGCCTGATGCAGCATGCCGCTGGCCCATGGCCAGCCGTGGGTGAGGATGCCGCCACCCACCATGAACATGGCCAGGGTGCCCACCACGGAGAGAAATTTCATCAGTTTCGGCGCCGCCGAGACCAGCATGCCGCCAAAGCTGCGCACGCCATCCATCAGCGCGCCCGCGCCCTTGCGCGCGGCCAGATAAAAGCCGGCATCGTCGAGCTTGACGATGCCGGCCACCAGGCCATACACGCCCACCGTCATGATGATGGCGATGCCGACCACGACGGCCACCTGCTGCGCGAAAGTGGCCGTGGCCACCGTGCCCAGGGCGATGACGATGATTTCCGCCGACAGGATGAAGTCGGTGCGGATGGCGCCCTTGATCTTGTCCTTTTCCAGCGCCACCAGGTCGACCTGCGGATCGCGCAGCGCCTGCGCCAGCTCGGCCTTGTGGCTGTCGTCCGGATGCAAATATTTGTGGGCGATTTTCTCGAAGCCCTCGAAGCACAGGTAGGCGCCGCCCACCATCAGCAACGGCGTGATGGCCCACGGCGCAAACGCGCTGATGGCCAGCGCGGCGGGCACCAGGATGACCTTGTTCTTCATGGAACCGACGGCGACGGCCCACACCACGGGCAGTTCGCGCTCGGCGCGCACGCCGGCCACCTGCTGCGCGTTCAGGGCCAGGTCGTCGCCCAGCACGCCGGCCGTCTTCTTGGCGGCCACCTTGGTCATCAGGGAAACGTCATCGAGGATGCTGGCGATGTCGTCGAGCAGGGCCAGCAGGCTGGAGCCGGCCATCTCAGCGCGCTCCCACGGTGGTGGATGGGAATGTTGGAGCTAGGAAAGTGTTGTTTTTCATGATGTTATTCTTGGTTGTGCAGCAAGGGACAGCGTGACCCTGATCTTACCCCAGGGATGGCCGGCAGGGCCGCACGGGGCGGGGTAAAATTGCTCTACTTCATCATTTTCTGGAAACCGCATGCACTTTGCCACCTGGATCACCTTCGTCATTGCCGCCTCCATCATCGCCGTCTCGCCCGGCTCGGGCGCCGTGTTGTCGATGTCGCATGGCTTGTCGTACGGGGTGAAGAAGGCCAGCGCCACTATCCTCGGTTTGCAGCTGGGCCTGCTGGTCGTGCTGGGCATCGCCGGCGCCGGGGTGGGTTCCCTGCTGCTGGCCTCCGAAGTGGCATTCAATATCGTCAAGACGGTGGGCGCGCTGTACCTGATCTACCTGGGCCTGTCGCAGTGGCGCGCCAGGGTGGCCGTGGCCGGCGACTTGCATGCCGAGGCCGTGCTGCCGTCTGGCCGCCGGCGCGTGCTGACGGGTTTTTTGACGAATGTGACGAATCCGAAAGGCATCATCTTCATGGTAGCGGTGTTGCCGCAATTCATCAGCGCCAACGCGCCGCTGCTGCCGCAATTGCTGATACTGGCCGTCACCATGTGCAGCATCGACTTGCTCATCATGCACGGCTACGCATTCCTGGCGTCGTCGATGCAGCGCTTTTTTCGCGATGCCCGCGCCGTGAAAAAACAGAACCGCTTCTTTGGCGGCTTGCTGATGGCCGTCGGCGCGGCCCTGTTCTTCGTCAAGCGCGGCAGCCACGCGGCGTCCTGAAGCCGGGCAACATGCAAACATTTGTAAGCTCGCTTGCGATGCCGGCCGAAGAAGGCTGTACTACAGCTTGTAATCCATTTTTGTCATTCGTGTACGTCCTGCCTGGAGCGCTGCCATGCGTCCGACCCTCTCTCTCCCCCTGCTGAAAACGCTGTGCGCCGTGCTGCTGTCGTCGGCGTGTACCTTTGCCCTGGCACAGGATCCACCCGCCCGCGTGGGCCGCATCTCGACTGTCGAAGGGCAGGTGCTGGTGCGTGCCGGCGATGGCGAGGCGCAAAACGCCTTGCTGAACTGGCCCGTCACCACGGATAACCGTTTGAGCACCATGCGCGGCGCGCTGGCCGAGTTTCGCGTGGGCGCGGCGGCCGTGCGCCTCGACGGCGATTCCGAGCTGGAAGTGAGCGAGCTCGATGATGACAGTTTTCGCTTGCACCTCAGCTATGGCAGTGTCAGCGTACGCGTGCGCAATCCGGACGCGCTGCGCGGCCTGGAATTGACGACCAGCCAGGCCCGCGTGACCCTGAGCGAGCCGGGCTGGGTGCGCATCGATGCCGAGCGCCAGCCCGGCACCAGCGTCGTCAGCGTGCTCGAAGGCGCGGCCGAGGTCGATGGCACCACGGCCAGCGTGACCTTGCGTGCCGGCAAGCGCGCCGAACTGACGGACGGGGAAGTGCGCACGGGCGCCTTGCAGCGCGTGGCCTTTGACAACTGGCCCGAAGCCTTGCCCATCGCCACGCCAGCCTTGCGCTATGTCACGGCCGATACCACCGGCTATGAAGAGCTGGACCGCTACGGCGCCTGGCAGGATGATGCGCAATACGGCCCCCTGTGGCTGCCTAGCAGCGTGCCGCTGGGCTGGGCGCCGTACAGCGATGGACGCTGGACCTGGATCGCGCCGTGGGGCTGGACCTGGGTCGACAACGCGCCGTGGGGCTACGCGCCCTCGCATTACGGCCGCTGGGTGCTGCGCGGCCAGCGCTGGGGCTGGGCGCCGGGGCGTGAACGCGCACGCGTGCCTTGGGCGCCGGCGCTGGTGGGCTGGGTTGGTGGCAGTAATGGGCCAAATCACGGGCCAAATCATGGGCCACAGCATGGCTCGCGCCCCGGCGTGGGCTGGTTCCCCCTCGCGCCGCACGAGCGCTACGTGCCCGGCTACCGCGCCAGCAGCGAGTATGCACGCCGCCTCAACCGCTACGCCGATGGCCGCCATCCCGTGGCGGGCGAGCGCGAACGCCGCGATGGCATGAGCATGCTGCCCGGCGAGCGTTTTGACGGGAAGCGCACGGTCGACGTGCCGCGCCGCAACCGCACCACCATGCCGCCGCCCGTCATGCAAAGCTTGCCCTTGAGCACGGCGCCACCGCCCGCAGCCAATTGGCAGCGCCCCGTCCAGGCGCCGCGCATGGATAACGTCCCCCGGCGCGACTGGTCCAACCGCCCTGGCCGCTTGCAGACGGATGATGGCCAGACGCACATGGCGCCCCGTCCGGTGATGCCGAACCGCCCGCCCGTGCCCGCCGTGCCATCTCAGCCGCCGTCGCCCGCCGTGCCGGCCCAGCCCGTGATGCCAGCCATGCCGCCCGTGCAGGAGCATGTGGGCCGATCACCCGCGTGGCGTGGCGAGGAGCGTCCGCGCGCCGATGCGCCGCGCGCCGAACGGCCACAGCGCCCCGTCATGGAGCGTCCTGCCGACGCGCCGCGCCCTGACGGCGGCCACTGGGAGCGCGGCAACCGCCGCGAGGTGCAGCAAACGGCGCCGCCCCCGGCCGCACCGCCCGTTGCCGCCCCACGGCCCGCACCGCCGCCGATGCCGGCGCCGGCCGCGCGTGCGCCGCAGGAAGCGCGCGGCGAACGCGCCAATCCACCGCGTGAGCGGACCAATGAGCGGAATAATGAGAGGGGTAATGAGCGCGGCAACCCCGGGCGCAACGGCCGGCAGCAGCAGGAAGCGGAGCGCTGACGCCAGCAGCCATCGCGCCTGGCCGCGCCATGGCGAGCTCAGGGCGCAAAAGCGGCAGTTCGTCACATGCCGGAAGAAAAGCGGTGCTGGGTTCTCTACCGTGGTGACATTGTTGCCACGCAGCGTGGCAGCAGCGATTTTTCCGGCTATTTTGTCCACGCAAAATGGTTTTTCGCCAGCTTACCCGGCTGGCTTTTTTTTGCCGCCACGGGGGCGCCAGGGTAACGGGCGCGCCCGCCATCAAAGTTGGCTACAATACGCTTTTATGCAGCCGCCGCGCGATGTGCGCTGCGCCGCCTGTCCTTACCGGCACTGATTGGATTTCCTATGCAAACCACCCCTCCCAGCGAACAGACGATTCCTCACAGCGAATCGCTGATCGAATACCCGAGCGATTTTCCCATCAAAATCATGGGCCCGACGCATGTTGACTTCGCCCCCACCATGCTGGAACTGGTCATCATCCACGATCCGACCTTCCATGTGGGCCGCATGGAAGAGCGTCCATCGCCGAAGGGCAATTACACGGGCCTGACCGTGACCGTGCGCGCCATCAGCCGCGAGCAGCTCGATGCCCTGTACATGGCGCTGTCGGGCCACCCGATGGTCAAGATTGTCATGTAGGCAATTGATCAGCGCTTCGCGTGCCTGGATGGCGGCCGCTTCCACTTCCAGCCAGGCACGCAAGGCGCGCATGGATTGATCAGCTACACGCCGGCGCTGGACGCCAGCGTATCGAACAGGCGCAGCCCTGCCCACTTCCTGCAGCACCACGCCGTCACCCTTGATGACGGCGCATCGGCATCGGCAAATCCTCGTCCATCACGCCGCTCGCCGGCTCCGCCAGCGGCAAGCCCGTCTGCGCCAGCGCTGGTGTGGCCGGCAAGTTCCCTTCTCCATGCACACGACCTCCATCCCGATCCCGATAGCGGCGTGGCGCGCCCGATTGGCGCACCAGAACGGTGAGAGTAAAATGTTTGTGGTGTAATACGAAGTGCCAGTCAACAGAAAATTCATTGGACCACTTGGACGATCATCATCATGCCGCGAGGAAAATCACCGCTAGCGCTGGACTTGCCCCGCCCAACCAGCTGGCTCGACAAGGCTGGCGTCAACAAGCAGGACGGCGCGTATGAAGCGCTGCGCTCGGCCATCCTGACGAAGATGCTGCCGGCGGGCGGTCGTTTGCCGTCCAGCCGCACCCTGGCCGAACGGTGGGAGTTGTCGCGCGGCACCATCGAAACCGTCTTCGACCGCTTGCATGCGGAAGCGTATGTGACGCGTGTGCCCGGTTCCGGCACGCGCGTGTGCGCCGTGGTGCCGGAACGGTTTTTGATGGCAGGATTTGGAGATGCCACCCCGGCCGGGCCATTTTCCGAGCCGGCACCTGTGTCCGATACTGGCGTGCGCGACGGCCTGCCCTTCGTTGCCCGGCGCGCCGACGCCAGCCTGTTTCCCATGGCCGCCTGGTCCAAATGCGCTGCGCGGGCGCTGGCCGCCGCCACGCCGGAGCAGCTGTGCAGCGCCGATCCGGCCGGCGAGCCCCGGCTGCGCCAGGAGATCGCCGATTTCCTGGGCAAATACCGTGGCATCCGCTGCGACCCGCAAGACATCGTTGTCACCACCGGCATCCGCCATGCGATCGACTTGCTGGCCCGCAGCATCGTGCGCGATGGCGACAAGGTCTGCCTGGAAGAGCCCGGCTATCCGGCCGCGCGCGCCCTGTTCGCCCTCGCCGGTGCCGTGCCAGTGGACATCCCCGTTGACGCCGAGGGCATCGACAGCGCCGTGCTGCGCCTGCACGGCGACGCCAGCCTCGCGTATGTGACGCCGGCGCACCAGTCGCCGCTGGGCGTGACAATGTCCGTCACGCGCCGCCTGGCCTTGCTGGAATGGGCGAACGACAACGGCGCCTGGGTGGTGGAAGACGATTACGACAGTGAATTCAATTACCACAGTGCGCCGCTGGCGGCCCTGAAGGCGCTCGACCAGTACCAGCGCGTCATTTACTGTGGCAGTTTCAACAAGACCTTGTTTGCGGGCTTGCGCGTGGGCTTCATGGTGCTGCCACCCGGCTTGCGCCCGCTGCTGCTGCGCACCTTGCAGCTGACGGGCCGTTCGGTGGGCGTGACGGAACAACTCCCGCTGGCCGCCTGGATGGAGGAAGGCGGTTTCGTGCGCCATCTGCGCCAGGCCAGGCTGGCCTACAAGGAGCGGCGCGACCTGTTGCTGGCCTGCCTCGAACAGGCCGCGCCCGGGCGCTATGCCATTTCGGGCCAGCAGGCGGGCTTTCATTGCGTGCTGTGGCTGCCAGCGGGCAGCGATGAGCGCCAATTTTGCGCGCGCGCGGCGCAGGAAGGGCTGGCGCTGCAGCCGCTCGGTGATTTTTGCCATAGCACCAGGCTGGCGCCGGCCGTGCTGCTTGGCTACACGGCCCTCAACCTGGCCCAGGTGCGCCATGCTGCACAAAAATTGGGCAGGCTGCTGTTGCTGCCCGTGCCTGGGCCTGAATGAAACGGCGGCCTGGCTTATAATCACGGCTTCGCCGCCTGAGCACAGAATCTGTCATGACCACCACCCGAACCGAAGCGGCGCTGATCCGCGAGCTGGGCCGCGTCGACTACGAACCGACCTTTGCCGCCATGCGCGCCTTTACCGATGCGCGCACGACGGACACGCGCGACGAACTGTGGATCGTCGAGCATCCGCCCGTGTTCACCCTGGGCTTGGCGGCCGACCGCGGCCACTTGCTGGCCGGCGCCGACGCGATTCCTGTGATCCAGACCGACCGGGGCGGCGAAGTCACCTTCCACGGCCCCGGCCAGGTGGTGATTTACCTGCTGATGGACTTGCGCCGCAACAAGCCGGGCGGCAAGCTGTATGCGCGCCAGTTCGTGCAAAAAATCGAGCAAGCCATCATCAACGTGCTGGCGGCGTATAATCTCGCTGGCGAGCGCATCGATGGCGCGCCTGGCATTTATATTGCCGGCGGGCCAGACAAGGGTGCGAAGATCGCCGCGCTGGGACTGAAAGTGCGCGGCAATGGCTGCACCTACCATGGCGTATCGCTCAACGTGGCGATGGACCTGGCGCCGTTTTCCTGGATTAACCCCTGCGGTTATTCCGGCCTGAAGACGGTGGACATGCGCAGCATGGGCGTGGTGGCGCCGCTGGCCGAGGTGCAGCGGGCCCTGGCCCAAGAATTGACCGTATTACTCGATGTAACCGAAGTAAACAGCGCCGCAGGCGCGCCTCAGGCAGCGGATGCCTGAGCAAACAAACCAACACGCCCGTCAAGGGCTTGCAGCCATGACTTCTGAGACCATTTCCAGCACCGCCCCCGCCCCCGCCGCTCCCGCCTACAATCCGAGCGAAAAGCAAAAAGGCGCCAGCAAGACCTCGCGCATCCCGATCAAGATCATTCCGATCGAGCAAGTCGAGCGCCTGAAAAAGCCGGACTGGATTCGCGTCAAGGCCGCCTCGGCATCGACCCGTTTCTATGAAATCAAGGACATCCTGCGCGAAAACAAGCTCGTGACCGTGTGCGAAGAAGCTAGCTGCCCGAATATCGGCGAATGCTTCGGCAAGGGCACGGCCACCTTCATGATCATGGGGGACAAGTGCACGCGCCGCTGCCCGTTCTGTGACGTCGGCCATGGCCGCCCGGACCCGCTGGACAAGGACGAGCCGGCCAACTTGTCGAAAACCATCGCCAAGCTGCGCCTGAACTACGTCGTCATCACCTCCGTCGACCGCGATGACTTGCGCGACGGCGGCGCCGGCCACTTCGTCGAGTGCATCCAGCAAACGCGCGCCCTGTCGCCGAACACCCGCATCGAAGTGCTGGTGCCCGACTTCCGCGGCCGCCTGGAAAAAGCCTTGCTGCTGTTCAAGGATGGCTTGCCTGACGTCATGAACCACAACCTGGAAACGGCGCCGCGCCTGTACAAGGAAGCGCGCCCCGGTTCGGACTACATGCATTCGCTGAAACTGCTGAAAGACTTCAAGGCCATGTACCCGGGCGTGAAAACCAAGTCCGGCATTATGGTGGGCCTGGGCGAGACGGACGAGGAAATCCTGCAAGTGATGCGCGACATGCGCGAGCACGACATCGACATGCTGACCATCGGCCAGTACCTGGCGCCCTCAAGCAGCCACCTGCCCGTGCGCCGCTACGTGCACCCGGACGTCTTCAAGATGTTCGAGGCAGAAGCCTATAAAATGGGCTTCACCCACGCCGCCGTGGGCGCCATGGTGCGCAGCTCCTACCACGCGGACGAACAGGCGCACAGCGCCGGCGTGGAATCGGCGCTGAATTTCTAAGCACCTTGCGCTGTATCAAGAGCCGCCCGCTGTAGAGCCGGGCGGTTTTTTTTTGCCTGTGCATGGCCAGGCGGTGGTCGTCCGGGGCCGGGTATGACGTGTTGCGTTTGAGACAGCGGCAGGCGTTGCTCCCTGCCGCTGTCCTCGCGCGCCCTAGAAGCTGGTCGACAGGCCCGCATACAGGCTGCGGCGGGCGCCGTATTGCGGTGCCCCCACGCCCACGCCGGAACCGTCGCGCAGCAGATACGATTTGTCGAACAGGTTGAGCAGGGCCAGCCGTCCTTCCACCTTGCCCACGGGCGTGTTTTTCCACGTGTGCGTGAGCGCCGTGTTGACGGTGAAGTAGCTGGGCAGATGAGCGGAATTCGGTGCGCCGCCATCCGGCGTCATGCGCAGGCCGCTGCCGTAGAGGAAGTCAGCGCTCACTTTCGAATCGCCGAAGTGATAATGGGCGCCACCGGACATCGTATATTTCTGGTCATGATCGAGGTAGACATAATGGGAGCTGATGTAGTTCAACTCATCGGCGCCAAACAGGGCCTGGCCCGAATTGATGTTGCGCCCCTGCGCCTTTTGCGTGCTGGCATTGAGGAACAGGCCCCAGTTCTTCTCGCTGTAGATGGCCGACAATTCCAGTCCCTTGGCGTAGCCTTGCGCGTAATTGAATGGCGTGAGGATCAGCGCCTGGCCGAACTGGCCTTCGTCGAGCAGGTTGCTGATCTTTTTATAATAGGCGTCCGCCGTCAGGGTCAGTTTTGAATTGACCTGGTGGCTGATGCCCACGTCGTAATAGTGCGTGCGCTCGGCCTTGACGTTGTCCGACTGGCCGATTTCCGGCGCATTCGTCGTGTTCGCGTACAGGTCGATGCTGCCCTGCGCGGCCAGTTCCTGTGGCGGCGGCGTGAAGTAGCGCGAGTAGCCTGCGTGCAGGGCCGTGCCCGGGGCAATTTGATACGCCAGGTTGATGCGCGGGCTCCATTGCTGCTCGCTGGTGTAGGCCGAGACCTTGTCGAAACGGGCGCCGTAGTTCAGGGTCAAGGGCTTGCTGATATGCCATTCATCCTGCAGGTAAAAGCTGGCCAGGGTGCCCGTCTTGCCGCTGTTGTCGAGAATGGTGACGGGCGTGCTGGCGCTTTGCGCGCCGTCCAGGGCGGGGAAGACGGCCACCGTGTTGTCGCTGGTGGTTTTTTGGCGCGTGTAGGCCAGGCCGGCGCGCAGGGTGTGGTCTTGCTGCAATTTGTAGCTGATGTCGAACTGGGCACCGGAAGCGTTGTTCGAACGGCGCGAATCGGAGGCCACGCCGTTGTAGATCAGGTCGCCAATGGGATCGGGCGTGAAGTGCAGTTCCGAATACTGGTGGAAGGCGGATAGCTGGTAATTGATGTCGCCCATGCTTTTTTGCAGCGACAGCACCAGGAAGCGGTTCACTTCGCGCTGGTTTTCGTCCAGTTGCGAGGACGGCAGATTGGACGTGCCCGCCTGCGCATCGCTGTGACCGGCCAGGGAGAAGGCGGGCGCCTGGTCCGGGTTGTTGGGAATCTGGAAGCGGCCGTTATACGTGCCGAACATGGCGCCCAGGCGCGTGTTGTCATCGAGGAAATACGACAGGCTGCCGAACGACTTGTTCTGGCGCGTCTTGTCGTGCAGGGCGCTGCGCGTGTCTTGCGGGTTTTCCACGCCCAGCGCATTGCCCAGGTAGCTGCCGGACAGGTAATAATTGAACTTGCCGACGCTGCCGAAAAATTCAGCACTCGGCTCCACATGGTCGTGGCTGCCCACCAGGATGCCGATGCGCCCGCCCGGCGTCATGCCGCCTTCTTTTGTTTCAATATCGACAATGCCCGCCGTGCGCAGGCCGAACTGGGCCGGCAAGGCGCCCGTGATGAAATCCGTATGGTCGATCAAGCGCGTGTCGATAGCCTGGCCGAAGCCGCTGATGCTTTCTGGCAATTGCACGCCATTAATGCGGTATTGCACGTTGGCATGATCGTCGCGCACGTGCAGGGCGCCGGAACCCTTCGAATCTTGCGACACGCCAGGCAGGCGCAGCAGCACTTCATTGAATGGCGTGTTGTCGCCCTGCCCCAGCATGTCCACCATGTGGCTGTCGATGCTGTAGATGGTGGTGCCGACTTTTGGCGACAGGTCGATGCGGGCGCTTTTCAGGTGGGCGGAAGTCACTTCCACTGTCTGCATGTCTTGCGGCACAACATCTGCTGCCGTGCTGGCATCCGCAGGCTCGGCGGCATGGGCGGAAATAGTAAACAGGCTGGCAAGGGCGAGCGATAGCGCGCTCAGGCGGGGAGTGTGTTGCATGGGATACCTCGAAAATAGTCAACGCCAGGCGGCCCGGCGCGCATAAGACGCGGCGGTGCAGCCTGAAAAAAAGAAAGAGCGTGGGAATTACAGCGAGGTAGCAGGCGGGCCGCGCACGGGCGGCAAGACGATGGCGGCGACGGGCGCCAGGGTGGCTGGCGCGGCGGCCAGCAAGCGGTAGGGCAATAATTGTGCGGGCGGCTCCACGATGGCCGGCGGCACGGCGATATCGGCCACCTTGTCGATGACCGTGGTGCACAGCGCGCACTCTTCCGCGCCGAGGCTGGTCTTGTGCAAGTGCGAGGCGGCCGTCGATAGCAAAAACACCAGGGCCAGCGCACTGAACAGGGCCACGCACAAACGCCACGGCGTGCGCGCGAGGGCGGACGTCCCGTGATGAGCACGCTTGCGGGTGGAGTGGCGGGAAGACATGGGCGAATAGTAGCAAGAAAATCGCATCGTTGTCAGCGCTTGTTGCAATTCATTTGCGCTAATGGGGGCATGACAGGGTGGCCGCCTGATAATGATTTTCACTCCGCTTCTTTCATGCTATCGTTCCGCAGCCAAAATTCCCCGAGTCTCCCCTCAAATGTCGAAACGCCTGAGCAAGTGGTTGATCACCAAGCTGCACCTGTATGCGGGGCTATGGTTCGGCGCCCTGTTCGTCCTGCTGGGCTTGACGGGCTCCGCCATCGCCTGGATGCCGGAGCTTGATGCGTATCTGAATCCCACCCTATTGCAGGCCAGCACGCCCCCGCCTGGCCAGGTTTTCCAGGTCACGCCGCGCGCCGTGCAAACGGTGGTGGAGCGCCTCACGGCCGATCCCGCCTATGGCAAGCCCGCGCAGATCAATCCGCCCGCCGATGCGCGCGACGTGTATGTGGCCTCGTATCGCCAGCCCGGCAAGCCGTCCATGTTCAGCCAGGCCATCGTGCGCCAGGTGATGGTCGACCCGTACACCCTGCAAGTGAAGGGCGAGCGGGAATGGGGCCGCTTCGGCCTCACGCGCCCGCTCTTGATGTCGGGCATGTTTCATTTGCACCGCTATTTGCTGTCGGGCGAAGTGGGCAAGACCGTCACCGGCATTTCCGGCGTGATGCTGCTGCTGATGGCCATCAGCGGTATCTACCTGTGGTGGCCGCGCCTGCAGTGGACGGCCATCCGGCGCGCCTTGACGGTGTCGCATGGCGGTTCCTGGCCCCGTTTCAACTACACGTTTCACAAGGCCGCTGGCTTCTTTGCCGCGCCCGTGCTGGCCGTGATCGCCTTTTCCGGCATCTATTTCAACTTGCCGCAGCTGGTGGTGCCGCTGGTGGGGCTGGTGTCGACGGTACCGGCCACGGAAAAGCTCAAGAATGTGCCGCAGGACGGGGCGCTGCTCGATGCGGGCGAGGCCATGGTGGCCGCGCAGAGGATTTACCCGCAGGCGCGCGTGTCGCGCATCGTGCTGCCGGCCAGGAAGGATCAGCCGTATGACATCCGCGTGCGCCAGCCAGACGAAATCGCCCAGGGCGACGGCGCCACCCGCCTCACGCTCGATGCGCGCAGCGGCATGGCCCTGCGCATCCGCGACCCCTTGACGGCGTCGTATGGCGAACGCTTCCTGGGCTGGCAATTCCCGCTGCACTCGGGCCAGGCCTTCGGCGTGGCCGGGCGCAGCTTTATTACGCTTTTCGGCCTGATGCCCCTGCTGTTCATGCTGACTGGCACCCTGGTGTGGTGGAAACGGCGGCGCAAGGGGAAATAGCGGGTCTTCAAACCGAAGCGTGGATCATTGCTATGATCACAGTGTTTTCCGGCAGCCTTCCTGTCCGGAGCCACTCAATCACAAGGACCACGAGGTTCACAAGGAGCACTATGAGCAATCCGGAAATCACCGTAGCACTGTTGAATGAACGCGGCGTGGGCCGCCTGCCCGGCCATCTGGGCATCGTTATCACGGCAGTGGGCGATGGCCAGCTGACGGCAGAATTGCCCGTGCTGCCGCATTTGCTGGCGCCGAATGGCTATCTGCATGCCGGCAGCGTGGTGACCCTGGCCGACACGGCGTCCGGTTATGGCTGCATCGTCAACCTGCCCGAAGGCGCCAGCAATTTCACCACCGTCGAACTCAAGTCGAACCACCTGGGCACGGCCCGCGATGGCACCATCACCTGCACGGCCAAGGTCGAACACAAGGGCCGCAACACGCAAGTGTGGGATGCCGTGGTGAAAAGCAAGGAAACGGGCAAGACGATTGCCCTGTTTCGCTGCACGCAGATGATTCTGTATCCCAAGCAAGCTTAGATTTTTATCCAGTTACCCTTGTAGAGTATCGGTCCCGTCGGTCCGTTCGGATCGGGCGAGCCGCCTTTCGGCTCCAGGGTAACGGCCAGCAAGGCCACGTCGTTGCCGATGGCGCGCTCCGACAGGGCCAGTTTCACGCTGCCCTTGTCGGCCAGTAAGCCCAGGGAGCGCGGGTTGCCGCTCTTCGGCACGGCCCACAGTTCCAGGTCGCGGTCAGCAGGTACGGGCGCGTTGCCCACCATGCGCACCTCGAGCGCGCCGTGGCGGCTGTCGGCCGTCAGCAGCAGGGCCGTTTGCGCTTTTTCGTCCGTCAGGCTGGCAACATAGCTGATTTGCGGTGCGTCAAACAGGCGCGTGGCGATGACGATCACCAGCAGCGCCGCGATGGCGCTCGACGCCATGCTTAACGAACGCCAGAATGACAGCGAATCGCGGAAAAAAGCCCAGCTGTCTTGCGGCGCCAGGTGCAAGCGCCGCTCGATCTGCTGCCACACGCGCTTGCTCGGCGCCACCGGCGTGGCAAATTCCGCCATCGGTTCCAGGCGTTGGCGCCATTCGGCCGTGATATTGCGCAAGTCGGCGTCGTTGTGCAGCCAGCCTTCGAAACGCCGCCGCGCGCCCCCTTTCAGGGTGCCCAGCACGTATTCGGATGCCAGTTTCTGGCGCAGGCTGTCATTGCCGCGGATATTCATGGTGCCTCCCGTTTCGCCAGGCACGTTCGCAGCCGCTCCAGGCTGCGGCGTATCCAGGTCTTCACGGTGCCGATCGGCAGCGACATCTGCTGTGCCACTTCACTGTGCGACAGGTCATGGTAATACGCCAGGGCGACCACCTGCCGGTGCAGCCCTTCCAGGGCCGACATGCAAAACGCCAGCGCCTTGGCGTCGCCGCTCATTTGCAGCGACTCGATGGGCGTGGCCTGGGGGTCTCGGAGTGCATTCATGACTTCGCTATCAAACTGTTCGGCATCGATTTCCACGGTGTCGTCGCTGCGCCGCAGCACATCGAACGCCTTGTTGCGCACGATGGTGGCCATCCAGGTCATGGGCGCCGCCAGATGGCTCTGGTAGGTGGCGGCATTGTTCCAGATAGCGACGAAACCCTCTTGCAAGGCTTCTTCAGCAAGCTCTTGCTTATGCAATATACGCAGCGCGAAGCCAAACAGTTTCGATGATGTGCAGTTATATAGCTGGCGGAACGCGATGGCGTCCTTGTTGCCGGCGGCAAGCAGCCAGGTTTTGAGTTGTTGCGGGTCGGGCGGTTGAGCGGCTAGGGACACGGCTGGCCTTCACAAGGTGAATCGGATCACGCATGAGAAGGTTATAACAGTTTGGCAACAGTTGGCAACAAGGTTTTGTGCGGTGTTGATGGGGTGGATCAGCCGGCGATGGCTGTTTCCAAAAGCTTGTGCAATTCGGCAAACTCGGGCTTGCCCACATAACGCTTGAGGATCTTGCCCTGCTTGTCGAGCACGAAAGTGGTGGGTGTCAGGGCCACGTCGCCGTAGGCCTTGGCCGCCTCGCCCGTCACGTCGAGCGCCACCTTGAACGGCAGCTGGCGTGTTTCGGCGAAGTTCAGCACGTAGTTGGCCGGGTCGTATTTCATGGCCACGGCCACGAATTCCAGTCCCTGCCCCTTGTACTTGTTGTAAGTGTCGACCATTTCCGGCATTTCCGCCACGCAGGTGGTGCACGAGGTGGCCCAGAAATTGACCATCACCACCTTGCCGCGCAGGCTGGCCGAGGTGATTTTCTCGCCATGGATGCCATGGAAGGTCACGTCCGGCGCGCTTTGCTTGTCATTCAGCGACAGATAGCCGGCCGCTGCCACGCCCGCCACGAAGACGGCGATGAGGGCTGGCTTGAGCCAGGATTTGCTAACGGATGGCGAAGTTGACATGGCGAAGTTGAAATAAGTTCACTTGAAAAGCGCGGCGATGCGGCCACGATGCGGCTATTGTAGCCGTATCGTGACGTCCTTGCTGCAGGTCAGACGGCGCGCCTTATTGGCTGACGGCGTCGCTGGTGGTGCGCTGCGGCGCATCGGGCTGCAATTGCTTCAGTTCCGCTTCCGAGATGTAGTCGAACAGCTTGACCACTTTCTGCACGCCGCCCACGCCGCGCGCCACGTCGGAGGCGACCGTGCCTTCGCGCTGGGTGACCCGGCCCATCAGGAAGACGGTGCCGTTTTCCGTGACGACCTTGAACGAGGCGGCCGAGATGGTTTTCATGTCCACCAGGCTGGCCTTGACCTTGGTGGTGATCAGCGCATCGTTCGAACGCGAGGTGTAGGTGGCAGGGCCGGCGATGATCAGCTCGTTGGCCACCGATTCCACGCCATCGATGTTGCGCACTTCGCGCTCGACGGCATTTTTCATCGCTTCATCGCGCACTTCGCCCGTCAGCAGGACGCGGCGGTTGAAGCTGGTGACGTTCACATGGCCCACGTCGCCAACGATGGAGGGGATGCGTGACTCGCCTTTCAGGGCGATCGACTTGTCTTCAGTCTGGGCGCCCAGGGTGCGGCGGTCTGCGGCGGCGACGCCGCCCATCACCGCGCCACCGACCATCAATTCGATGCAGCCGGTGAGCGAGGTGAGCATGGCACCGCACAAAAGAAAGGTCGCCAACGGGCGTTGTACGCCTTTCCAGCCTGGGCCAGTACCGAATTTAGTCATTCACGTCTCCTCCGAATAGGGCGACATCGATACCGTCGCAAATGCAATGTATGGTGGTCAGGTGCACTTCCTGGATGCGCGCCGTGCGTTCGGCGGGCACGCAGATATGCACGTCGGCATCCGTCAGCATCTTGCCGATGGCGCCGCCGTCCTTGCCCGTCAGCGCCACGACGCGCATTTCGCGCTCCAGCGCCGCTTCCACGGCGGCCATCACGTTGGCCGAATTGCCCGACGTGGAGATGGCCAGCAGGATGTCGCCCGCCTGGCCGAAGGCCTGCACCTGTTTCGAGAAAATCTCGCGGTAGCTGTAGTCATTCGCCACGGCTGTGAGGATCGAGGTGTCCGTCGTCAGCGCCAGGGCCGGCAGCGGAAAGCGCTCGCGCTCGAAGCGGCCCACCAGCTCGGCTGCAAAATGCTGGCAGTCGGCGGCGGAACCGCCATTCCCGCAGGCCAGGATCTTGTTGCCGTTGGACAATGCATAAAACATCAGGTCGATCGCCTGCGCAATAGGCGGCGCCAGTACGCTAGCGGCCTGGATCTTGAGTTCGGCACTTTCGTGGAAGTGCGAGAGGATGCGTTGATTATTCATAGTCTGCCGATTATAGTGCAGGCGCGCGGCGTGGCGGACAAGCACTGTTAAAAATGCTTACATATCCAAAATGTTTTTCAGCCAGCTGATACGCCCGCCATCGATGCACAGCGCATCGAAGCGGCAGGCCGGCAAGCGCTTTTGCCCCAGCAGCCAGGTTTGCGCGGCCACCACCATGCGCCGCTGCTTGGCCGGCGTGATGCTGGCCAGGGCGCCGCCGAAGGCCGCGCCCGAGCGCAGACGCACTTCCACGAAGACGACGCCATCACCATCGCGCATGATCAAGTCCAGCTCGCCCCCCTTGCACAGATAGTTGCGCTCCAGCAGCACCAAGCCTTGCAGCAACAGGTAGGCCAGCGCATCGTCTTCCGCCTGCCGCCCCCGTTCCTGTTTCGTCTGGAAAGGCAGGCGCGGCATGGAAGGTCCTTATTGTGCCTGCGGCAAGGCCGCTGGCGTGGCGATTTCCTTCGGTGGCCAGGTGCCAAGCACGCCCTGCTGGTAGCTGGCGGCCTGTTCCGTGCGTTCGAAGATGGTTTGACCATCTTCAAAGCGCACGGCCAGGCGGCCCGTCACGCCATCGAGCGTGAATGGTGCATCCGGGCGCAGCGCCACTTCGCGCGCCACGCGGAAGGCATCGATGCCCAGCGCATACAGGCGTTCCATGTCGGCCGTCAGGCGCCGTTCGCCTGGCTGCGGCGGCTGCGGATACACCATCACCTGCGGATGGTCGCGCTGCACCTGCCATGGCAAGTCCAGCAGGCGCGCGCCGTCGAGCTCGGGGCCGCTGGCGCCGCGTCCGGCGCCCGGATTCATGGACGAGGTGCCATACAGGGGCAAATCGCCGCCGATGGCCACGCGCAGCTGGCGCGCCTGGTCGGCGTCGAGCGCGGCAAACAGCAGGCCCGGCGGCGTGGCGGCAAGACGCGCGCGCAGCTGCACCAGTTCGGCATCGCTCAGGTAGCCATTCGTGGCCGTCAAGTCCATCGTTTCGATCTTGCCGCCCTGGCGCAGCCATTCCTGCTTGAAGGCGGCGCTGGTGCGGCGCTGCGAGGGCGAGCCGGCCGACAGGATCAGTGCGCTGGCGCCAGGCTGTTCGCTGGCAGCCCAGGCGGCGACCTGGCGTGCTTCCGCCTCGATCGACAAACCCATTACCAGCATTTTTTCCGGCAGGCGCGCGTTGCCGCGGTTATCCGGGTGGTTCAGGGCGATGGTGGGTTTACGCACCAGATTGCTGTTGGCCACGGCCGTGACGGCCGAGCGCGACAGGGGGCCGACGACGATGTCTTGCTCTTCTTGCGCTTGCGCAAATTTGTTCAGGGTGTCGCTGCTGCCGTCGCCCGTGTCGATCACCGTCACTTCAAAGCCGCTGCGGTCGCGCTCATAGGCGGCCATGAAGCCGGCGCGCAGCAGTTCGGCGGCCGGTCCCAGGGACGCCGAACGCAGCGGCAGCAGCAGGCCGATGTGGTGGACATTGCCATCGGCGGGTGCCGGCGCCGTGGCCGCTGGCATATCGATAGCCGTGCCGGTAGCCGGCTTGTTCCTGACGGGCGCCAGCGGCGCGCCATTCTCGTCGTACGAGGTAATATCGGGCACGGCCACGGCAAAGGTGACCGGTTCGGGCGGCTGCGGTTTGGGCGGCACGGGTGGTGGCAGCGGTGGCGGAGGCGGCAGTGCCCTTGTGTTAGATTCAATAGGCGCGCACAATTGCCCGGGCGCGTCGCAAGGCGTGCTGCAAGCGCTCAGCATGCCGGTCGCGGCACAAACAAGCAGTAACTTCACACTATTAGCAAGCATTTAACCTCCAAAATGACCGTACAAGAAATCAGCTCCATCGCCAGCCTGCCCATCATGACAGAGGCGGCGCACCAGGTCTATCCTATCGCAACATTGTATATAGTGGCCACGCCGATCGGTAATGTGACCGATATCAGCCTGCGCGCGCTGCATTTGCTGAGCATTGCCGATGCCGTTGCCTGTGAAGATACGCGCAACACGGCGCACCTGCTGACGCGCTTTGGCCTGAACAAGCCATTGATTGCGGCGCACCAACATAATGAGCGCGAAGTGGCGCAAACCCTGATTGCCCGCCTGCATGCCGGCGAGCGCATCGCGCTGGTCTCCGACGCGGGAACCCCTGCCGTCTCCGACCCCGGTGCGCGCATCGTCGACGCCGTGCGCGCGGCCGGCTTGCGCGTGCTGCCCTTGCCCGGCCCGTCGGCGGCGATCACCGCCATTTCCGCCAGCGGCTTGCTCAATGACCAGTTTTACTTTATCGGCTTCCTGCCGGCGAAGGCCAAGCAGCGCGAAAACATGCTGCACAGCCTGCGCGGCGTGACGGCCACCATGGTGTTCTATGAAGCGCCGCACCGTATCCTCGATTGCGCCACGGCCTTGGTGGAGGCGTTCGAGCCGACGCGCCAGGTAGTGTTTGCGCGCGAGCTGACGAAAATGTTCGAAGAAATCCACCGCTGCCCCTTGTCCGAAGCCGAAGCGTGGATACGTGCCGACGCGCACCGCGAAAAGGGCGAATTTGTCGTCCTGCTGGAAGGCGCCACCGAAGCGCAGGACGCGGAAGACGTGGAAGCGGAGCGCATCCTGAACATTTTGCTGGCCGAATGCAGCGTCAAGCAGGCTGCCAACCTGACGGCGCAGATCACGGGCCGCAAGAAAAACGCCCTGTACGAGCGGGCGCTGCAGTTGAAGGGGCAGGAATAACGCGATTCCGGCATGCCCGATTGGGTATGCCCTTACATAATTACCACTTGCAGCCACTATCTTTCTTGTCGAGCAGCATCAGCACGGGCGCCAGCAAGCCCGCGCCCGCATAGGCCGTACGGCAATCGCCGCGCTTGCCTTGCGCGATGTCGCGCGCCAGCTGGCTTTCCGTTTGCAGCGGCTTGTCGGGGATTTGCCCCACGGCCGTACCCACCTTGGACGGGTCGCGTTCGCCAGCCACCTTGCGCGCCGTCTTCCTGGCCGCGTCCATGTCGAACTTCGGCGTATCTGGCGTTAGCGTAGTGGGGCTGACCGTTGGCGTGATTGCTGCCGTGGGCGCCACGGTGATCGTATTCTGGCTCGATGCTGGTGTGGCTGCCGTCGTTGGCGTTTTCCGGACGGTGTTGCGCTTTGCCTTGCTGATGGGCTTGGGTTCGTGTTTCGGCTTGAGCACTTCGACGGGCGGTGGCGGCGGCTTGGCAGCCAGCGGGCGTATCCACACGGTGACCGATTCCACGCGCCGCGCCGCGTCTGGCAGGGCGGGTGGCTGCGCATGGCGCCACAGGTACACCAGCGCGCCATGCAGCAGCAGGGACACGGCAATGCCCAGCGCGATGCCGCGGCGATTCGCCATGGGCTGGCCAGCGCCGCTTCTTTCCATACGCAATTCCATTGCCGTCGTCGCCTTCATGTCTGAGCGGGAAAACTTGCCTGGTGAGTGTCGCATACTTCGATAGTGTTGATAAATACATGCGTATCGGTGTCGCGCGTAAATAATTTACACAGAGTTTCACCTGACCCTTGACCGAAGTCGATACGGGCTGTATTATCTTGGTCTTCGGAGTGTGGCGCAGCCCGGTAGCGCACCTGGTTTGGGACCAGGGGGTCCAAGGTTCGAATCCTTGTACTCCGACCAAATTTGTAGAAAAAAACCCAAGAGTTTCGACTCTTGGGTTTTTTTTCGTCCGTACTGCATGCCCCAGCGGCATGCAGCAGGGCCGTAGCCCCTTTCCATTTACCCCAGGCGTTTCGCCGCGATGGCGTTGCCGGCGCGGCTGGAACCCTTGCGGCCCAGTTGCTGCGCGATGAACTGGCCCGCGTCCACCACCAGGTCCAGGTCGATGCCGGTGGCGATGCCCAGGCCGGCCATCATGTACAGCACGTCTTCCGTGGCGACATTGCCGGTGGCGCCCTTGGCGTACGGGCAGCCGCCCAGGCCCGAGACGGACGAATGATAAATCGCAATGCCCATCTCCAGGCTGGCGTAGATATTTGCCAGCGCCTGGCCGTAGGTGTCGTGGAAGTGGCCAGACAGGCCGCCCACGTGGAAGGCCGCGATGGCGCGCTCCATTACCGCCTGCGTTTTTCTCGGCGTGGCCACGCCGATGGTGTCGGCGATGTCGATTTCGTCGCAACCGAGGTCGCGCATGCGTCCCACCACGTCGGCCACGGCGTCGAGCGGCACGTCGCCCTGGTAGGGGCAGCCGAAGGCGCAGCTGATGCTGCCGCGCAGGCGCAGGCCATGATCCTTGGCCGCCTTGGCCACGCCCTCGAAGCGGGCGATCGATTCGGCGATCGAGCAATTGATGTTTTTTTGCGAGAACGCCTCGGAGGCGGAACCGAAGATCACCACTTCATCAGCCTTTGCCGCCAGCGCAGCCTCGAAACCTTGCATGTTCGGCGTCAGCGCCGAATACATGGTGCCGGCACGGCGCGCGATTTTCTCCATCACTTCCGCGCTGGTGGCCATCTGCGGCACCCATTTGGGCGAGACGAACGACGCCGCCTCGATATTGGCGAAGCCCGCCAGCGTCAACCTGTCGACCAGCTCGATCTTGACGGCGGCGCTGATGGTTTCCTTTTCATTTTGCAGGCCGTCGCGCGGGCCCACTTCGACGATCTTGACCTGTTTCGGCAAATTTGGTAGTACGTTCATGTCAATATCCTTGCAAACGGTTGACGATGCCGGCCACAGGCTCTCCGGCATGCAGGCGGCGCATCTTGGCGGCGATTTGCGCCACGCTTTCGCGGCGCAGGGTGGCGGCCGAAATATGCGGCGTGATGGTGATGCGCGGTTCTTGCCAGAACGGGTGCTGCTGCGGCAGCGGCTCGTTGCGGAACACGTCCAGGGTGGCGCCCGCAATATGCCCCGAGCGGATCAGGGTCAGCAAATCCGGTTCGGCCATATGCGCGCCGCGCGCCACGTTGATGACGTAGGCGCCCGGCAGCAGCATGGACAGGCGCGCGCGGTCCAGCAGGTTATGCGTGTCGGGTGTCAGCGGCAGCATGCACACCAGCACACGCGTGCCGCGCAGGAAGGCGTCGAGCCCCTCTTCGCCCGCGAAGCACTGCACCCCATCGAGCTGCTTCTGGCTGCGGCTCCAGCCACGCAGGGGAAATTCAAATTGCGCCAGCGCTTCCAGTACGCGCGTGCCCAGCACGCCCATGCCCAGCACGCCGACGGGAAAGTCCGCCTTGTCAAACGCGGGCAGCGGCTGCCAGATGCCCGCGCGGCCCTGCGCTTCGTAGTCGTCGAAACGGCGGAAGTGGCGCAGCACGGCGTGGCTGACATATTCCGCCATCTGCACGCCCATGCCCGCATCGCCCAGGCGCACCAGCGGCACGTGTGCCGGTAGCGACTCGCTGAACTTGAGCAGGGCGTCGACGCCGGCGCCCATATTGAAGATGGCTTTTATATTGGCCAGATGCGCCAGCATGGCCGCTGGCGGTTGCCAGACGACGGCGTAATCACAAGCTGGCGCTGGTGTGCCTTCACGCCAGAAGTGGATCTCGGCTTCGGGCAGCAAGTCCTTGAAGTCGGCGATCCACGCCGCTTCTTTGCCGTCCGCACGTTGCAGGAGTATGCGCATTGTGAGCTACCCTTAAGCGGCCGCTTTGAAGGCCAGCAGCGGCGCGCCATCGGCGACCTGGTCGCCGACCGCATACAGCACGTCTTCCACCAGGCCGTCGTGCGGCGCGGCGATGGTGTGCTCCATCTTCATCGCTTCCATGATCACCAGAGGCTCGCCTTTCTTGACGTCTTGCCCTTTATTGACCAGTACGGCGACGACCTTGCCCGGCATCGGCGCCGTCAGGCGTCCGCCTTCCGCCTCCATTTCGCCGGCATGCGCCATCGGGTCGTTGTAGTGCAAGGTGTAGTGCGCGCCACGCATGAACACGTGGAACTGTTCGCCGTCGCGCAGCACGGTGCCATGCACGGCCCGCTCACCGAGCTTGATGTGCAGCTCCAGGCCTTTGCGTGCCGTCAAGGTGAGGGGTTGGCCGTTGAACAGCCAGCCGTCTGTCTGGTACGCGATGCGCGCCACATAGGCCTTGCTGTCGCCGGCCAGCGTAAATTCGTCGGCAAATGACAGCTTGCGCCCCAGCGTACTGTTCAAGCGCCAGCCCAGGGCATTGCCCCACGGGTCGGCGCGGTTGGCTGATTGCGCTTCGCTGGCTGTTTTTTCTTCCAGCAGCAGGCTGACTGCCGCCAGCGCCAGGGCCGTGTCGGGCGCTGCCTGCAGGGCGGGGAACAGGGTATCGTGATTGCGCTCGATCAAACCCGTGTCGAGGTCGGCGCTGGCAAATGCCTGGCCTTCGACCAGGCGTTTCAAGAAGGCGATATTGCTGGCCAGGCCGACGATCTGGAATTCCGACAGCGCCTGCGCCATGCGCGCCAGCGCCTCGCGGCGGTCCGCGCCCCAGACGATCAGCTTGGCGATCATCGGGTCATAGAATGGCGAGATCGCATCGCCTTCGCGCACGCCCGAATCGATGCGCACGCTGGCCGGCACGGGCGTGCCACCCAGCTCGAACGTGACGGCGGGCGGCGCCTGCATGTGGCGCAGGGTGCCGATCGACGGCAGGAAGCCTTTTTCCGGATTTTCCGCATAGATGCGCGCCTCGATGGCGTGGCCGTGGATGGTCAATTCGCTCTGTTTTTTCGGCAGCGCTTCGCCAAAGGCGACGCGCAGCTGCCATTCCACCAGGTCGGTGCCGGTGATCATTTCCGTCACCGGATGCTCGACCTGCAAGCGCGTGTTCATCTCCATGAAGTAGAACGAACCATCCTGGTTGGCGATGAATTCCACCGTGCCCGCACCCACATAGCCGACGGCCTTGGCGGCAGCGACGGCCGCCTCGCCCATGGCGGCGCGGCGGTCAAACGGCATGCCCGGCGCTGGCGCTTCTTCCAGCACCTTTTGATGGCGGCGCTGCACCGAGCAATCGCGCTCGAACAGATAGATGCAGTTGCCCAGGGTGTCGGCAAACACCTGGATTTCGATATGCCGCGGGCGCGACAGGTATTTTTCGGCCAGCACCTTGTCGTCGCCGAAAGAGCTGATCGCTTCGCGCTTGCACGAGGCCAGCGCGGCCTTGAAATCGTTTGAATTGTCGATGACGCGCATACCCTTGCCGCCGCCGCCGGCCGATGCCTTCAGCAGGACGGGGTAGCCAATCTTGTCGGCTTGCGCGTGCAGGAAGTCGGCATCCTGCTCTTCGCCATGGTAGCCGGGCACCAGCGGCACATTGGCCTTTTCCATCAGCGACTTGGCGGCCGACTTCGACCCCATGGCGCGCATGGCGGATGCCGGCGGGCCGATGAAGACCAGGCCTGCTGCGTGGCAGGCATCGGCGAAGTCGGCGTTCTCGGAGAGGAAACCGTAGCCCGGGTGGATCGCCTGGGCACCTGTCGCCAGCGCCACGGCGATGATCTTGTCGCCGCACAGATAGCTTTCCTTGGCCGGCGCGGGGCCGATCAGCACCGCTTCGTCGCACACGGCGACGTGCTTGGCATTGGCATCTGCTGCCGAATACACGGCGACAGTCTGGATACCCATGCGGCGCGCGGTGGCGGCGACACGGCAGGCGATTTCGCCGCGGTTGGCGATCAGGATTTTAGTGAACATGGTCTCTCTCTTTGCAGCTCGTGGCTGGAAGTTTTTTTATCTGAGGTGTCGCTGGGAGGCGATACGCCCTGGCGGGGCGCATCCCGATGGCTGGATCAGCAGCCGCACTTCTCTTTCTGCACCGAGTCGAGCATGGCACCGCGCGTCTGCAGGCCCAGCTTGCCCAGCAGGGTGCGGTCGTCTTCCGCTTCCGGGTTGTCGGTGGTGAGCAGCTTGTCGCCGTAGAAGATGGAATTGGCGCCAGCCAGGAAGCACATCGCCTGCACGGCTTCGCCCATCTGGCGGCGGCCGGCGGACAGGCGCACGCGCGCTTTCGGCATGGTGATGCGGGCCACGGCGATGGTGCGCACGAATTCGAACGGGTCGAGCGCTTCCAGGCCAAACAAAGGCGTGCCTTCCACCTGCACCAGGTGGTTCACGGGCACCGATTCAGGATATGGATTCAGGTTGGCCAGCTGGGCGATCAGGCCGGCGCGTTGCAAGCGCGTCTCGCCCATGCCGACGATGCCGCCGCAGCACACTTTCAAGCCCGCTTCGCGCACGCGGCCCAACGTGTCCAGGCGGTCCTGGTATTGGCGCGTGGAGATGACGTTGTCGTAGAACTCGGGCGCCGTATCCAGGTTATGGTTGTAGAAATCGAGGCCAGCGTTTTTCAGGCGGTCCGCTTGTCCTTCTTCCAGCATGCCCAGGGTGGCGCAGGTTTCCAGGCCCAGCGCCTTGACCTTGCTCACCATTTCTTCGACTTTTTCCATGTCGCGCTCTTTCGGGCTGCGCCAGGCGGCACCCATGCAGAAGCGCGTGGCGCCGTTGGCTTTCGCCTGGCGCGCCGCGTCGAGCACCGTGTCGATGTCGAGGAGTTTTTTCGCTTCCACGCCCGTGTCGTAGCGGGCTGCCTGCGGGCAGTAGCCGCAGTCTTCCTCGCAGCCGCCCGTCTTGATCGACAACAAGGTTGCCAGCTCCACGTCGCCATCGGGGAAGTTGATGCGGTGGGTTTGCTGGGCCTTGAACATCAGGTCATTGAACGGCAGGTCGAACAGGGCCAGCACATCATCGATGGGCCAGGTGGCCGCTTCCGGCAGGGTGATGCGCGCTGCAGGACGGTGCAGTTCGACGGTTTTTGCAGTTTCTTGGACGTGAGACATGGTGATTCCTTCGCTTCTATTTTTTGGAGATGTTTAATTGTTCGGGTGCTGCGCCGGCCAGTTGGGCAAGCCGGTGAAATCGAGATGGGACGCCGCCGCTGCGGCGCTGGGCTGCGCCAGGCGCGGCACCCTGCCCAGCAGCGGCGCCGGAATGCGCTCGATCAGCGCATCGATATTTTCGTCGAGGAAGCGCATTTCCACTTCCAGGGTGTTGGCGACCCAGCCGATGACCGTCAAGCCGCGCGCTTCGATGGCTTCCAGCGTCAGCAAGGCCTGGCTGATGCAGCCCAGGCGCATGCCCACCACCAGGATCACGGGCAGGTCGAGCTGCTGCGCCAGGTCGGCCGAATCGAATCCGATGGAGAGCGGCACGCGAAAGCCGCCCACGCCTTCGACCACCACCGCGTCCGAGGCGGCGGCGATTTCCAGGTAGGCGGCCAGGATGGGCACCGATTCGATGCTGACGCCTTCGAGGGCGGCGGCGATATGCGGCGCCGCCGGTTCCTTGAGCATGTAGGGCGTGGTCAGGCTGCGCAGCATGCTGACGTTGCCGGCGGCGATCAGGCTGTCGGCGTCTTCATTATGCAGTTCGCCATCGCGCATTTCCGCGCCAGCGGCGACGGGCTTCATGCCGCAGGCACGCACGCCGCGCGCCACCAGCGCATGCAGCAGGGCCGACGAGGTCAGGGTCTTGCCGATTTCCGTGTCGGTACCGGTGACGAAGCAGGCAAAGCGCGATGGCAGGCCGGCGCCAGCCGGCGCGGGCTGTCGCTGTACGGCCGGCGCCAGGTCTGCCAGCACGTCGGCTACGATAGGGTCATCAAGGCTCATGGCGAGTCCTTTCCAGTGTGTTGACTGCGTTGATCAATTGCGCCACTTCCTGCGCCGTGTGGCCGGCCGACAGGGTCACGCGCAGGCGCGCCGTGCCCACGGGCACGGTGGGCGGGCGGATCGCACCGACCCACAGGCCTTGCTGGTACAGGCTGGCGGCGATGTCCATCATTTCGGCGTTCTCGCCGACGATAACGGGCTGGATGGCGGTCAATGACGGCAAGGCTTGCCAGCGTTGCAGCTGCAAGCCGGCGTTCCATTGCGCCACAAGCGCAGCGAGGTGGGTGCGGCGCTGCCGGCCCTCGTCGCCGGCGATGATATCCAGGCTGGCCAGCAGTGCATGCGCCAGCGCGGGCGCGGCGGCCGTGGTGAAGATATACGGGCGCGCCTTCTGGATCAGGGTTTCGATCACGGCGTCGTGTGCGGCGACAAAAGCGCCGCCCACGCCAGCCGACTTGCCCAGGGTGCCCACATACACCAGGTGCGGCGAATGCAGATCGAAGTGCTCCAGCGCCCCCCGTCCCTGTTCACCCAGTGCGCCGAAGCCGTGCGCATCGTCGACCACCAGCCAGGCGCCGTATTGTTCGCACAGGGCCAGCAGCGCGGGCAGCGGCGCCAGGTCGCCGTCCATGCTGAAGACGCTGTCGGTAACGACGATTTTCGTCGTCGCTTTACTTTCCGCCAGCAGGGCCGCCAGCACGGTGAGATCGGCATGCGGATACACGCGCGTCTTGACACGCGCCAGGCGCGTGCCGTCGATCAGCGAGGCGTGGTTCAGCGCTTCCGAGAAAATCTCGGCTTGCGCATCGCCCGCCGACAGGGCCGTCAGCACGGCCAGGTTGGCCATGTAGCCGGTGCAGAAGTACAGCGCGCGCGCCTGTTCCAGGTTGGCGCCAACAAAATCGGCCAGGCGTTCTTCCAGCTGCGCGTGGGCGCGGCTATGGCCGCTGATCAGGTGCGAGGCGCCGCTGCCGGCGCCATACAGGTCGGCGCCTTCTTTCAGTGCGGCGACGATGCGCGGATGCGCGGCCAGGCCCAGGTAGTCATTGCTGCAAAAGGCCAGCATGTCGCGCCCGTCCACGCTCAATCGCGGCGCGCACGGCGTGTCGACGGTGCGGCGGCGGCGGATCAGGCTGCGCTCTTCCAGGGCTTGCAACTGCTGTTTCAAGCGCGTGATCAGTTCCATCTCAGGATCCGATCACTTGATTGAAGACAGCCAGCGTCTGCTGGCCCAGGCCGGCGATTTCCGCGTCGTCGAGGATATACGGCGGCATCAGGTAGACGGTGGAACCGATGGGGCGCATCAACAGTTCGTGTTCCAGCGCCGTGCTGAAGAAACGGCGCGAAAAATCAGGCGCCGCATCGACCGCGTCGAAGGCCCAGATCATGCCCTGCTGGCGGAAGTGGCGCACGCGCTCGTGTTGCGCTAGCGGCGCCAGCGCTTGCGTGATCTTGTCGGCGCGCACCCGGTTGGCCACCAGCACATCGTCTTCCTCGAAGATGGAGAGCGTCGCCAGCGCCGCGCGGCAAGCCAGCGGGTTGCCCGTGTACGAGTGCGAATGCAGGAAGCCGCGGCGCACGTCGGTGCTGTAGAAGGCTTGATAGATATCTTCGCGCGTCATTACCAAGGATAAGGGCAGGTAGCCGCCGCTGATGCCTTTCGACAGGCAGACGAAATCGGGCCAGATGCCGGCCTGTTCGCAGGCAAAGAAGGTGCCCGTGCGGCCGCAGCCGACGGCAATTTCGTCAAGGATCAGGTGCACCTGATGGCGGTCGCACAGGGCGCGCACCAGGGACAGGTACAGCGGGTCATGCATGGCCATGCCGGTGGCGCACTGCACCAGCGGCTCGATGATGATGGCGGCGATTTTCCCGGATTTTTCCTGGAACAGGCGTTCCACCTCGGCGGCGGCGCGGCGCGCCACGTCCTGTGGCGTTTCGCCTTCGTTCGCCTGGCGGAAGTCGGGCGACATCACGGTCTGCGAGGCGCGCAACAGAGGGCCGTAGGCATCCTTGAAGAGGGCGACGTCGGTGACGGCCAGCGCGCCGATGGTTTCGCCGTGGTAGCTGCCTTTCAGACAGACGAATTCCTGTTTTTCACTCTTGCCGCTGTTGCGCCAGGCATGAAAGCTCATTTTCAGGGCGATTTCCACGGCCGATGCGCCATCGGAGGCATAAAAGCTGTGTCCCAGCACGCCGCCCGTCAAGGCGGAGAGTTTTTCCGACAGTTCGATCACCGGTTCATGCGTGAAACCGGCCAGCATGGCGTGTTCCAGGCGGTCCAGCTGGTCTTTCAGTTCCGCATTGATGCGCGGGTTGGCATGGCCGAACAGATTCACCCACCAGGAGCTGATGGCGTCCAGGTAGCGTCTGCCTTCGTGATCGTACAGCCAGGCGCCACGGCCGTGGCTGACGGGGATCAAGGGAACGCTGTCGTTGCCATTCGCATGATGCTGCATTTGCGTGCACGGATGCCACACGCTGCGCAGACTGCGTTCGACCCAGCCCGATTGTTTTTCTGCTTTCAAAACTGCTCCAATGATATTGCTAGCCCATGAGCCAACTCGGCTTGCGCTTGTCGAGGAACGATTGCACGCCTTCGCGGCCCTGTTCCGATGCGCGGATCTGCGCGATGCGCTCGGCCGTGTCCTCCAGCAGCGCGTCGCTGACCGGCTGGCCGGCGATCTCGCGCACCAGCGTTTTCGCTTGCGCCACGGCGTGCGGGCTGTTGCCCGTCAGCGCTTTCAGCACTTCCGCGGTTTTCGCGTCCAGTGCGTCGCCGGCGACTACCTCGTGGGCAAAGCCGATGCGCAGCGCTTCCCTAGCAGAGAATCGCTCTGCGGAGATAAAGTAACGGCGCGCCGAGTTTTCGCCCATGGCCTTGATGACATACGGTGAAATAGTGGCCGGGATCAGTCCCAGCCGCACTTCGCTCAGGCAGAAATGCACGTCTTCCGCAGCCAGAATGATATCGCATGCGGCGACGAGGCCCATGCCGCCCGCATAACAGTCGCCCTGGACCTTCGCCACCACGGGCTTGGGACACAGGTAGATGGTGCGCAGCATCTGCGCCAGCTGCAGCGCGTCAGCCTGGTTTTCGGCATGCGTGTAGCCGGCCATCTTCTTCATCCAGTTCAGGTCCGCACCGGCGCAAAAGGCCGCGCCATTCGCCGCCAGCACGATGGCGCGCACCATGTCGCTGCGCCCCAACCCTTCGAAGGCGCGTGCCAGCTCGGCAATCGTCGTCTCGTTGAAGGCATTGCGCACGTCGGGGCGGTTCAGGGTCACGGTGGCGACATTGCCCTCGATGACCAGTTTCAGGGTTTCAAATTCCATGCTCACTCTCCATTACATGCGGAAGACGCCGAACTTCGTCTCGGCAATTTCGGCATTGAGCGCGGCCGACAGGCCCAGGCCCAGCACCATGCGGGTGTCGGCCGGATCGATCACGCCATCGTCCCACAGGCGCGCGGTGGCGTAATACGGGTGGCCCTGGTGCTCGTATTGATCCTTGATCGGCTGCTTGAAGGCCGCCTCCTCTTGCGCGCTCCACTGGCCGCCCTTGCCTTCGATGCCGTCGCGCTTGACTGTCGCCAGCACGGAGGCCGCCTGGTCGCCGCCCATGACGGAAATGCGCGCATTGGGCCACATCCACATGAAGCGGGGCGAAAACGCGCGCCCGCACATGCCGTAATTGCCGGCGCCGAAGCTGCCGCCGATGATGACGGTGAATTTCGGCACGGCAGCCGTGGCTACTGCGGTGACCATCTTGGCGCCATTGCGGGCGATGCCTTCGTTTTCGTATTTGCGGCCCACCATGAAGCCGGTGATATTTTGCAGGAAGACCAGCGGGATCTTGCGCTGGCAGCACAATTCGATGAAATGCGTGCCTTTCAGGGCAGACTCGGAGAACAAGATGCCGTTATTGGCGATGATGCCGACCTTCACGCCGTAGATATGCGCGAAGCCGCAGATCAGGGTGGTGCCGTAGCGGGCCTTGAATTCGTCGAAATCGCTGCCGTCGACGATGCGCGCGATCACTTCGCGCACATCGAAGGGCTTGCGCGTATCGACGGGGATCACGCCATACAGTTCCTGCGTCGGGTATTTCGGCTCGACGGAGTCGCGCAAGGCCATCTGCTGCGGCTTCGTGCGGTTCAGGTTCGAGACGATGGTGCGCGCCAGCGACAGCGCGTGCAAGTCATTTTGCGCCAAATGATCGACCACGCCGGACAAACGCGTATGCACGTCGCCGCCGCCCAGGTCTTCGGCCGTCACCACTTCGCCGGTGGCCGCCTTCACCAGCGGCGGGCCGCCGAGGAAAATCGTGCCCTGCTCCTTGACGATGATCGATTCGTCGCTCATGGCTGGCACATACGCGCCGCCAGCCGTGCAAGAGCCCATCACCACGGCGATTTGCGGGATGCCTTTGGCCGACAGATTCGCCTGGTTGTAGAAGATGCGGCCGAAATGGTCGCGGTCGGGGAAGACGTCGTCCTGGTTCGGCAGGTTGGCGCCGCCAGAATCGACCAGGTAAATGCACGGCAGATTGTTCTGGTCGGCGATTTCCTGGGCGCGCAAGTGCTTTTTCACCGTCATCGGGTAGTAGGTGCCGCCCTTGACGGTGGCGTCGTTACACACGATGACGCATTCCTGGCCCGATACCCGGCCGATGCCGGTGATGATGCCGGCGCAAGGCGCCGCATCGACGCCCTTGGCGTCCTGGTACATGGCGTAGGCCGCCATCTGGGAAAACTCGAGGAAGGGCGTGCCGGGATCGAGCAGCATCTGCACGCGGTCGCGCGGCAGCAGTTTTCCGCGCGCCAGGTGCTTGGCGGCCGCCGCTTCGCCGCCACCGGCCGCGATTCTCTCCACCTTGTCGCGCAAATCGTCGACGATGGCTTGCATGGCCGCGGCGTTGGCCTTGAAATCGTCACTGCGCGGATTGAGTTTGCTTTCGATGTGCGGCATGGTGCTTCCTTTTTCTTATCGCCCGGTCTCTCGGG
The DNA here is from genome assembly GCF_051380875.1 of Janthinobacterium woesei. Taxonomy (NCBI): domain Bacteria; kingdom Pseudomonadati; phylum Pseudomonadota; class Betaproteobacteria; order Burkholderiales; family Oxalobacteraceae; genus Janthinobacterium; species Janthinobacterium woesei. The sequence continues at coordinate 321,231 of NZ_JBNYXW010000003.1, forward strand.
TCGCGCTATTCGGGAAAACTGCCGTCGAGATAAAACCAGCGCATGCCACCAACACCGGCTTCGCGCACGAAGCGGCTCACTTCATGCAGGCGGTGCGCGCGGCCGTTGACCTTGTAGCGGGCCACGAATTCCACGCTGTCGCGGTTCATCTCTTCGGCTTGATTGGCAGATTCTGCTTTACGTTGACGTAAACGTAAAGCAGATTTTACCTCAAGTCCCAGCCAGTGGACTTTTTCTTCTTCGGCAAATAAAGCGTCGGCGGGACAGGTGCTGGCATGCCAGGTGGCGCGCAGGTACGCTTCATCGCGCATGGTGAAGGCCGTGTAGCGCGAGCGCATCAGTGTTTCGGCCGTCGGCGGCAGGGCCGCGCCCGTGATATACGGGCCGCAGCAGCTGGCGTAGGCCGCGCCGCCACAGGGGCAGGCAGGCGATTTGGAGGGTGTGGGCATGCGCTGGCAGACGTGGGAATAGGAAAGTTCCGCAATTATCCGCCATAACGGCGGCGCCGGGCGCCGCTTGCCGTCTATCTTTTGGGACTGAGGAAGTCCAGCGCGAACGGTGGCGTTTTGTTCTGCATCAAGTCTGCCAGGATGCGCGCCGTGCCGGCGGCAAAGGTAAAGCCTAGCGGGCCGTGGCCCACGTTCAGCCACAAGTTCGCATATTTGCTGGCGCCCACCAGCGGCGCGCTGTTCGGCGTGGCGGGGCGCAAGCCGGCCCAGGCCGTGGCCTGGTCGTAATCGGCGCCGTGCGGCATGGCTTCGCGTGCCAGCCGCGTCAGGCCGGCGATGCGGCCCCAGTCGATACTGTTGTTGGCGCCCACCATGTCGACCATGGCGGCCACGCGCAGATTGCCTTTGATGCGCGCATACAGCACCTTGCGCTCGAAATCGGTGATGCTGATCTCGGGCGCCCGGTCCTGCGCGCGGATGGGCGCCGTCAGGCTGTAGCCCTTCAATGGATACAGGGGCAGGTAAATATTCGCCGTGGCGGCCAGGTCGCGGCTCTGGATGCCCGCCGCCAGCACGTAATGATCCGCTTGCAGCAGGCCCAGGCTGGTGTCGATGCCGGTGATCTTGCCACCGTGCGTGACGAGGCGGCGCGCTTCGCCCTTTAACAAGAGCGAGAAATTCGGGTGTTGCAGTAGCTGCGCTTCCAGGGCCAGGCAAAAAGCATGGCAATCGGCCACCGCTTCACCTTCGGTAAAGATGCCGCCCGCCAATGAGCCCTGCAAGGCGGCCAGCGCCGGTTCGCGCTGCACCGCTTCCGTTGGCGACAGCACGACGCGCGCCTCTTCCGATTCCGGGCGGGCCACGGCCCGTTGAAAAATGGCGGGCGAACGGTAGACGATGAGCTTACCCGCATCGCGCCGCGCATACGCTTCAGGAGCGATGCTCAATTCCAGTTGCGCCATGCCGGCGCGGCTCCATTCGCCCAGTTCCAGCAGCTTGGCCGTGGTGCGGGCATTGCTGGCGCTGTTGCAATTGCGCAAGAAACTGGCCATCCAGCGCCATTGGCGCCAGTCAGCCTCGGGACGGAAGCGTAGCGGGCCGTCTTTCTGCAGCAGCCATTGCAGGGCTTTCAACGGTACGCCGGTGTCCGCCAGGGGCGCCACATAGCGATAGCTGAGCTGGCCGCCGTTGCGGTAGCTGGCGGCAATCGCCACCTGTTCGTTGCGTTCCAGTAGGGTGACCTTGTAGCCGGCCTCGGCCAGCCACCAGGCCGAAGTCAGACCGACGACGCCGCCACCGATGATGATGACTTGTTGTTGCATGTTGCCTCGCTGCGTTGCGCTCCCATGGTGCGGGAGCATTCGGGAAGAGCTTAGAGGCTGGCCGTGAACGGAGCCAATGAAACATCATGGTGCAGCCATAACTTTCAGGAATGCACTATGTTGGTGCAATTATTGAATGTTGGCAATCACACCACGATACAGCGCCGTGAGTATCAATTCCTCGGAGCGTGCCATGGCGGAATAGCTGCCCGGGTAGCGCTCGGGATCGCTGCCCGTGCCACCCACCAGGGCCACCATGCCATGCTTGTTCTTAAAATCGAGCACGAAGGCGGACACCAGGCCATACGCCTCGCCCAAGTGGCCTACTGCCTGGAAGCTGGCGCCCTCGACCAGGCGGTTGCCTTGCCCCGCCACCGTATCAAACTGCTGGTTGCCCAGGCCCCATGCGCGGAACAGGCCCCGCTCGCTATCGCCATTGCTGCCATCGGGCGCCAGCTGCCATTGCCGGCCAAACATCAGCGCGATGCTGGCCGGCTGCAAGATCTGTTTTCCCTGGTAGCGCCCGCTATCGAGCAGCATCTGCATGACCGTGCCCAGGCCGGCGGCCGAGATGCGCAAGCCGCCCGTGGGGCTGAAGACGGTGGCATTGTTGCCGATCACGTAGCGATCGAGGCCAGCCGGTGCGGCGGGTGCGCGGGCATGGAAATCGTCCACTTGCGCGATCCACGGTCCTTGCGGCTGCCACACTTCCGTGTCGAGCGTGCGCTTGCGGTACAGCGTGGCCGTATTTGCCACCTCGTCGGCCGAAAAGGCTGCCGGGTTGTAGCCGCCGCGCAGCCCCATGGGATCGAGCAGCAAACGCTGCATCAGCAAGTCGAAGCGCTCGCCCGTGACTTTTTCCATCACCGTGCCGATCACGCCCCAGTTCAGGTTGGCATACGTAAAGTAATGACCGGGGGTCTTGGCGCGGTCCCACATGGCATCGCCACCGGCCGTAAACACGTCGCGCAAGCTGCGCTCGGGGCCCCAGGAGTAGCCGCCCGCATCGCGCAGCGAGGAAGTATGGCTGAGCAAGCTGCGCAAGGTCACGGCTTGCTGGGGAAAGTGCGGGTTACGCAGTGAAAATCCCAGGTAAATGCCGACATCCTGGTCCAGGCTCAGCTTGCCCTGTTCCAGCAAGCGCATCAGGCCCAGGGTGGTCATCATCTTGGAAATCGAAGCGATGCGGAACAAGGTGGCTGGTGTCACCGGCAAGCTGTCTGCCGGCGTGGCGCCCAGATGGCGGTAGCCAAATTGTTTCTGATACGACACTTTTCCCTGGCGTATGGCCAGCACGGACAGGCTGGCCAGCGGGTGGGCGGCATCGTCAACGATGGCCGACAGGGCCGCATCGAGCGCGCGCTGCTTCTCTGGCACGCTGGTGCTGGCGCTGCTGCCCGGCGCTGCGGCCATGGCTGGCCAGATACCGCCCAGCAGCAGCAAACCGAATAAACCCGTCATTGTCTTTTTCATCTGTTTTCTGGCCCGTGTGGATGCGTTGCCAGCATAGGGTGGGAAAGTTTCCAAGGCTAATGAAAATTGCTTATTTATCTATAATGCCTGGTTATACGTACGGTAAAACATCGTTTTTTTAAGCGTATAACCGTTATTTATGCCTAATTTCCATTTATTCATGGGTGGATGGGATACGCGCAAGCGCCATCGCTATTACACTAGGCAGACAAGGAGAACTGTATGAGCCAGACCAGCGTAGCACTCAAGGTCGATTTGAATGACAATTCGCCTTTATATATGCAGATCGCCCGCAAGCTGAGCGATGACGTACGCAACGGCCGCTACCAGGTGGACCAGGCACTGCCCTCTGAGCGTAGCCTGTCCGAACTGCTCGACGTATCGCGCGTGACGGCGCGCAAGGCCATCGATCAACTGGTCGAGCAAGGCCTCGTCGTGCGCCGCCGCGGTTCGGGCAACTATATTGCCCCGCGCATCGAGCAGCCGCTGTCGAACCTGTCCAGCTTTTCCGAACAACTGCAGCAACGCGGCTACCGTCCCGGTTCGCGCTGGCTCAAGCGCGATGTCGTCATCGCCAGCAGCGATGAACAGCTGAGCCTGGGCCTGGCGCAGAATACGAAAGTGGCGCGCCTGGAGCGCTTGCGCCTGGCCGACGATGTGGTAATGGCGTATGAAGTGAGCGTGCTGCCGTTCAGCGTGGTGCCGGACCCGGGCGCCGTGGGCGACTCGCTGTATACATACTTGAGTAGCATCAGGAAAGCTCCCGTGCGCGCCTTGCAGCATATCCGCGCCATGAATGCGACGGACGTGCTGGCCAAGCAACTGGGCATCCCCGATGGCCAGGCCGTGCTGTTCATCACGCGCATCGCCTACCTGGAGTCGGGCGAAGCGGTGGAACTGACGCATTCGTATTGCCGCAGCGACCATTACGATTTCGTCGCCGAGATGCGCCGCGCCCCGTAACGACGCGGCCTGAGCTGGTAACGGCTCAGTTTCGTCTTATCCATAATTCTTACCCATAAGCTCCTGTTATGCCCGCACGCCAAGCTTTCATGGCTGCTTGCTCCCATCGGTATTAAACTGGTTTCATCTTCAACCATGTTCGGAAATCATGTTGAAAACTGAAACCCCGAGCCGGCGGCATCCGGATCTGGATCTGTATCCGGTCGAGCAACTGGTGGCGGTGCTGGTCGATGACCAGTTCTGGGCCGTCGAAGCCGTGCGCCTGGCGTCGCCGCAGATCGCGGCGGCCATCACGGCCGCCCTGCCCCGCATCGCTGGCGGCGGGCGTTTGCTGTATGTGGGCGCGGGAACCTCGGGCCGCCTGGGCGTGCTCGACAGCGTTGAACTCAATCCCACGTTTTCCTGGCCGCCCGAGCGTGCCGTGGCCATCCTGGCTGGCGGCGCGGGCGCCATGTTCGTGGCCGTCGAAGGCGCGGAAGATGACCTGCCGCAAGGCGAGAGCGATTTATTGGCCCTGCAGCCGCAAGCAAACGACGTGGTGATCCTGCTGGCCGCGTCCGGCGCCACGCCGTATGTGCTGGGCGCCCTGCTGGCCGCGCGTAAGGCGGGCGCCTTGACCATCGGCATCGCCAACAACGTGGACGCGCCCGTGGCGAACGAGGCGCAATGCGGCATCGTGCTCGACACGGGCATGGAAGTCATTTCCGGCAGCACGCGTTTGAAGGCGGGCACGGCGCAAAAAATCACCTTGAACACGATTTCCAGTGCCTTGATGGTCGGTTTGCATAAAACGTACGGAAACTTGATGGTAGACTTGAAGCCGACCAACGCCAAGCTGATCTGGCGGGCGGTGCGTCTGACCATGCATGCCACCGGCGCTGACGAGGTGCAGGCCAGGGCCGTGCTGGAGCAATGCCAATATCACGTCAAGGTGGCGATTGTTGCCTTGGTAAAAAAAATCACTACAAACCAGGCACAGGCATTGTTGGCCGGCGCGGACGGCAGTGTGCGGGCGGCACTGGCGGCGTGATCCGATGGCGCGGCATTCTTCTGTCTGGGAGACAACGAAGGATGTATGGAGCTTGTGAAACAAACCGCCCCTGCGCGCGCGAAAAACCCATGGCTGTGGATCCCTTCCCTGTATTTCGGCCAGGGCATTCCCTACGTCGTGGTCATGACGCTGTCCGTGATCATGTACAAGAATTACGGCTTTTCGAACACCGATATCGCCCTCTACACGAGCTGGCTGTACTTGCCATGGGTCATTAAGCCGCTGTGGTCGCCCTTCATCGACATGTACCGCACCAAGCGTTTCTGGATCGTCGGCCTGCAACTGGTGATCGGCGCCGCGCTGGCGCTGGTGGCCCTGACGACCTCGCTACCCCATTTCTTCCAGCTCAGCCTGGCCATCTTCTGGCTGATGGCATTTAGTTCCGCCACGCATGATATTGCCGCCGACGGCTTTTATATGCTGGGCCTGGAAGAGCACCAGCAGGCAGCCTTTGTCGGCGTGCGCAGCACGTTTTACCGCCTGGCCATGATCGCCGGCCAGGGCGGCCTGGTGTACCTGGCCGGCTACCTGACGCACGCCACGGGTAATGTGCAGCTGGCCTGGTCTGTCGTGTTTGCCATCCTGGCAGGCCTGTTCATCGCCCTCTTCCTGTACCACTATTTTGTCTTGCCGACACCATTGGATGACCGGTCCAGCATCCAGGAAGCGGGTATTTCTCCGTTGCAGGAATTCGTCGCCACCTTTGCCGCCTTCTTTAAAAAGAAGGACATTTTCGTCATTCTGGGTTTTTTGCTGCTGTTCCGCCTGGGCGAAGCGCAATTGCTCAAATTGGCCGCGCCCTTCCTGCTCGACCCCGTCGCCAAGGGCGGCCTGGGCTTGACGACAGAGCAGGTGGGCCTGGTCTATGGCACCATCGGCGTGATCGCCCTGACCCTGGGTGGCTTGCTGGGCGGATTCATCATTTCCCGCTTCGGCTTGAAACGCTGCCTGTGGATCATGGTGCTGTCCGTGCATTTGCCCGACCTGGTGTTCGTCTACCTGGCCACCGCCATGCCCAGCAATATCTATCTGATCGCCGGGGGTATTGCGTTGGAGCAATTTGGCTATGGCTTCGGCTTCGCTTCGTATATGTTGTACATGATCATGGTCTCCGATGGCGCGCATAAAACGGCGCATTACGCCATTTGCACGGGTTTCATGGCCCTGGGCATGATGCTGCCGGGCATGGCCAGCGGCTGGATCCAGCAAATGCTGGGCTACCAGCATTTCTTCATCTGGGTCTGCATCGCCACCATTCCCGCCTTCATCCTGGCCGCGCTGGTGAAAATCGACCCGGAATTCGGCAAGAAGGCGCTACCCTGATTCTTTGACACTGTTCAATTGTGCGCCCGCAAGGAAGGCGGGTGCACAGTAAAATACCCGCACCGATAGACCTGCGCTCCACCACTGCAAGGAATTGTTTTGTTGTCTACTTTAAAAAAACGCCTGGGCGCCACCGCCGGCGTGCTCGCTGCGCTGGCTACCGCCACATTGCTCAGCAGCTGCACCAGCACCAAAATGCCATCCGCAGTGACGCCGGGCGAAACGAGCCTGCCTGCCGTGCCGCCCGTACAGCACATCACGGGTGAAGTGCCGCCGCCGGCGCCGCGCGAATTTCGCGCCGCCTGGGTCTCGACGGTGGCCAATATCGACTGGCCCAGCCGCAATAACTTGCCGGTGGCCAAGCAGCAAGCCGAGGCCATCGCCATCCTCGACCGCGCCAAGTCCTTGAATCTGAACGCGATCGTGCTGCAGGTGCGGCCCAGCGCCGACACCATCTACCCCTCGCAGCTGGAGCCATGGTCGGAATACCTGACCGGCAAGCAAGGCCAGCCGCCATTGCCGCTGTATGACCCGCTGGCCTTCTGGGTAGCCCAGGCACATGCGCGGGGCCTGGAATTGCACGCCTGGTTCAACCCTTACCGGGCGCGCCACGCCACGGCCAAGTCGCCGCTGGCGCGCGACAGTTTCGCCTCCACCAACCCGGCGTCCGTCAAGCAATACGGGCGCTACCTGTGGATGGACCCGGGCGATGCGGCCGCCTCAAAGCACACGACGGACGTGGTGCTCGACGTGGTGCGCCGCTACGATATTGACGGCGTGCACATCGATGACTACTTTTATCCGTATCCGATCGACGTGCCTGGCGCCGGGACCGGGGCCGGTGCCGGTGCCGAGACCGCCGCGCTGGACGCCGGCAATGGCGGCGCCAGGCGCGAACTGCCGTTTCCCGATGAGCCTTCCTGGCAGCAATATCTGCTGGCCGGCGGCCAACTGGACCGCCCTTCCTGGCGCCGCCAGAACGTCAACCAGCTGATCGAAGCCTTGTATACTGGCATCCACCGCGAAAAGAGCTGGGTGCGTTTCGGCATCAGTCCGTTTGGCATCGGCCGTCCCGATCGCCGCCCTGCCGGCATCGTCGGTTTCAGCCAATACGATAAACTGTATGCGGATGCGGAACTGTGGCTGGCCAAGGGCTGGCTCGACTACCTGTCGCCGCAGTTGTACTGGCCGGTGGCGCAGGCACCGCAGGCGTTTGGCGTGCTGCTCGACTACTGGCTGGCGCAAAATCCCTATGGCCGCCATGTGTGGCCGGGCCTGTACACGAGCCGCATCGACAATTCCGCCAAATCCTTCACGCCGCAAGAGATCATCAAGCAGATCGAAGTGACGCGCACGCGCCCCGGCGCGAATGGACAAGTGCATTTCAGCATGGCGCCCCTGATGCAGAACCGCAAGGGTGTTAGCGAGCAACTCAAAGCCACCGTGTATCAAAGCCCTGCCTTGATTCCCGCCACGCCGTGGCTGGGCACGCAAGCGCCCGGCACGCCGGCGTTGGCCGTGCGCCGCGATTCCACCAGCCTGAATGTGAAACTGACGGCGGGCGGCGGCAAACCCGTGGCCCAATATGCGCTCTGGGCGCGCTATGGCGAAGACTGGCGCTTTAGCGTCGTTTCCGGTTTGCAAGGAGAACTGACCCTGGTCGACGATGTCAGCGGTAAAGTCAACGCGGTGGTGGTCAGCGCCGTGGACCGCCTGGGCAATGAAAGCGCGCGCGTCACCTTGCGCGCTCCATTTGCCGCCGCCGCCAGGTAATTTTTCAGCCTTCACCGGCGGTCTATAACCTGCAGGCATGAAACATGCGCAAGCTTTCATGCCTGCAAGCCCCGCTTGGCTTTACACTTATGCCATGATTTCCTTTCCTACCGCCAATACTGCCACCTCCGTGCTGGGCCTGGGCATCGACGCGGGCGGCACGCAGACGCGTTGGGCCCTGGCCCGCGTGGATGGCGCCATCGTGGCCGACGGCGCGGTGGACGGCTTGTCTGCCTTGCAAATGGGCAGCGAGTCTGGCCGCGCAGGTCTGCACGCGACGTTTGCCAAGCTGTGCCACGCCGTGTTGGCGGTCGGCCAGCCGCGCGCCGTGGTGGCGGGCTTGACGGGCTTTGGCGGCGACGATGTTGCGCTGGCGCAAACGCTGGCGGCCCTGCTGGCGCTCGATGCCGGCGACGTGACGATATGCAATGATATCGAGATCGCCTATCGCGACAGTTTTGAGCCGGGCCAGGGTTATCTGGTCTACGCTGGCACGGGCTCGATTGCCGCCTGGATCGATACGGATGGCGTGTTTCACCGTGCGGGCGGGCGCGGCGTGCTGCTCGACGATGGCGGCGGTGGCTACTGGATCGCCCGCGAAGCGTTGCGCCAGATCTGGCGCCGCGAAGATGAAGCACCCGGCAGCTGGCAGGCGTCACCGATGGCCAAGGCCGTATTTGCGCATATTGGCGGCAGCGACTGGTCGCTGTCGCGCGCCTTCATGTATGGCCAGGAGCGGGGCAGCATCGGCCGGCTGGCGCTGGCTGTTGCCGCCAGTGCCGAGGCCGATCCGCTGGCGCTGGAGATCTTGCAGCGCGCGGGACAGGAACTGGCGCGATTGGCGCTGGCGCTGACGGCGCGCCACGGTCCGCGTCCCGTGGTGCTGGCGGGCCGCGCGGCACAGTTGCACCCGGCCATCGCGGCAGCCATGCGCGCCGCCTTGCCGGTATCGTTGACAATGGAGCAAAAAATTGCCCGTCCGCATGAGGCAGCGGCCAGGCAGGCGGCCAAGGTGGCTGCCATGGCGCTTGTAAAAACTGAACATTTTATTAACCAGATCACGGATCTTTCATGAAAAAAATCGCCCTCGCCATGCTGGTGGCACTGCTGTCCGCCTGTAGCACGCCCGCGCCGCACCTCGACCATAGCTTGACGGCGCGCAGCCAGAGCCCGCGCGTGAAGTTCATCGTCATCCATTACACGGTTGCCGACCTGCCCCGCTCGATCAAGATCCTGACGGAACAAGTGGTCAGCAGCCATTATTTGCTGACGGATACGGACAAGCCCAAGTTTTACGTGCTGGTCGACGAATCGCGCCAGGCCAATCATGCGGGGGTGAGTAACTGGAAGACTTATACACAGTTGAACGTCAGCTCGATCGGCATCGAGATCGTCAATCCCGGTTTCAAGGACACGCCGGAAGGCCGCATCTGGTATCCGTTTTCGCAGGCGCAGATCGATGAGTTGATTCCGCTGCTCAAGGATATCGTCTCCCGTTACAACATTGCGCCGGAAAACATTCTGGGTCACAACGAAGTTGCACCGCAGCGCAAGCAGGATCCGGGACCGCTGTTTCCGTGGAGTCAGCTGGCCGATGCGGGCTTGATCGTCTGGCCGGATGCCAACCGTGTTGCCGCGCAACGCCTTATTTTTGAGCAGCAAGTGCCGGATGCCGTCTGGTTCCAGAAAAAGCTGGCCCAGCATGGCTATGCGACGCCGGCTACAGGCGAATTCGATGAAGCGACGCGCAATGTGCTGATCGCCTTCCAGATGAAATACCGCAACAAGCTGTTCGACGGTACACCGGATGGTGAAACGGCAGCCTTGCTGGAAGTGCTGACGACGCCGGCGCCAGCTGTTGCAACAAAGTAGCATGGCCGTTCCAGCCCATGACTTTTTCTTATATGCTGAACTCTTACGGCCCAGGTGGTCAAAGCAAGGTAAAGGAATAGCTCATGCGGCTGCGTCATATCGAAGTGTTTCACGCCATCATGCAAGTTGGCACCATCAGCGGTGCCGCCCAGGTGCTGCATATCTCGCAGCCGGCCGTGACCAAGGTCTTGCAGCATTGTGAATTGCAACTGGGCATGCCGCTGTTCGAGCGCGTGCGGGGCAAGCTGTATCCGAAACCCGAGGCGCACCGCCTGTTTGTCGAGACGGAAAAGCTCAACCGCGACTTGCTGGGCATCCGCCGCCTGGCGGCCAGCCTGAAGGGCCATGCGGTGGAAACCATCCGCTTGGTCTCCACGCCGACCATTGCCATCAGCGTCTTGCCGTTCGCCATGACCGAATGGCGGCGCGACTTTCCCCATACACGTTGTCAATTAGCCACCCACCACACGGGTGAGATCGTCAACACCCTGCGCTTGGGTGAGGCGGACCTGGCCGTCTCCTTGCAAGACCCGCGCCACCCTGGCATCGTGGCCGAACCGATCGCGCATGGCGTCATGACGGTGATCGCCCCGGCGGGCACCTGGCATGCGGCCGATTGCGGCACGCCGCTGACGGCGCATGGCCTGTCTGGCGAGCTGATCGGCCATGCCGACAATGATCCGCTGGGCGAATTAGTGGTCGCCGCCTGTGAAGCGCAAGACATCCACCCCATATTCAGTACCGTAGTGCAGACCTATCAAATTGCCCGTTCGCTGGTGGAAGCGGGCGGCGGCATGGCCGTGGTCGATCCATTTACGGCCGCGTCCGGTTCGCCCGAGCGCCTGCAGCGCCGGCCATGGGCGCCAGCCATTCCCATACAACTGTATTTATTGACGGCCAGCCACTCGCCGCTGTCGCATGGCGCGCGGCGCCTGGCCGACAGCATCGGCGTGGCGGCGCGCAACTGTCTGGAAAGAGGAATGTAATGTCTGTTGCAAGTTTGCAATTGGAAGCGGTCGACAGCGATCCGCAATTTCGCCACCTGAGCAGCATCGCCGGCATCGCCATCGACTTGCGCTACGCCACGCCCGATAATTTCGTCGGCCGCGATCTGTATAGTCCCATCGACTGTGCCTGGCTGCACCGCGATGCCGCCGCTGCACTGGAAACGGCCGTGGCGTGGCTGGCCGGGCAGCATCCCGGGCATCATCTGCTGGTGCTCGACGCCTTGCGCCCGCAACGGGTGCAGCAGCAACTGTGGGATGCGCTGCAGGGAACTGAATTGCTGGGCTATATCGCCGAACCGTCGCGCGGCTCCATCCACTCGTTTGGCATGGCGCTCGACATCACGATTGTCGGCCCCGACGGACAGGAACTGGACATGGGCACGGGGTTTGACGATTTGAGTGAGCGCTCGCACCCAGCGTTGGAGTTGATGTTGCTGGAGCGAGGGGAAATCACGCAGCAGCAAGTGGCGCATAGGCGCATGTTGCGCGGCGCCATGTTCCAGGCAGGCTTCTTCGGCATCAACAGTGAATGGTGGCATTTCGATTGCGGCGACCGGGTGCTGGTGCGCCAGACCTACACCCGGGTACTCTAGTTACTAGAATGCGTTGAGGCCTTTCAGCATCACGATCAGGATCAGCGCGGGCGAGACAAAGCGCAACAGGAACAGCAGCACATGCGCCAGTCTCTTGTTCTGCAATTGGCCATGATTGCTGATCGCTTCGATAAAATTGTCCTTGCCCCAGGCCCAGCCTGCAAACAAGGCAATCGCGATGCCGCCCACGGGCAGGAAGATATTCGACGAGACGAAGTCGAACAGATCAAACATATTCAAATTAAACAGCTTGAAATCGGCCAGGGTACTGTTACTCAGGGCGCACACGGAACCGAGCACGGCCAGCAGCAGCATGGTCACGACGGTTGCCTTGGGACGCGTCCAGCCGAAGCGCTCATGGAAAATCACCACGGGCACTTCCATCAGCGATAGCATCGCGCCCGTAGCAGCGACGGCGGCGAGGATGAAAAACACCACCATCAGGGTTTGCCCCATGGGAATTTGCGAGAACACGGCCGGGATCGTAATGAATACCAGCGACGGTCCCGCGCTGGGCGCGAAGCCAAACGTGAACACGGCGGGGAAGATGGCGATGCCGGCCAGCATGGATACGCCCAGGTCGGCCGCCATCACGCGCAAGGTGGTAACGGGGATATTCTGGTCGTCGCGGAAATAGCTGCCGTAGGTCATCATCGTGCCCATGCCGACGGACAACTTGAAGAAAGCCAGGCCCATGGCCGTCAGCACGACGGAAGCCGTCAGCTTGCTGAAGTCCGGGCGGAACAAAAAGGCCAGGCCTTCACCCGCTTTATCGAGCGACAGGCTGACCGCACATAACAACAGTAGCAGCAGGAACAGCAGCGGCATGAGTTTCTTGGCGATCGCCTCGATGCCCTTGGTCACGCCCAGCATCAGGATGCCGCCAATAAACAGCAGCACGCCCCACTGCCACAACAGCGATTGCAGGGGATTGCTGATCAATGAGGCGAAGGCTGCTTGCGTCACCAGCTTGTCGCTGCTGAGAATGGAGCCGTCGATGGCCTTGGCGATATAGGCAAACACCCAGCCCACCACTTCCGAGTAAAACGCGACGATCAGGAACGCCGCCACCATGCCGATGAGGCCGACCAGCCACCAGGGCTTGCCTTTGGGTGCCAGCTGTTCCATGGTTGAGATGGGGTTGACCTTGGCGCGGCGTCCCAGGGTGATTTCCGCGATCATCACGGGCAGGCCCACTAATAAGGTGGCGAGTAAATAGATGAGCAGAAAGCCTGCGCCGCCATTGGCGCCCGTCAGATACGGGAACTTCCAGATATTGCCGAGACCGACTGCGGAACCGAGGGTGGCGGCGAGCACGCCGAAGCCAGTGGTAAAGCCAGCTCGTTTCAGGGTCAGGCCTGATCCTTGAGCTTGTTGTTTCATGGTGAATCTTCTATGGTTCTATAGTAGGTAGGCGCGGATTTGCGCTGAGGGGGCGAAATTGTAGCAGTTGAACGTAATTAGCCCGGAAAAGCCTTGCGTCCGCTGGGGTGCTTTGTTATAGTTCGCCTCCCCGATGAGACGCACTGGTTTGCGGCACAAAAGGGACAGCCTTCAGGGGCTGGGTAGTAAGTTTTTAAGCGCAATGCGCTGAAAAACGAAGGTTGACAAAGTAGCCGAAACGCTTCATACTCTTTCTTCTTCGCAGCTGACAAACACAACGCTTTGTCGATAGCGCGAAAGTAGTACCGATCACAGTTCTTTAACAATTAACAGTCGATAAGTGTGGACATTTGATGCAAGTGCAGCGTCGATCTTCGGATTGGCGTCTAACTTAAAATATCAAATGTTCACAAGAAATAATG
>NZ_JBNYXW010000040.1:0-4897 GCF_051380875.1 Janthinobacterium woesei
GGCGGTGTACGTGTCGATGTCGTATTCACTCAGGAACCGGCGCTCGCGCTGCCAGACCTTGAAAGACAGGTCGTTGGCGTAGTTCCAAACGAAGTTGACGTCCCGTGCCATCGCCGATAGCGCCGCAGCGTGCTTGTCCTTGAGGCGAAGCCTCAGGACGCGCGTCGAGTGCGTAAGCGATTTTTTAAAGGGCATGGGCGTTTGACTTGCGCGATATCTGATTGGTTCCGGGTCGCACGAAAACTTAATCAGAGCAAGGCGGTCTTTCGGCCGCCGCGCTATCCATCCCCGACCTGAAGGACGGGGCTTTCCGCGCAATTCGGGTAAAGGCGCTCAGTAAAAGCGGTTGAACAGCACCACGGCCCAGGTGGCGAAGGCCAGCAGGCAAGTGAGCAGCACGGCGGCGCTGCCGAAATCCTTGGCGTTCTTCGACAACGGATGGTATTCGAGCGAAATGCGGTCAACCACGGCTTCCAGCGCAGAATTGATCAATTCGACGATCAGCACCAGCAGCAGCACGCCGATCAGCACCAGTTTTTCAAAGGCGGAGATGCGCAGCAGCAGGGCGATCAGCGTGCCCACGACGAACAGGCCCAGCTCCTGGCGGAACGCGTGTTCATGGCGCCAGGCTGATTTCAAGCCGTCCAGCGAATAGAAAAAGGCGGAAAAAATGCGTTTCAGGCCACTTTTACTCTTGAATTCATTTACAGGTTGCATAGTTTTCCATGGTTACACCCATCGCAGTGCACACATTATGACGGCGGGTATAGGAATGGTGACAATTTATTCACTGAATATCTCGGAACATTTCATTATTTTTTCACATCATGGTATAAAGAAGGATGAATACTGCATTGCACCAAATCCATCATGAAAATTGAACCGGTTGCTGCCCCGAAGACGACGATCCAGGTGATCGAGCGCATGGTCGCCCTGCTCGATGCCCTGGCCAAATATTCTGACCCGGTCAGCCTGAAGGAATTGTCCAAGGTATCGGGCCTGCACCCTTCAACGGCGCACCGCATCCTCAACGACATGGTACTGACGCGTTTTGTCGACCGCATCGAACCGGGCACCTACCGCCTGGGCATGCGCCTGCTGGAACTGGGCAATGTGGTGAAAAGCCGTCTCAGCGTGCGTGAAGCGGCGCTGGACTTCATGCGCCAGCTGCACAAGAAAACCCAGCAAACCATCAACCTGTCCGTGCGCCAGGGCGACGAGATCGTCTACATCGACCGCGCCTTTTCCGAGCGCTCGGGCATGCAGGTGGTGCGCGCCATCGGCGGACGCGGTCCGCTGCACCTGACCTCGACGGGGAAACTGTTTCTCTCCGTCGATGAGCCGAAAGCCATCCGCGCCTATGCCACGCGCACGGGCCTGGCCGGGCACAACAAGAATTCCATCACGGATCTGCAAAAACTCGAGCGCGAACTGAGCCTGGTGCGCGAGCGCGGCTATGCGCGTGACAATGAAGAGCTGGAATTGGGCGTGCGCTGCATGGCGGCCGGCATCCGCGACGACTCCGGCAAGCTGATCGCCGGCCTGTCGATCTCCGCCCCCGCCGACCGCCTGCAGGATGAGTGGCTGGTGGACCTGGTCGAGACAGCCAACCAGATTTCGATTACGCTGGGTTTTATTCCCCAAGACTAAAGCCGGGGTCGGTCTTGCAAGATCGGAATTTCCTCCGTTGAGGAAACTCCCCGCCGGGTCCGACCCCAAGTCCTTTAGTGCAGCGCCGCCCTGGACATTGTTATCCGCCAGGCAAGCTCATGTGGGCTGGCTTCAAGGCTTCCAGCCACTTGCGCATGCGGCCCGCGTCGGCCGTGCGCGATTGTTTCCCCTTGGAATCGAGGAAGACCATGATCACGGCGCGTCCTTCGATGACGGTCTGCATCATCAGACAACGTCCCGCCTCATTGATGAAACCCGTTTTCTGCAAGCCGATTTCCCAGCCCGGATTGGCCACCAGGTGATTCGTATTGCCAAACTGCATGGGCTGGCCGCTGGCTTCGACGATGGCTTTCGGGTCCGTCGAATACTGGCGCAGCAGCGGATGCTGGAGCGCGGCCAAGGCCAGCTTGCCCAGGTCGCGCGCGCTGGCTACGTTCATTTTTGACAAGCCACTGGAATCGACGTAATGCGTATTCTTCATGCCCAGCTGGCGCGCCTTGCTGTTCATGGCATCGACAAACGATAGCAAGCCACCCGGATAGTTGCGTCCCAGGGCCGAGGCGGCGCGGTTTTCCGAACTCATCAAGGCGATGTGCAGCATATTGCCGCGCGTCAATTGTGAGCCCACTTTCAGGCGCGAGCTGCTGAACTTGGCACGGTCGACATCGTCGTCCGTGATCGTCAACAGCTCCTCCATATCCTGGCGCGCTTCGACCACCACCAGGCCCGTCATCATCTTGGTGATGGAGGCGATGGGCAGGGCTACATTGGAATTCTTTTCAAACAGCACTTCCGCGTTGTTCTGGTCCAGCACCAGCGCCACGCTCGATTTGAGGTCGAGCGGATCGCGCGTCAGGTTCAGGCCCGCCAAATCGCCCATGGTGGGCATCGGCGCGGCCATGGGCACGGCCACGCTGGTGACTTTTTGATAGATGACCTTGCGCTTGCCGCGCACCATGACGACCCGGCGCACGGTTTTTTCGCGCGGCACGGCCGTCGTGCGCGACGCTTTGCGCAGCACGACTTTGACTTTCTTGGTATTTTGTTTCTTGGCCGCCGAGGATTTGTCGTGTGCTTCCCTCGCTTCCACGGCAGCGGCCGGCGCCAGCGCAAACAGCAGGGAAGCCAGGATACCCAGCGCAAGTTTAAACTTAGCCATTCAATAATTCCCCGTGAAGCTGTTGCCTTATTGCAGTGTAGCGAAATGCAGAGCAATCGCAAGCCTATTTAACAGTTAAGACAGTATTTATTGCGGTAATGAAATACAAAACGTTAGCGAGCAGCAAACAAGCTCATTCTTGACGCGCTGTTTATTTGTGCTAATCGCCATAGATTACTAATTGACAATGAATTTAACAAAGCCTGACAACCCCTCGCGTTGCGTGCTCAAGCGGTTCTCGATCTTGTCCGGATCAGCATAGCCCAGCGCCATGCCGCACACCACCATTTCGCCAGCAGGCAGGCCCAATTCCTCGCCGATAATGTCGTGATAATGGATGAAAGCGGCCTGCGGGCAAGTGTCGAGGCCACGCGCCCGCGCGGCCAGCATGATGTTTTGCAAAAACATGCCGTAATCGAGCCAGGAACCCTGCTCCAGCACGCGCTCGATGGTGAAGATCAGGCCGACGGGCGCATCGAAAAATTGGAAATTGCGCCCATGTTGGGCCGCCATGCCGGCCGTGTCGCCCCGCTCCAGGCCCAGCAATTGATACAGGTCCAGGCCGATCTTGCGGCGGCGCTCGATGAACGGTGCCGTCCACTGGCGCGGGTAATACGTATACGAAGCCGTACGCGCGGGCGCATCGGGCGCTTTCGGCGCTGCATAGGCGTCGAGGATGCGGCGCGACAGGCGCGCTCGCGCCTCGCCCGACAGCACATACACTTTCCACGGCTGCATGTTGGCGCCCGACGGCGCGCGCGCCGCCACTTCCAGGATGCGTGCGATCTCGTCCTGCGCTACCGGCGTGGGCAGGAAGGCGCGGATCGAGCGGCGCGACAGGATGGCCACGTCGACCGCTTGCTGCTGTGTCACATCCATGGCTAATGCGGATACTTGTTTGCTCACTGCCCAGCTCCCTTGCTTGTTTTTCTATTTTTTGACAACAAAAACCACGCCGACCACGGCCACCAGCATGCCGGCGATGCCCAGCATGTTAAAAGCTTCGCCAAACATCAGCCAGGCCATGACGGCCGTGGTAGGCGGCGTCAGGTACAGCAGGCCCGTCACCTTGGTGGCGTCGCTGCGGCGGATCAGGGCAAACAGCAGGAAGATGGCGCCAATGGACAGCACGAGTACCGACCACAGCAAGGCGCCGATGAAGTTCGCTGTCCATTGCACATTGCTTAAATGCAAGTCCAAGCCTTCGTAATACAGGGCAAACGGCAACACTACCACGATGGAGGCGGCAAACTGCACCACCGTGCCGGTGCGCAAGTCAAACTGCGGACAGTGGCGTTTTTGGTACATCGTGCCGGCCGTCATCGACAGCAGTGCAAACACGCACAGCAGCACGCTTTCCACCGTCAGGCCCACCAGGTTGATCTTCGCGTACACGACCAGGGCCACGCCCAGCAGGCCAAAAAGCAGGCCCAGCCACTGGCGCGGGCGCACGGATTCGCCAATCAGAGGGGCGGCGCAAGCCGTCAGCACGGGCTGCATGCCCACGATCAGGGCGGAGAGGCCGGCCGGCATGCCCAGCTTGATGGCACACCAGACGCCGGCCAGGTAGCCGGCCTGCATCAAAATGCCGGCCAGGGCAATTTGCCGTATCTTGCCCACAGGCCACGGCGCACGCAAGACCAGCACCAGCGGCAGCAAGATCACCAGCACGCCCAAAAAGCGCAGCAGCAAAAAGGTCAGGGGCGGCGCATACGGCAAACCGAACTTGGCCACGATAAAACCTGTGCTCCATAACAACACGAAGAATCCAGGCAAGGCCATCGGCGCCAGGGTGGCAAGAAAAGGAGATTTATCGCTGGCACCGGCTGCGGCGGGAAGATTGGACATGGTATCGACTCGGGAAACGTGGGCGGCACCAGAGCGTAGCACCAGTGCGGAAGGCAAAGTCTAGCATGCTGCGCTGCACGCGTCCCGGCAGGCCAGGGAAACGCCAGGGCGATTGCATGAAGCATCAAGTCGGCAAGCCCAAGACCTTGGCGAGATAGTCGGCACTCCAGCCAGCTTTTAAGCGTTTGGTAGCGATGCCGACCTTGGTCGACTTTTCAT
>NZ_JBNYXW010000041.1:0-4760 GCF_051380875.1 Janthinobacterium woesei
CCCTCGTTGACGAAATCGCCATGTCGGTCATGCGCAACCCGGATGCCTTAGTCGGCTTGGTTCGGCTCAAACATGCCGACGAATATACCTATATGCATTCGGTGGCGGTATGCGCGCTGATGATTGCGCTGGCTCGTCAGTTGAAGATGCCCGACGCGCAGGTCCGCGAGCTCGGGCTGGCCGGACTCATGCACGATATCGGCAAGATGCTGGTTCCGCAAGACATCCTGAACAAACCGGGTGACCTGACCCAAGACGAATTCACGGCCATCAAGGATCATCCGGAAGCAGGGCACCGGCTGTTATTAGCGGGCAACGGCGTGAGCGAGGTAGTACTTGACGTCTGCCTGCACCATCACGAAAAGATGAACGGAACCGGCTACCCGGCGGGCCTGGCCGGCGACGCGATCAGCGTGGCCGCGCGCATGGGCGCCATTTGCGATGTCTACGATGCGATTACTTCCGATCGCCCATACAAGTCCGGCTGGTGTCCAGCTGCTTCCTTGAGCAAAATGATGGAATGGTGTAATGGGCATTTCGACCCAGACATCTTAGGCGCTTTCATCAAATGCATGGGGATTTACCCGGTAGGTACCGTAGTCAAGATGCAGTCTGGCCGCCTTGCGGTGATCGCCGACCAAGGCTTGGGAAAGTCCCTGATCGCCCCGATTGTGTGTGTATTTTTCTGCACGAATTCCAAAACCTTACTGGCGCCGGAACTAGTCAATCTTGCTGAGCCGGCCGTCAAAGACAAGATACTCGGACGTGAAGATGCCGCAAAATGGGGCGTCGGCGATACCAGAAGGTATTGGATCAAGCACCCTGCCGTATTGTGAGATTTTTTGATAGCCGGCGCGCTGCCGAAACGATGCATCAATTCAGCCGACGCCAGGTTCTCGACAGCAAAAAATGCTCACGCGATGGCATGGGAGACAACGTTCTATAACTGGACCGCACGATCGATTGTGGAAGTAAAGCGCGCATTCACGCAGCGTTGCAAGCACGGTCGGTTTGAAATGCGAGCCGCTACACTTATTGCTGGACATCGGGGGAGCCCCTTTCGTTCAGTGTATTCAGTTCGTCAAGCCCGAGCAGTTGCGCCAGCGCAGCACCCGCCTCGTGCGCGTCGCCGCGCCGCGCCGCCCGCTCGAGCTCGCCGGCGCACAGTGTCAAACCGGGGTAGCCGAACGAGCCAGCGGATCCCTTCAACTGGTGTGCCGAGTCGGCGACCTCGCTCCAGGCGTGCGTGCCAACATCCCGCGCCAGCTGCGCCAGCTGCGGCGCCAGCCTCGCCTCAAACGTAGCGCGTATGGCAACGTATCCGTCGATCTGCTCGAACTGAGTGGCGGCCGCCTTGGATGGGACATCCTGTCCGAGCAAGCGCGCCAGCAGTTGACTCAGCGCGCCAAAGTCGATCGGCTTGCCTAGACACTCGCTGCAGCCGGCCGCGCGGTAGCGCTCGACGTCGTCCGCCATCACGTTCGCGGTCAGGGCGACGATCGGTCGGCCGAACCCGGCCACGCGCAGCACCTCGGTAGCCTGGATGCCGTCCATCACCGGCATCTGCATGTCCATCAAGATCAGGTCGAAACCGCCGACGAGCGCCAGTTCGATCGCCTGGGCACCGTTTTCGGCCACCTCGTAGCTGACGCCAATGCCGTCCAGATACGCTCCGATCAGCACACGGTTGTCGGGTCCGTCTTCGGCCACCAGCACATGGCCGTGCAAGCGCAGATCCGACGCATCGGCTTGGCGCGCAGTGTCGAGCAGAGGCGGCGCCTCGTTGAGCCACGTACTGGCCGTGGCGAGCTGGGCGTCAATGGCCACTTCAAACACCGAGCCCTGCCCGAGTTCGCTGGAGACGACCACGCTGCCGCCCATCTTGGCGGCCAGCTGGCTAACCAAGTGCAGACCCAAGCCGGTGCCACCGTACTTGCGCGCCACCGTGCTGTCGGCCTGAGAAAACGGCTGAAACAGCTGCTCACGGTGGGCATCGGAGATGCCGATGCCGGAATCGACGACATTGCAGGTAAGCTTGCCGGACAGCGGGTCATACCATAGCGTCAGCTCGACCTGGCCGAGCTCAGTAAATTTGATAGCGTTACTGCACAAATTGAACAAGATTTGCTTCCAGCGCGTCGGATCGCCCGTCACCAGCGCCGGGAATGGGTATTCGACCTTGATGCCGAAGCCGATACCCTTGCTGGCCGCCTGCGCTCCCATCATCGCGTGCACCCCCTGCACCAGTTCGAGCGGCGAGAACGCGAGGTGCTCGATATGAAGGCGCCCTGCCTCGATTTTGGAAATGTCGAGGATGTCGTTGATAATGTGCAGCAGGTGCTGCCCGTTGCGCAGGATTACCGCGCCGGCGTTGCTGCTCGCGCCCGCCGTCTGCGGCTTAACCATCATTTCGGCGAAGCCGATGATGGCCGTCAGCGGGGTGCGGATCTCGTGGCTCATCATGGCCAGAAATTCCGACTTGGCGCGATTTGCCGCTTCGGCCACCGTTTTTAGCACCCGCGTCTCTTCCATGCTGCGCTCGCGCCGCGTGAGCAAACGGATCAGCATGATGAACGCGGCCGCCATCGCAAACGCGGCGAAGCCGCCGACCACCGACAGGACAATGGCGAAATGGCGCCACTGGGCCAAGTACTGTTCGTCGGTGACAGTGACGTTGATGATCAGCGGATAATTGTCGATCAGGCGCACCGCACCCAGCCGCCCGACTTTGTTGCCATCGGCCGTAAACCGCGGCGAGGCGGTCTGCACCACGTCGTGCGACTTCTTCATCTGCTCGATTACCTGGTACGACGACCCGCTCATGTTAGGCTTGCCCATCAATAAGTCGGTGTGCGGCCAGCGTGCCAGCAGGATGAAGTCGCGCCGGTACAGGCTGACCGTGGCACCGCTGCCCAGATTGATCTTGCTGTAGAAATTGCTCAGGAAGGTGCTCGAAAAGCCGACCAGCGCCAGGCCGATGAATTCGCCTTTCGGGCCGTTCAGGCGCTGGCTGAGGTAAAACGTCCACTGGCCATTGCCCTTGTTGCGCACCGGCCTGCTGATGTACACGCCAAGTTTCGGCTGCTTGAGATGGGCCTGGAAATAATCGCGATCGGCCAGATTGATCGCCGGCGCCGGGTGGGAGCGGGTGAAGTTGATGACGTCGCCGTTAGCGGCCACGATGGTGACCACGTCGACCTGCGGCAGGCCGCGCGTCTTGTCGCGCATGCTGTTAAAGTGGGCCAACGAACCCATTTTCTCACGCAGTTCGGAAGCGTTCACAACATCGTTCGCACGCACGCTTTCGGCGATGCTTTCAAGCACCAAGAAGGCCGAACTGATCTCCTGCGACGTCTGCTCGGCCAACAGCAGTGACAGGTTGTCAAGGTGCGCGCGCCATTCCTCGATCGATCGCGCGCGTGAAAACCAGATCGACGAACCGAGCGCAACCAACACCGTGAGCACAAGGAAAACTGCCAGAAAACTTGCAATGTGGCTTGAGCGGTTTTTGGTAGGCATAATTGGCTAGAAGTGTACACGGCAGACAGAATTTGAACCGCTGATGTCCATGCATTTTAACCGGGTCTGACAGCGACTCTACTGTTTCGCGCGAAAGTCAAAAGGAATCGGATCATCCGGAGCGAAATCGGGTTCTTTTATTGCTTTGATGTGCTTACGCATACAGCATTTCCCCCCTTCTTTGCAAGTTTAACGCCTTGCAGACGAGTTCCCACTCGGCCTGGCCCTTGCTCAGTCCACGGGACAGGTCGAGCGAGTGGACAGTATCAATGATGAAATAGGCAAGGTGGCCCTTCAGCAGCCAGTCCTGCAGCGCATAGCGCTCGGCGTCAAGTCGCCGCCCCAAACATGGCCCCGACGCCCGCTGCCACCGCCATCGAAAGTGCACTCCAGAAAGTCACACGTAAAACACCTTTTTTGATGTTTGCACCGCCGGCCTTGGCCGCCAAGCCGCCTAGAATTGCAAGAAAGACCAACGACGCGGCGACGATGACCGGAATTAGCCGGTCTTGCGGAACCACCACAACAACGAGCAATGGTAATGCAGCACCGATGCCGAAACTTAGAGCAGATGCCAGCGCAGCCTGCAGCGGCTTCGCACTCATTGCATCCGTGATCCCAAGTTCGTCGCGGGCATGAGCACCCAGGGCATCATGGATCATTAGTTGGGTAGCAACCTCTTTTGCCAGTGGCACATCAAGGCCCCGGCCAACATAAATGCCAGTCAGCTCATGATGTTCGCTCTTGGGGTTTCTTTGAAGCTCTACGCGCTCCGTTTCCAGCGCCGCCGCTTCAGTGTCGGCCTGGGACTGCACGGAAACGTACTCCCCTGTCGCCATCGACATAGCACCCGCAACGAGCGCGGAGACACCTGTTACAAGAATACTGCTGTGAGTTGCGTGGGAGGCGGCTACGCCAAGAATCAGACTTGAAGTTGAAACAATACCGTCATTAGCTCCGAGTACCGCGGCGCGCAGCCAACCGATGTTGTCTATCTTGTGTTTCTCTTTATGACGCATTGCCATACTGGAATTCTCCACATAAACATTGCATTTACTAGTTGGAGCATAGGTGGCCGCGCGCAGGATTCCACCTCAACGCCGCCACTGAGCAGGGAGCATGCGACCCAATCCACCCAAGTTAAGACATTTCAGCAATTTTTCTGACTCATGGCCTTGTGCGGTTTTCGGCCTGGAGTTCGTGGTTTTGAGAGATTTTCGCGATGGCGGTAGGTCCGGCCG
>NZ_JBNYXW010000042.1:0-4536 GCF_051380875.1 Janthinobacterium woesei
AAAAGACGAGAGTAAACGCGAAAACGAGAAAGTTTACAAGGGCTGCCGCAACGCATTGAATGTAAACGGCTTTTTCGCCCACGCGCTCGACGGTCAGCACTTGTGTATAACGACGTGCCCTTAACCCGGTTCTCCGTTATGAATTCACCGGCACAGAGGCAACGCGGATGCTTAATTGTGCATTAAGGCTTGAAGGGGGAGGTCGAGAAGCGGAACCCACAGAATTCGGAAAAATAGTACATTATGGCGTGAACACCATTTCCGACAGGCCGGTTTCGATCAAAGCGGGCCGCTCATCACCATTTTGCTTCATGTTGTGATCGAGTGGGCCCCAAAAATCGGTCACGATAGACCGGAATCAGCGGTCACTATGGGCCGGAATACCAAGATACGATTACTTATCGTTAGAATTAATGCAACTAATAACTTGGTCAACGCTAACCGGCTTTACAAAATGTTTTTCGAATCCGGCTGCTTGGCTTTTGGTCCGGTCCGCTTCCTGCCCATAACCGGTTAATGCAATCAAGCGGCATGAGTGATCGCCCATAGCTGCACGTATCTCATCCGCAAGTTCATAACCGTTCAGTCCAGGAAGACCAATATCCAGGATGGCAATTTCAGGATTAAAGCGCCTTACAGCAGATAAGGCGTCAATCGGGTTATCAAACAATTCCACATCATGGCCGCTGAGCTCAAGCAGTCTACCCAACGTATTTACCGCATCAACGTTATCATCAACAAGCATTATGCGTCGCTTCTGAATTACCGTTCCCAAGCTCGCAGCCTCCTTCAGCTCAGTACGCTTTGATGACAGCCCATTTATCGGCAATATTAGGACGAATTCGCTACCACGGCCGATGCCGTTGCTTTTTGCCTCGACTGTCCCCCCATGTAATTCGACAATGTTCTTGACCAGCGCGAGGCCGATGCCGAGTCCTCCTTGTGTGCGGTCAATTGTCTGTTTCGCTTGAAAAAACAGTTCGAAGATCGAGCCCAGCATTGATTCTGGCAGGCCGACACCATCGTCCTTGACGCTAATGCAAAGCCAATCCGATTTTACGCAAGTCGCGGACAGGACAATATGCCCTCCCTTGCCTGTGTATCTTGCCGCATTGGTGAGAAGATTAGAAACAGCCTGGGCCAGCCGATCTGGGTCACCAGTCATATGCAAATTCTCTTCGCAACTAAACTTGAACTGGTGATTACGCTGTTCGAAAAGCGGGCTGGCCATTTCGACAGCCTTTATCAAAAACTGCGATACGTCTATTTCGCTCAACTGAAGCTCCATTCTGCCCCGCGTAATACGTGAGATGTCGAGCAAGTCTTCCACAAGGCGATTCATGTGTCCGACCTGGCGCTCGATAACTTCCCGCTCATACTTGCTGGCATTCTCGTTGCGCATGCGCATTAGTTCCAACGCCATCGTTATGGGCGCTAACGGATTTCGCAATTCATGTCCGAGCATAGCTAAAAACTCATCTTTAGCTTGGTTCGCTTCGGTTAACTCTACGAGGGTTTTTTCTCGTTCAGCATAGGCTTCGTCACGTTGGTGACGTTCGGTTGCGTCGCGGGTAAAGCATCGGGTGTACCGAAGTTGGCCATCTTCAAAGTATGCGTTTGAATGAATCACCACGTGTTTAACCGATCCGTCCTTACACCTGAGACGTGCAGGATAGTCGTAAATTGTTTCGCCAGATCCCAGTTTTGTCAGGATATCTTCGATAACCGTCTGGTCAACATGGAAGCGGGCGATGTGCTGGCCAATGTATTCTTCAGGACGATAACCAAGCATGTTCATTTCCGCCTTGTTCGCCCAGAGGATGGTCCCGTCCATGCCAACCCGATGTAGTCCTTCGGCAGAGTTATCCAGAAAATCCGCTAGTTCCTTCTCTCGTTGCGTCAGGCTTTCTTCTGCTTTTGTACGGCGAGCTACCTCGGCGTGCATTACCCGGGCCTTTTGCTCCAGTTCTGCAATCTTGCTAGTTATGTCTTGGGCAGTCGTCGATACTGAAAGCTTGTCTTCGCCGCAAACGTGGTCGTGTGCCTCGCAAACTCTTTGAAATGCCGCCGACGATTCAGCTGTAGGAAAAAGCTTCCATGGATATGCGCAAAACAACGAAAAAGGAGTTTGGACCGCTAAAGCGCTCCACATTTGTTCGAGCCGGATGGCCGCATCAAATTGGCCCTTTGCGCACAACAGAGCTACCATCTCGCCAAAAGCGTTGACTTTTCTGCCGTTGGCGCAAGTTGCTCGTATTATGTTGCCCACGACAGCGTCGAAACGGCTCTCATCCGGCCACTCGTCGATCATGAACCCGCTAAGCATTTCGTCCGCATCAAAAGCGAGTAATTTTGCCGAACATAATTCTGCGCCTCCTGATTCGCCCCAGAATCCTGACAAGCGGCGGCGGAGGGCATTAATGTGGTCAGGAGTAGCAATGATGATGCCGCTACCTCCGGCACGGAGAGAGGAATCGAGAAAATCGCCCACTTCTGTCAACAACACCAAGTCTTCATCATAAAACCGAACAAAGTGCTCGGTTGTTCCTAAGTTGGGGGAAATATCTTTTTTAACGGTTGTCAACACGGTATACTCCTGTTTCGCCATAAAGGCGCAAGGCAGAGAATAGAGATTTAGCCGTGCGAAGAACTTTGAAGTTTAGCAGACTCTGAAGGAGGGTCGGACTTCGAAGCCATCACGTTAGCGAATATGGCACTAACTTGCACGTCATCAGAGCGTTTGAATTTCTTCTGTGTTAGCCCAAAGTAGTAATGTCCCCTTTTGGGATAAACGGGCACGAAATCATGGTGGTGCAGATGAGCGGCAAGGAAGTGCTGAGATCCCAGTTGATGGCGCAGCTGGTTGAGGGCAAGCTGAGTCAGAAAGAGGCGTCCGAGCGACTCGGCGTCACCGTACGCCAAATCAAGCGACTTAAGCGTCGCTACGTTGTTGCAGGCTCTGCTGGCTTGGTGAGCGCGAAGCGGGGTCAGCCGTCGAAGCGGCGCATCGATGCCGCGTTGCTGGGCCAAGCCATGGCTCTGGTTGGCGCGCACTATGCCGACTTTGGTCCGACGCTGGCAGCGGAGAAGTTGCGCGAAGTGCATGGCGTGACACTCTCGGTCGAAACCGTACGCCAGCAGATGGTGCTACATGGCTACTGGAAGACGCGGCGCAAAACAGTGGCCAGATCTCATCCGATGCGCGAGCGACGCTTGCGACGCGGAGAGCTCATCCAGATCGACGGTTCCCCGCATGACTGGTTTGAGGGGCGAGCCCCGCGCTGCACCCTGCTGGTGTTCATTGACGATGCCACGGGCGAATTGACGCACCTGCAATTTGTCGATACAGAAACCACGCTGGGCTACATGGCAGCCCTGCAACGCCATATTGCACTGCATGGACTGCCTGCAGCGCTGTACAGCGACCGGCATAGCGTCTTCCGGATCAATCAGAAGGAACCTGCTGCCGAGGCGCAAACCCAGTTTACGCGTGCGCTCAAGGAACTTGGCGTGGAAGCCATTCATGCCAGCAGCCCGCAAGCCAAGGGGCGCGTTGAGCGCGCCAACCAGACCCTGCAGGACAGGCTGGTCAAAGAAATGCGTCTTCAGGGCATTCATGGCCAGCAGGCCGCTAACGCCTGGCTGCCGACCTATATCGCCGACTTCAATCGGCGCTTCGCGGTGCCGCCCGTGGCCGCGCACGACGCGCATGTGCCCTACCTGGGCAAGCCGGAGCAACTGCGCCGTATCTTGTCGGTGCAAGACACCAGAAAACTGTCGAAAAATCTGAGCTGCCAGCATGAAGGCGTCCTGTTTCAAGTCAGAACGGCCAGCTCAGGGCTGTCCATGCGTGGGGCGGCCGTCATGGTGCACCGCCATCATGACGGCGCGATGGAATTGCGCTGGCAGGGCCGTACGCTGGCCTATGACACCCTGTTGCAATCACCGGGCTCGAGCAAGCAATGCGCCCCCGTCGACGGCAAGCAGGTCAACGATCTGGTCGATTGCATCATCGAATCACGCGCCCGGGTGGTGCCAGAAATAGGTCACCCTTGGAAAAAGCGCATGCCGACACTCGACGCCATGGGAAAACCGCCGCATGCAAGGTTCTGACTGAGAGAAAATCCATCAATTGCACTGAACCCAGGGGACATTTCTACTTGGGACAAAAGGGGACATTTCTATTTAGCGTTGACATACCGCTCGCTGGAGGAACGCGTCCCCGATGCGCATCCGTTGCGCAAGCTGCGGGTGCTGGTCGATGCCATTCTGGCCAGCATGAACGACGAGTTCCAGGTGCTGTACTCGCGCCGTGGGCGTCCCTCGATCACCCCGGAACGCCTGCTGCGCGCCAGCCTGATCCAGACGCTGTTCTTGATCCGCTCCGAGCGCCAACTGGTGCAGCACATCGAATACAACCTGCTGTACCGTTGGTTCGTCGGCATGAACCTCGACGAGGCCGTGTGGAACCACTCGACCTTCAGCGCCAACCGTGAGCGTCTGTTCAGCGAGGCGATGACACAGCGCTTCTTCGCC
>NZ_JBNYXW010000043.1:0-4534 GCF_051380875.1 Janthinobacterium woesei
GTTTGCCTTCGCGCTCCCGGACATGGCGCTGCTGATGCAGTGCGCGATGGTCGCTGTGCTCAGCATCATCTGGTTCGAGTGCGTCAAGTGGGGGCTATCGAAATGGCGATGGCTGCGCGGCGTGGCGGTGGCACATTGATGCACGGCCACAGATCAGACAATCTTCCCGTCGATGATCAGAATTTCCTCGAGCAAGGCGCCGTGACGCAGGACGAATAGCACGTCCATGCCCCGTTTCCTGGCCAGCGCGACACCTTCGGCGTCGCCCAGGACCATGAACGCCGTGGCCCAGGCATCGGCCAGCATACAGCTGGGGGCGAGCACGGTAACGGCCGCGAGACGGTTCGATACCGGCTGACGCAAGGCCGGATGCATGGTGTGCGCATGGCGCGTTCCGTCAATTTCGACCCAGCGGCGATAGTCACCCGAGGTGGCAATGGCCACGTCGTGCAGTTCCATCACGCCCCCGATTTCGCGGATGCCAGGCGTCGGCTTTTCTATCGCCACGGTCCATGCCTTGCCATCGGGCCTTTCCGAGCGCGCCCGCATTTCGCCATCGATGCCGACCAGGTAGCTGGCGATTGACCAGCCATCGAGGCAGTGCGCCAGCTGGTCGACGCCATAACCCTTGGCGATGCCCGACAGGTCGAGCATAAGCGGCGCGCGCTTGCGCACCTGCTGACGCGCCAGATCCACGTCTAATACCTCGGCGGCCGGGTAGTATGCCTTGCCATGCTGTGCCACGATCTGCGGCGATGGCGTGCGTTGCGACGGCCCGAATCCCCAGTCCTCCACCAACTGGCCAACCGCCATGTCGAAGGCGCCTCCCGATTCGCGGCTAACCAGCAGCCCCGCAGCCAGAACCTGCGCAAGCTCCTCCGGCACAGGTAGCCAGGTATTTTCCGGCGCTGCGTTAAGGCGACACAGGTCCGAGGCGGCGTTCCAGGTCGACATCTGCCGGTCGACCCTGTTGACGGCAGCGTACAGACTGGCACCGATGGCGGCCAGGTCCGCTTGCCCAGGCGAATAGAATACAGCCGTATAGCGGCTGCCCATGGTTAAGCCGTTCAGGCTGTAGCGCCGCAGCGCATGTTCAGAAGACGTCTTCACGATACCTTCCCTTGTCCCGCAGCGCCGCCACATCAAGCTTGAGCGGTGCAAGTATCTGGTCCAGGGCCTGCCTGACGCTGGCAGCCATAGCGCGGCTACCACAGACGAGCACCTGGCCATTGTCCGCAATCAGGCGGCGCATATTGTCAGCGTCGTCCATCAGCCGGGTCTGCACGTGGATGCCATTCTTGACTCTTGAGAATGCCGTGTGCAGTTGCGTCAGCCTGCGGTCGGCCAGATAATTGCGCAGTTCGGGCTCATACAGAAAATCGGATGCGGGATTGCGCCCGCCCCAATACAAGTACATCGGATGTTTGCCCGTATTGTTGCGTATAAATCCGGCAAGCGGCCCGATCCCGGTACCGGCACCGATCAGGATGACGGGCGCCTTTCCCAGGGCCGGACGAAATTGCGGATTGGGCTGGACAAAGGCCTCGATGAGAGCACCCGGCAGCAAGTTGTACAGGTAGCTCGAACACACGCCCCCAGGCTGCTTGCGCACGCAAATTTCCAGCACGCCATCGCTGGACCCGCTCGCAAGCGAATAGAAACGCGGCATCGAACTGCCGGGCGCCATGACGCCAACCAGGTCTCCGGCCTCGAAGTGGGGTAGTCGATGGGGGGCAAGCCGCCTTGCCAGCCATCCAGCAGTTGCGGGCAGCGCGGCGGCAATAAAGCGCAGCACTACAGTGGGATCGTGCTCCTCCTCGCCGTAGGCGATACGCTCGCGCAGCTGCAGTGCATGAGTGTGCGGATGTTCCGGGGCATATTCGAGCACGAGCTCGTGGTTGAGCAGCGCGCCGACCTGGCGCCCCCACCGCGCGAATTCCTGGGTCGACTGACGGTCGATCAGGGCCAGTTCAAGCAGCCGGCGCCATCCGCGCGCCGCCATCGCCGCGTCGACCTCCTGTGCGAACTGGCAGAACGTCGGGAACTGGCGGTCGCCGAAACCGAGTACAGCGTAACTTGCCTCCTGGTTGGGGGCAATACCGGCCAAATTAGCCAGAAAGTGCCTGCCGGAAGCGGGGGCGTCGCCATCGCCATACGTCGAGGTCAGTATGAACAACTGGCGTGCGGCACCGTAGCGCGATGAGAACTGGTTCATCGGCGCCGTGTGCACGCGTTGTCCGGCCTGTCGCAATGCATCGTGCAGCACGCGGGCAAAGCCCCAGGTACTGTTATTTTCGCTACCCACCAGGATCACGGTGTCGGCCGAACCCAGGGGGGAGTTGTTGGCGATGCGAGGTTTCGCCCGCTGCCGCTGCCACCATACGGCAATGCCAGTCACCGCCAGCCAAGGCGCACTGAGCGCACTTAGACCGAGTGCCAGGCCCAGCCACCACAGGCCTTCGCCGGTATGCAACTGGTAGATCAGCTCAAAGACTTGTCGGGCATTGCTGTGTACGCGGAAGGCGAGCAGCGCGCCGCTGGACTGGTCAACATAGGCGTCGCCTTGCCGGGTGCGTAAAGTGTAGACGGCGGTGCGGTCACTGGCAAGAGGAAAAGAAAGTTCGCGCAGATCGACCAGTCTGGTTGCCAGTAAGGCTGGCAAGCGGGCCGCAGGCAGGGGGGATCCACCGGACGTGGTGGCGGGGATATCGGGTTCGTCCTGGCTACCATCGGAAATGAAGGCGAAGGTCGCCGCCGACATGTAGCTGCCGGTTAAGGCAGACAACAGCAGACCGGCGACAGCAAGTCGGGCAACCGCAGCGTGCCAGCGCTGGCTGCGATTGCCATGCAGGGGACGTGCCAGCTGGCGCCAACCGCCCACACGCTTGACCAGCAGGAGTATCCCCGAGACTGATACCAGCAGCATCACCAGGGCGGCGATGCCGACAGCGGCGCTGCCTGGCGTGTCGAGGAATAGTGACCTGTGCAACTCCTTGAACCAGCGCGCGTATGCCGAGGGCGCATAGGGTGCGATCGCCTTGCCGCTGGACGGGTCGATCCGGTCCACGCCCGAGATGTCGCCGGCGCTGTAGTAGACAATGATGGTTCCGGAGGCCGTGCGCTGGATCTGTTCCGCTCCCGGATAGTGGCGCGCCACCCGGCCCGCGAGTTCGGCAACGCTGACGCCCGCCGGCACGTTGGTCCCAAGCCGGTCGAGCGCGGGAGTGGTCGACAGAACAGCCCCCGTCAAACCGATTATGATGACCAGCAGTGCGCTGATCAGGCCTGCGAGCGAGTGTATCTGTCGCAACATGCGGGCGGTGGCTACATGTCGTAAATGAAGGACTTGACGTAGCCGCGTCCACCGACGGGTTTGCCGGCACCCTGTTTGGTCAGTGGCGTGCGCACGTCGGCCGGGTTATCGCGCCCGTCCTCTGCCGCGCTGTCAACCCGGATCTCGTAGCCGGCATCAATCAAGGTGTCTGCCAGTTCGACTGTCACCTTGAGGGTTTTGCCGCTGCCGACGCTCGCTCCGCTGACCCCGTCAAATTCGCGCGCGGCCATGCCACTACCGCGTGCCCAGTCGCTCAGGTGCTTGTAATACTTCGTTTTCTTTCCTGCTATCCATAACGTTTTCTTGTACTTGCCAGCGGCATCAGTGACATACACCGCCAGGTACGCGCCGTTGCCGGCGTAGTTCTTCAGTTGCGCGGTGAGCGCGACCGGGCGCGCCTGGACGAGGCCGGGCAGCGCCAATGCACCTGCAAGGCAGGCGTAGACGGTGATGTTTTTCATTGCTTTTCCCCATGGGATGTTGGGCCTGTACGCCTCCTGATGGGCGCCTGCGGCACAGGGCCGAGGTAGTCGGAAGCATCGCCGTCGTTGCCGAAGTCCACCGCCAGGCTACGCACGCGCAGCGACGCCGGGGAGTATTTGGCCTTGATTTTGTTGCCGTTGCGATCGACGGCTCTGAGCTCGTAGCAGCCATCGTCGATCTTGATGCGCTGGACAGTCCAGCCGCGCTGTTCGGATTCCCGCTGCAATTGCTCGCGAGGTTTCCAGTCACCGATGGGATCCGTGCAATTGACCTCTGCACAGGCCGCGCCGCTGAAAGCAAGGGCAGACAGAACCATGAATATGCGCACTAAGAACATCGCTTGTTCTCCCTTATAACCACCTGAGCATGGCAGTTCATACTGACATCATACTTACCTGCTTGGCATCGCGCGATGAAAAATTCGGGTATTCGCGTGTCAACCATCGCGAGGTCAATTTTTTTGTAAAAACATGCCGCACAATGTGCCGCCGCGCATGTTTCCTGGCCCTATCGGGCCTATTGTCTTGTAACAGGAACGACAGGAGAGCTTACAAATGACAACCATTCAAGTATTCGCTGCAGCAGTGGCGTATGCGGGGTAGACATTGAACCGCAGTTGCTCCAGTTTTCGGCCGATGCGGATTGGGCGCGGCTCAACGGTGTGCAGCTTGAGCACTACAACCTGGCCCAACAACCGATGGCCTTCGCAGATAAAGT
>NZ_JBNYXW010000044.1:0-3514 GCF_051380875.1 Janthinobacterium woesei
CACGCTGATCGCGTCGCCGGCCAGGCCCGCCGGGTAGCCGGTTCCGTTCATCTTTTCGTGATGGTGCAGGCAGACGTCAAGTACTACCTCGCTCACGCCGTTGCCCGCTAATAACAGTCGGTGCCCTGCTTCCGGATGATCCTTGATGGCCGTGAATTCGTCTTGGGTCAGGTCACCCGGTTTGTTCAGGGTGTCTTGCGGAACCAGCATCTTGCCGATATCGTGCATGAGTCCGGCCAGCCCGAGCTCGCGGACCTGCGCGTCGGGCATCTTCAACTGACGAGCCAGCGCAATCATCGTAAGCGTGGCGCCAGCACCGTCTTGACGTAAACCGCTATTTTTTGCCCCAGCCATTCCAGCCCATGCGTAGCAGCGCGCTGTTCGCTACCCGTTTATCAAATGCATCCGGGTCGAAGGGGCCGCCCAACCACATCAAATTGTCTTTCGCCTGCTGGCTGCAGGGCGTCTTTTGCATAACCTTTAGGAACTCTTCGTATCCGTGAGGGCCGCCGACGTCTTCAGGCGGACAGGCGCGCTGTCCGTCAATGATATTGGCGCATCCCATTTTGTACGCGGCGGGTTCGATTTTCTCAACCGTAATAGTGTGTATCCAACTGTCACCGAAATCGTATTGATAGGCGAATTTTTGTCCTGGGTAGGTCAGTCGCAGCAACTTGGCCTTGCGGTCATCGAATGCTTCTTGCTCTAGATCTTCGAGGGAATCAAGCACACCATCGTTGTCCAACATGGCGTAGGTGTGGCCTTCCAAGAGGAACTCGTGGAGGTGGGAACTGGTCCAGCCGAAGGCGGCCTGAATGACGTGATGCAAGCCACGTAGTGTGATGTCGGCATCGACCTCGATGCGGCGCCAGATTGCCGGCGTGATGTCGTCGATTCCAACGTGAAGGGTAATAATTTGAGGCTGCTTTGCCATGGGAAGTCCGAGTGTAAGTGATATTTCCGCAACCTCCTTTGCAGGGCCGATCTAAGCGGATATGGGCGAGAGTTTATCAGCTACATTCCATGGCAACAGATCGCTGACCAGATTGACCGGGTAGTCGGCAATGTGGCTCAGTACATGGCGTAGGTAAGCCTGCGGATCGATGCCATTGAGCTTGGCGCTGACGATCAGCGAGTACATCGTTGCGGCCCGTTCGCCGCCGCTGTCGGCGCCCATGAACAGGAAGTTCTTGCGGCCAAGGCAGCACGTCCGCAGTGCGTTCTCGGCGATGTTTTTGTCGATCTCGGCCAAGCCGTCATCGCAGTAATACACCAGCGCCTGCCATTGATTGAGCATGTAGTTGATGGCCTTTGTGGTGTCGGACTGGGTCGACAGTGTGAGTAGTCTGGCACGCAACCAGACTTCAAAGCCGTCGAGCAGCGGCCGCGCCTGCGCTTGCCGTATTCGCTTTCGATGATCGGGTAGCTGACCGCGGATTTGTTCTTCGATTGCGTACAGTTCGCCGATCCGCCGCAACGCTTCTGTCGTTGTCACGGTCGCCTTGCGCACGTGCAGATCATGGATCTTGCGGCGAGCATGAGCCATGCATGCTGCCTCGCGCACGCGGCCATCGGCATAGATTTTATCGTAGCCCGCAAACGCGTCCGCCTGTAGAACGCCGCTGAAGTTGGCCAGGTGCGACTGTGGGTGCAGGCCCTGACGATTGGGTGTGTAGGCGAACCATGCGGCCGGCGCCGCAGTCGAACCAGAGCGCCTGTCGTCGCGGACGTAGACCCAAAGGCGTGCTGTCTTGGTTTGGCCATTTCCCGGCGCAAGCACAGGCATCGGAGTGTCATCCGAGTGGATCTTGCCGGGCTGGAGCACGTAGCGCTGCAGTGCGTCGACCAGGGGGCGCATCAGCGCCCCGCACGCACCGACCCAGCGCGCCATCGTCGAGCGGTCAAGCTCGACGCCGTCACGCGCGTAAATGGTGGACTGGCGGTACAGTGGCAGGTGGTCGGCGAACTTGGAGACGAGTATGTGGGCCAGCAGCCCTGGTCCGGCGATGCCGCGATCGATCGGGCGGCTCGGCGCTGGCGCCTGCACGATGTGGTCGCAGCAGGCGCATGCCTTCTTGCGCCGTATATGGCGAATTACCTTGAAGGCCAAATCGATGAGTTCGAGCTGCTCAGATACATCCTCGCCCAAGGGCTTGAGTTTGCCACCGCACGCGGAGCAGGCCTCGTCCAGCGGCTCGATGACATTGTCTTCGCGCGGTAAATGCGCCGGCAGCTGCTGGCGCGCAACCTTGCGCGCGTTCGATGCGGGAAGCACAGCTTTCTGTTCGCTGGCGCCATCCTCCGTAATCAGATCTTCCAGTCGCGTTTCCAGCTGCTCGATTTTGCGATCGAGCTTCTCGGACTTGCGGCCGAACTGCATTCGTTTGAGCTTTGCCAATTGGAGCTTGAGCTGCTCGATTTCGAGCGAGCGGACATTGAGAGCCTGCTCCAGCATCGTGACGGTGTCGCGCAGCTGTTGCACTTCGCCGTCGCGCTGCATCAGCAGCGCTTTCAAGGCTTCAATATCGTCGGGGAGTGGGGCAGGGCTGGAAGGCATGCGCGCAGTTTACGCGCATGTTTGAACGTTTACAACACCGACATGAGGGGCGCGGTGCGTTCAGGCTGTTTCCAGTTGATGCCTTCGAGGAGCATCGACAGTTGGGCTGGCGTCAGATGGACCTTGCCATCGGTCGCCTGCGGCCAGACGAAGCGGCCGTGCTCGAGGCGCTTGGCGAACATGCACAGGCCATCGCCACTGGACCAAAGCAGCTTGATGACGTTGCCGCGCCGACCACGAAACGCAAAGACGTGACCGCTGAATGGATCGTCCAGCAGCGCGCTCTCCACCTTGGCCGCCAAGCCATTGAAGCCGCAGCGCATATCCGTGAAGCCCGCAGCGATCCAGATGCGTGTGCCCGCCGGTAGCCCGATCATGCGCGCAGGCTCTGGAAGATCGTTCTGAGCAGCGCAGCGTCGACGTCCGCATGGACGCGCACCACCGCGTTTGCGAAGATGATCTCGACCGCACTCGATGTCGCAGCAGCCGGCGCCGGCGCCACCTTCAACGAAGTGTCTGCAAGCACGACCGGCAGCAACGTCGTGCGCGCTGCCGGCATGTCGTCAAACAGACCGGCGCGATACTCACGCCGCCATTTGAACACCATGTTTGCGTTGACCCCGTTGGCCATCGAGAGCTTCGAAACCGACACCCCGGCCTCGCACGCGGCAGCAGCGAGTCGCCGCTTGAACTCGACCGGATAGTTCGGCCGCCCTTTCCGGTTACCCGACTTCATTTCAGTATCCAAAGTAGTTCCCATCATAAAAGTAGTGGGAACTACTCTGAAGGACAAGGCTACCTACGTCCAGACGGTGTTGGCGTCACGCTTACCAATCATCGGCGCGCATACCGCCACCGAATGCATATAGGTATATTCGTCGGCATGTTTGAGCCGAACCAAGCCGACTAAGGCATCCGGGTTGCGCATGACCGACATGGCGATTTCGTCAACGAGGG
>NZ_JBNYXW010000045.1:0-2943 GCF_051380875.1 Janthinobacterium woesei
GCTCAAGCGCACCATGGAACAGGCGCTGCTGCTGCGCGGGCACCGCGACTTCGCCGACCTCGACGCGTACCGGCAATTCGTCGCCGAAGTGTTCGGGCGGCTCAACGCCCGGGTGGCACGCAAGTTCAACGAAGAGCGCAAGCTGCTCAGTGCGTTACCGGTGCGGCGCAGCAGCGACTACGAAGAGGTCGATGCCCGCGTCACAAAATACGGCACGATGACGGTAAAGAAGGTGCTCTACACGGCGCCATCACGGCTGGTGGGACATCGCCTGAAGGTGCGCATTTACAGCGACAAGCTTGAGTGCTGGCTAGGCAATGTGTGCGTGCTGGAACTAACGCGCGGCCAACCCGACGCCAACGGGCGCGGCAAGGTCGTCGACTACCGCCACCTGCTGCCAGCGCTCAAGCGCAAACCCGGCGCGCTGGCCCGTTCGGTGTTGCGCGATGCGCTGTTCCCGCGCACCGAATACCGCCTGATGTGGGCCCAGCTCAAGGAGCAGTTGCCAGAAGTGGGCGCGTGCCGACTAATGGTGGGTTTGCTGGATCTGGCCGGCAACGGCGGCTGCGAGGCGGCTCTGGCGCAGCGCCTGGCACTGCTGCTCGATAGCGGACAATTACCGGACCTGGAGCAGTTGCGACTTGAGCTTGCACCGCATCCGGCGCACTACCAGGACGTGACTGTGACGTTGCCCGACCTGGCCGCCTACGACCAGCTGCTGGAGGCCGCGTGACGGACGTGGTGGCACGCCTGCCGCTGATCCTCACCGAACTGCGTTTGCCCACCATCAAGCGGCTGTGGGGTGCGCTGGCGGCCCAGTCGAACAAAGAGGGATGGCCCGCCGAACGGTTCCTCGCCGCCGTGATGGAGCACGAACTGGCCGAACGGGAAACGCGGCGTCTGGAGCGGCATCGGCTGGAGTCTCAACTGCTGGCTGGCAAGTTGCTGTCGAGCTTCGACTTCACGACCGTGCCGACAGTGTCGAAAG
Source organism: Janthinobacterium woesei (assembly GCF_051380875.1). Taxonomy (NCBI): domain Bacteria; kingdom Pseudomonadati; phylum Pseudomonadota; class Betaproteobacteria; order Burkholderiales; family Oxalobacteraceae; genus Janthinobacterium; species Janthinobacterium woesei. The sequence continues at coordinate 989 of NZ_JBNYXW010000045.1, forward strand.
CTCACGTCACGGCACTCGTCGAGGGTGACGGCTGGGTTGAACAGGGCGCCAACTTACTGCTGTTCGGGCCGCCTGGCGTGGGCAAAAGCCACCTCGTGTGCGCTATCGGAAACGGTCTGATTGATCGCGGCTACCGCGTGCACTTTACGCGCACCAGCGATCTCGTACAGCGACTACAAGTGGCGCGTCGCGAGATGCGGTTGCCGGCCGAGATCGCGAAGCTGGACCGGTTCGACCTGCTCATCCTCGACGACCTCAGCTATGTTCGACGCGACCAAGCAGAAACGTCAGTGCTGTTCGAATTGATCGCGGCACGCTATGAGCGCAAGAGCCTGGCCATCACCGCCAACCAACCATTCTCTGGCTGGGACCAGGTGTTTCCGGAGGTGGCGATGACGCTGGCGGCGGTTGACCGGCTGGTGCATCACTCGACCATCTTCGAACTCAACGTTGAGAGTTACCGGCGTCGTGCCGCCAAGTCCGCGCAAGCACCGGCCAGCGGCAAGGCGACGACTAGGAAGGATTAACAACAACTCGCTTCACCGGCCAATATCCATATGTAAAAAGCCGGGCTCGTAATCCTTGAACGACTTTTTGGTGACCGGCTTGTCGCCTTCGCGTGCAGCCAGTTCGAGCAGACTGGACACACCATGGCGCCGCAAGCAGCGCCCCAGGGCACCACGCGAAAGCGCCGGATTGACGAACTCGCGCGCGACTGCCAGCAAGTCGTCGGTGGGCAAGAGCAGCGTAGTGCGCAGCGCCACGACGATCAGCTCCTGGGTGGGCGTGAGCGTCGTGTGCATAGTGTGCGGCCGGTGCGAGCGGTCTTGCGGGCTGTCGCGATTCTGCCATTTGCGGATCTTCAGGCGGCTCACGTTATAACGCTCGGCCAGTTCCTGTTGGGAAAGTGTCGAGTTGCGGATTTCTTCCCGAATCAGGTGGGTGGTACTGGCTTGGCTGTGAAGGGCTTGGGTCATGGCGCTGGCGATGGGGTGACAGGAATCAACAGTGTACTCAACAGGCGCCTGGCTTTGAAGTAGGGCAAGCTGCGCGTCGGGACATGATCACCCAACTCTAGACATATAGCGAGAGGTGGTCGCACCACCTCTCGCTGACTTCGAGGTGGGGTATAGCAGGCTTGTAAATCTCCGGCTCCGACCTATATTGAACTACCCAGTTTGAGTTCTAGTTCCAAAGTCGATCAGGTGGTATGGGATACTGGGTTCCCATATGTATCACTGCTTGATTTTCCTGATTCAGCAATTTCATACTTGCCAGCAATTTACCTGGAGGGTCATGCGATGAATGGGATGTTAGAAAAAAAATCTTTGGATAAGCCGGACGAAGTCCGCCCATTCAAAGATGGAAAAGGTCAGCTGGCTGTCTTTACACTCGGCAATCACACGATGGGGCGTGGCGAATTCGAACCTGGTTGGCGCTGGAGTCTGCACGTAAAACCGATAGCAGGAACGGATTCTTGCCAGGCAGCTCATACAGGTATCATCCTTGAGGGACGGATGGTCGTTAAAATGAATGATGGGGCTGAGATGGAGTATGGCCCGGGCGATGTCTTTTATATGCCGCCAGGGCATGATGCTTGGGTAGTTGGCAACCAGCGTTGCGTGGTGTTCGATGTAACAGGCGTCGCAAAGTACGCCAAGCCGCAATAATGGGCGCCAACTGAATTCGGAAGGAAAAGGGTGTTTATTTTTGAAGATGCATTGGATTTGTGCGAAGGTTATCTGGAACGGACGTCGGTGTTAGAAAACAGGCGAAAATGTAGACTTGGTAGTTCCGAATTCGGGTTGATTGCGGCGTGACCTCAAATACGTTCAGAAGTGCTGTGGTCTAATTTGCCCGGACACCTCAATAGGTGGAAAATCCATCTTCTGAGGAGTGAAGCATGACAACAAAAAAACGTAGAGTATTCGATACCAGCCTGAAGCTGGAAGTGG
>NZ_JBNYXW010000046.1:0-2852 GCF_051380875.1 Janthinobacterium woesei
CCAGCTCCATGCTGAATGAAACAACTGTAAACCTCGCTTCCGCACCGGACCGGTTTCAGGTGATAAACCGGCCAAGATAGTTGTCGTCTACCGGCCAAGATAATTGTCGCTCACCACGGCAACCCGCTGGCGCGCTGGTGTTACTCCAAGGTGGAGGCGCCGCAGTCGAAGGACGATATCGACCCGTTCACGAAGGAGGAACAGACGGCGATTCTCACGTATGCAACCGGCCAGGGGCGCAACCTGCTGCAGTTTGCCTTCTGGACCGGCCTGCGCACGTCTGAGCTGGTGGCACTGGATTGGGCCGATGTGGACTTCGTGCGCGGCGTCGCAATGGTGACGCGTGCCCTCACGCAGCATTCCAAAGCGGCAGAGAGCACGAAAACGAACGCCGGTCGCCGCGAAGTCAAGCTTTTGGAACGCGCCATGCATGCGCTGCAGGAGCAAAAGGCATTCACGTGGGCGAAGGGCGAGGAAGTTTTTCAAAATCCTCGCCTGGAGCGGCGCTGGGAGGGGGACCAGCCGATCCGCAAGACTTTATGGAGCGGCATCCTGCAAAACGCTGGCGTGCGGTATCGCAACCCTTATCAGACGCGGCACACCTACGCCAGCATGATGCTCTCGGCCGGTGAACACCCTATGTGGGTGGCAAAACAGATGGGGCATGCTGACTGGACGATGATTGCAAGAGTATATGGGCGTTGGATGCCGGATGCAGATCAGGCGGCCGGATCAAAAGCGGAAATTGTGTTCGGTCTTTAACGATTAAATCTACCGGCTGACTGTCATGCAACATTAGGGGCCAATGATATAGTGGCGGGAATGTATTCACTGAAGGAAACTGCCATGAAAAACGACGCAACCGCTCGCCCGCAAGCAACCCAAGCACCTGCCAGACTCAGCAAAGGGGACTTCGTCACCGCACTGCGCAAGCTGCTGCAAGAAGCAGGAAAGGCCGGCGAAACCAGCGTGGACGTACGCGCTGCGACCCTGCACACCGACGTTGGCGTTTATCCCGCGCGCGGCCACTCGATGCCGACCTGTTGCACGGTGATGTATGAGGAGATGCAGCCGGATGACGAGATACTGCTGACGCCACCCGGCGGTAAAGGACCTACGCTGCTGGTACGGTATAAATTCCCGCGCTGAAAATCGCGGTCTTAAGCTACTGGTGGCGATTCAGAGCGCTAATCGGCTCCGTCCGCTTGCGCCCCATTGCGGACATACGAATGGGTGACAGAAGCCTTGACGATTGAAGGTGGCCACGTCGTGTCAGTGGCTAAATCTTGGCAGCCCCGATGGCGTCATGAATCTCTGGTTCGTGCTTCGAGAAAACGCTGACGCAAGCACCAGCCGTCACAATAATCCACTCGCGTAGCGACTGGGTATAGCCGAGCCGCTCGTCTTCTTCCTTCGCCCAACCACCATCGAACACCTCAAGGACGAGATAACCCGAAGGGAAGCCTTCACCGATCCAGTACTCTGCCAGTGGGACTTCATCAAGAAGCCTGAATCCGTCAACATGGGTAAATGTGACCTCGATCCCATCATCCCTGTTGCGGTTTCGAAGGACGCGTATCGACAAACCACCGTCGTAGGCAACCGAGTGGATGTCTGCGCCCCAGTCGAATTGCTCCTGGCAGCCAAAGGGTTTCGCTGTAATTGGCATGTATTTCGTGTCTTAGAATGCTTGTTGAGCATGGCTGCAAAACGATTAATGGCAACGCGGCCGGTGCAGACACGCATAGGCAGCGACCGTTTCTGGCCAACAGCTGCCGTTGCGGGTTGATTGTCTGCATTTTGCCAGCAAAACCTTGAAGATGCCTAAAAAATCTAAGTTTACGGTAGGTTCGATTCCGCCGTCCCACCACTGAATAAATAAAAAGAGCTTCCCCGTTTTGGCGGGGAGGCCCTTTTTATTTATTCCATGCATGCAGAGCGCGGGTATCAAATCCGCATCCGGCACGGGCGCGGGGGTTTTTCGGGGGATGAGCGTTGCTCATCCGATAGCCGCAAAACCGGGTTGCGCTTGCAAGCGCAACCTTCTCCGATTCGTCTGACTGGCTCTTGCGCCGCAGGCGGTTTTTCCTAAAAGAAACATCAACGGTTCAGGTCGTGTCTGAATGGCAGACGTGAGCCTTGCCCTTGACCCTTGCCCCTTGCCCCGCTTGCAGCTCCCTGCCTGCAATTGTTTGATTTACCGCAATTCCAGTTTGAACGGAATGCGAAACAATCCCAGCACCCCTATAGCGGAGTTGATCACGCTCGAAGTTCAACCCAAGGATAAACGCGGCTTTTTCATCCTGCCCCAGGCCCCGGAAGATGCCGGGTACTATGTATATGGCACCCCGGGCAGGGGTGCTGGCCAGCCAATTTGCGCACCCAAACATGATGATGACGCTCCTGTATGTGGAGCGCGAATGGCAAGCAAGCAATAAGCGGAAATTTGGCATCGGCAACATCAGTCTGGCTAACGGCACCGCCAATGCCAGCGTGCGCAGGGTGCTATTTAACGATACCGCCATTCCATTCGTGACGCCGTTCAAAAATCACGACCATCACTTCCACTTGGAATTGAGCCCTTGAGATGAAAAAATCGTGGGCTCTGGCGCTAGGCGCCATCATCGCATTTTCGCTGGCTTATGCAGAGGGCAGCAGCGGCTGGGGCGAATACAGGCCGCTCAAAGGTTCTTATCTGATCTATTCGAGACTTGGGCGAGGAGCAGCCACCCAACCCACCCAAGTTAAGACATTTCAGCAATTTTTCTGACTCATGGCCTTGTGCGGTTTTCGGCCTGGAGTTCGTGGTTTTGAGAGATTTTCGCGATGGCGGTAGGTCCGGCCGGCAATCA
>NZ_JBNYXW010000047.1:0-2357 GCF_051380875.1 Janthinobacterium woesei
GCAGGGTAGCCGGACGCGGTTGCCCGCGCCCAGCCCCCTAAGAACCGTGCGTGCTTCTTTCGACGCACACGGCTCAAGCCTCTGCAAAGGCACTTTTCAGCACCCGGTTGCACCACTGTATATTCCAGCAAGTTATTTCTTTCTACGGCAATCGAGATGGTGTAGCTGGAGGTTGCTTGCGGCATCTGTCCCACCATCAACTCGCTTCACGGTATGACGAGCATCCCAAGGGCTGCCCAGCAAGATCGGCTCCTCGCAGGAGCAACAGATACCATCTTGGCGTAACCATACTCGGTATAGTTTCGCACGGCCTCTGACGGAGGACAGCATCTTCTTGGCCCAGCGGGCTTCGAAATACGGTTCCCACTTCGGGTCGTGCGGGTTGGCGTCGGCCTTGATCTTGATATGCCGCTGTATTGGCGTATCAGCCTCCCTTAGCAGGGTGAAATCACGCCGAGTCCCATCTTCTTTTTCTTCGGTTGAAGCAAATACCCAGTTCCGGCATCCTTGGGCTTGGAAATATTTCTCCTTTACCCATCGGACGCCTTTATTTGGGTGCCTTCTTCTCGCCCATCGCCATAGCATTGACCAGACTTGATGATCAACCCGAGCAAAGGTTTTCTTGGCGACGACATGCCGGTGGTAGTTTGCCCATCCGCGGAGAACCGGATTGAGCATCCTGATCAACTCGACCTGTTTAACCGCCTTGTGCCCCTTGATGATGTCCCGGACCTTGTCAAGATGACCTTTGACGTTCGCTTTCGACGGTTTCATTAACAGCTTGCCGTTGTACTTACGAATGTTCCATCCTAGGAAATCAAATCCATCCTCGATGTGCGTTACTTTCGTTTTCTCTGGTGACAGGACTAAGCCGCGTTCCGCCAGAAATTCAACGACGACAGGTTTAACTTCATTTTCTAACCATTCTTTGGTTCGGCCAGTAATAATGAAGTCGTCTGCGTAACGCACCATGTTCATTTTCAGGCCTGTCGTCTTGGCGCGCGGGAATTTCTCCGCGAGTCTCGCTTCGAGACCGTCGAGTGTCATGTTTGCCAGAACCGGACTGATGATGCCTCCTTGTGGGGTGCCGGCTTCTGTGGGGAAGAGTTCGTCTTGATATACGTATCCCGCCTTGAGCCATTTCTTTAGAATCACCTTGTCCGTGGGGACATTGGCGATCATCCAGTCATGACTGATTTTGTCGAAACAGCTCTGGATGTCGGCCTCCAGCACCCACGCTGCATTTGCCCTTTTCGATAGAGAGACGAAGCACTGTCCCCCCGCATCTGCAGTTGAACGCCCCGGCCTGAACCCATACGAGTTCAGGTCGGCCGTGGTTTCCGCAATGGGCTCCAACGCCAGCAGGTACAAAGCCTGCATGGCGCGGCACCTCATCACGGGTATGCCGAGCGGTCTAGTCTTGCCGTTTTTCTTCGGAATCAATACTCTCCGAAGTGGAAGGGACGAGTAACCTCGCCTCGTCAACGACGCGATCGCGTTAGTCTTTGCCCTCGTTGATTTCCAAGTTACCTTGTCCACACCGGGGGTGTTCTTGCCTTTGTTTTCAGTCACCCGTTTGACAGCTAATGCCTTGCCGCTGAACGAGTGGGTCAGCAGCCATTGCAGGGCTCTCGCCTTGTTGTGTCTGCCGGCCTGTGTTGCCTTCACGATACGCGTCTGCAGCCTTCGTACCTGACGCTGAACCTCGGCCCAATTGATGCCGTCCCACGCCACGCTGAAAGGTGCACGCGCCAGTGATGCAGCACTCATTTGCTCTCCTTCCATAATGATGGTTCTACGAACTCTCCCGTGAAGAGAAACCATAAGGAAGTCTGCCCGCTTTCGCGTGAAGTGATGTCGCAACCTCTATCCGACCCATTACAGGGCGGCATTCGCTTTTTCCTCGTTCCTATGCCAGCATCGCCATGGGCGGTCCTTGCAGACCGCTGTCCCCGAAGGGAGCAATACAGGGTTTCCACGTTCCACATGTAAAAGCGCGTCGGGTTAGGTGCCTGCTGTCGACCGGGAGGTGTGTGGGTCACGAGGACGCAATTTGAAGACGCCGCTCCCACCTCCAGTACCATTTTGGTTCAAGCGCAATAGCCATTTCCGCTTGTTTCTCGTCACGGCCTTTAGCGCAGATTCACATATGTTCACCATGCCGACTACCTAGCACTTCTCCAGCGTATGGCTGCCAGACGGATGCCTCACTCACGATTTGCATCCGGCATCTTTCGATGCTACGTTACGTTGTCAGAACCGCTCTTTATTCAGGCTCCTAGGTTCACCGGGTGACACCGGTGGTCTCCTCCGGTCAACGGGGAAACAGCTCCTACACGCGACTTCGTGTCGCAACC
>NZ_JBNYXW010000048.1:0-1554 GCF_051380875.1 Janthinobacterium woesei
GTGCAAACTCTAGAAAGGAGGTGATCCAGCCGCACCTTCCGATACGGCTACCTTGTTACGACTTCACCCCAGTCACGAATCCTACCGTGGTAAGCGCCCTCCTTACGGTTAAGCTACCTACTTCTGGTAAAACCCGCTCCCATGGTGTGACGGGCGGTGTGTACAAGACCCGGGAACGTATTCACCGCGACATGCTGATCCGCGATTACTAGCGATTCCAACTTCATGCAGTCGAGTTGCAGACTACAATCCGGACTACGATACACTTTCTGCGATTAGCTCCCCCTCGCGGGTTGGCGGCGCTCTGTATGTACCATTGTATGACGTGTGAAGCCCTACCCATAAGGGCCATGAGGACTTGACGTCATCCCCACCTTCCTCCGGTTTGTCACCGGCAGTCTCATTAGAGTGCTCTTTCGTAGCAACTAATGACAAGGGTTGCGCTCGTTGCGGGACTTAACCCAACATCTCACGACACGAGCTGACGACAGCCATGCAGCACCTGTGTACTGGTTCTCTTTCGAGCACTCCTCAATCTCTCAAGGATTCCAGCCATGTCAAGGGTAGGTAAGGTTTTTCGCGTTGCATCGAATTAATCCACATCATCCACCGCTTGTGCGGGTCCCCGTCAATTCCTTTGAGTTTTAATCTTGCGACCGTACTCCCCAGGCGGTCTACTTCACGCGTTAGCTGCGTTACCAAGTCAATTAAGACCCGACAACTAGTAGACATCGTTTAGGGCGTGGACTACCAGGGTATCTAATCCTGTTTGCTCCCCACGCTTTCGTGCATGAGCGTCAATCTTGACCCAGGGGGCTGCCTTCGCCATCGGTGTTCCTCCACATATCTACGCATTTCACTGCTACACGTGGAATTCTACCCCCCTCTGCCAGATTCTAGCCTTGCAGTCTCCAATGCAATTCCCAGGTTGAGCCCGGGGATTTCACATCAGACTTACAAAACCGCCTGCGCACGCTTTACGCCCAGTAATTCCGATTAACGCTTGCACCCTACGTATTACCGCGGCTGCTGGCACGTAGTTAGCCGGTGCTTATTCTTCAGGTACCGTCATTAGCAGGAGATATTAGCTCCCACCGTTTCTTCCCTGACAAAAGAGCTTTACAACCCGAAGGCCTTCTTCACTCACGCGGCATTGCTGGATCAGGCTTTCGCCCATTGTCCAAAATTCCCCACTGCTGCCTCCCGTAGGAGTCTGGACCGTGTCTCAGTTCCAGTGTGGCTGGTCGTCCTCTCAGACCAGCTACTGATCGATGCCTTGGTAGGCTTTTACCCTACCAACTAGCTAATCAGATATCGGCCGCTCCACGAGCATGAGGTCTTGCGATCCCCCACTTTCATCCTTAGATCGTATGCGGTATTAGCGTAACTTTCGCTACGTTATCCCCCACTCTAGGGTACGTTCCGATATATTACTCACCCGTTCGCCACTCGCCACCAGAGCAAGCTCCGTGCTGCCGTTCGACTTGCATGTGTAAGGCATGCCGCCAGCGTTCAATCTGAGCCAGGATCAAACTCTTCAGTTTAATCTCTGTT
>NZ_JBNYXW010000049.1:0-1485 GCF_051380875.1 Janthinobacterium woesei
GCGCGCATACCGCCACCGAATGCATATAGGTATATTCGTCGGCATGTTTGAGCCGAACCAAGCCGACTAAGGCATCCGGGTTGCGCATGACCGACATGGCGATTTCGTCAACGAGGGGCCGCACTTGTTCGGCGGCGATCGCATTTCCCATGCGCGCTTCATGAAACATAGAGCTGACCGCAGTTTTTGATTCGGTCAAGAGCTGCGCGGCGCGATCGAGTTCGGTCGCCATCGACGTCGGTACAACCGGCGGATAACGAAACGGAGCCGCTTTGGCTAGCGTCGCCTTTGCCGTTGCCGCGCCGACTGACGGCGCGAGCGCGATGTCGGCGCCCCGGCTCGGGTCGATAAGCAATTCGCTAACGTTACTTGCTATGATCCTGGCCAGTTTATCTGGCGTGTCCACCAGCAAAGAAAGGGACCAGAAGGGACTCTTCAGCCAAGGCACGCAGAAATCCTCAACGTACATGCCAATTCTCAATTCGGATATATCGATCTTTTTCATATATTTTCCATGCTACAAATCGCCGCTGACGCGCACGGTGGTGGCACAGCGCCGCCATGCGCGCTAACTTGCATTGCTCATCTGCCACTTCAACCAAAGCGTTATTCTGCGCAATTTTTCATGCGAATGACGACTCGCTATTGGCCAGCAGTATGCAGCGCGGGTGGTCAACCGCTGGGTTGCCGGCAACCTGCTTCATTGCTAGCTCCTGCTATCGAATTTGTCCAGAATATCGAAGACCTTTACCATACTGTACGGTTTAACAATAAAGCCGTGCGCACCCGCACTGATGGCCGACAGCACGTTGGGCAGTCCGCTATGTCCGCTGACTATGACCCACATGCAATGCGGTAGTAAGGGGCGACAGGCGCTTAGTACGTCGAGGCCGCTCATGCCAGGCATCTCCAGATCCAGCAGCGCCAAGTCGAACGGCTCCTTCGCGTCCGCCAATAATGCATAGGCCTGCGTGCCATTACTGGCATGAACGATATCGCGATAGCCACGCTGGTGCAATATCGAGACAAGTAACTCGCGCATCTGCGCATCATCGTCTGCGATCATGATGCGTGGTGGCGCGTTCATCTGCACCCCACGCCGCTCGCGGCTACGCTGTGCTGGCCAGCCATCAGCGCCCCTAGCACGTGTTGCGCCGTCAAAGTTTCGCCCTCGCGCACGGTCGCTTCAACAAGGTCGTTTTGGGTAATGAGATCACCAGAGGTTCGAACCCAAATTTCATGTATGTCGGATATGTATTTCATCATGTATTTGAGCATAATATAGACATCAGGGACGCTTTAACAGGGCGTTGGAAAAAGAGCGCAGTCCTTCGGGTTTTGTCGCCCGAAATGCAAATTTTTCAGGCTGGAACCGCTTACCGCCTAAAAACCGGTTTCCAGCTGTTTTTTAGGCGGTTTTTTGGTTCTTTTTAGCACTTTTCGCCTTCCCTGAACGGAGTTATTCCACTACCGCCGACAAACGCC